>DATIIR010000058.1:0-56042 GCA_035479435.1 Chlamydiales bacterium
GCTCAGCGGCATTGTGACGTTTAAGAAGAGCGAGGCGTTGCGAGAAGTGGCGAAGATGGCGCCGCTGAAGCAGTTGCTGATCGAAACGGACACTCCCTATCTCGCTCCCCAGAGTCGCAGAGGCAAGCCAAACGAGCCCTCCTTCTTGCCCGAAACGGCCCACCACATAGCCCAAGCCAAAGGGATTTCGCCCGAAGAAGTGGCCCGCGCGACCTTCGAAAACGCCTCCCGCCTCTTTTCCATGTAAAGCCGCTTTACATTGGTGTTGTTGCATAAATCAAATTAACCACCGAGATCACCGAGAGCACCGAGGGGATTTTAGGTCCTTTTTCCTCTTCTCGGTGATCTCGGTGTGCTCGGTGGTTATTAAACCGTCTCACAGCGAAGAATTATGCAACAAGGCCGATAGGTTGATCTTTCTATCGAAACTGTGGAACGGCCATTCTGGGTTAAAAAAGAAGGTTGTCAAATAGTGCCATAGAGATTAAAAAATCTCTTTAGGGGGCGTGTATGACCGGCCGCATGGAGACGATTTCGCACACATTCATTTGGCGCAGAGTCCATTCATTGATGGGACTGTGGCTCGTCCTCTATTTGTTCATCCACTTGATCGTCAATTCGCAGGCGACGCTTTGGCTCGGCGAAGATGGGATCGGCTTCATCAGATTGGTCAATATCCTCGAGGCGTTGCCTTATTTGCAGGTGGTCGAGATTACGCTGATCGGCATTCCATTGGTGGTGCATGGTTATTGGGGCGTGAAGCGGATTTTTGAGGCGAAGAACAATGCGGGGCGGGGGAATGGAGGCGCGCCTTCGTTGCCGTACGGGCGGAATCGGGCCTTTAGGTGGCAGAGATGGACTTCGTGGATCTTGCTGGTGGGCATTGTTGGCCACGTGGTGCAGATGCGCTTTGTGCAGTTTCCACGAGAGGTAGAGGGAAGGTACGTCGTGGAGGTGGGACGCGATGCGGGGCTCGCTTCTTTGGCCGAGAGGATCGGCGTGAGGATTGAGGGAGAGGGCGATTGGGTGTTGGCGTCGGCGCCGTCGCCCGGGAAGGCGATGTTGTTGATGGTGCGCGAGACGTTTAAGAGTTTTCCGATGTGCGTGTTCTATACGATCTTTGTGTTGGCTGCGGCGTTCCATGCGTTCAATGGATTTTGGACGTCGCTGATCACGTGGGGAGCGCTTTTGTCTTATAGGTCGCAGAGGGCGGTCATCCCGCTTTGCTGGGTGGGCGTGGGCGTGCTTGCGTTCTTGGGCTTGGCTGCCATTTGGGGCAGCTACTGGTTGAATCTTCGGTCATGATGGATATTAACCCGAGAGGTCAATAGGTGGTAACAATCGGCGCTAGCGAGACAAAGCCAGATCGAAGCGAAGCGCTCCGAACGACGAAGGGCCATAGCCAAAGGCTAGGCCGAGGAGGAGGATCGATATGGCGAAGTCGCAGCAAGCCGATTGTCACCTATTGACAGCTCGGGTTAATAAGAAGAGGAAAGAGGTGATCGTTGTCGGAGGGGGATTGGCGGGACTTTCGTGCGCCATGAAGTTGGCCGAAAAGGGGTGCCATGTCAAGCTGATCTCGGTGACGAAGGTGAGAAGGTCCCATTCGGTGTGCGCGCAGGGAGGGATCAATATCGCGGTCAACTTGAAGGGAGAGGACGATTCCCCGATCATCCACGCGTACGACACGATCAAGGGGGGAGATTTTTTGGCCAATCAGCCTCCGATTCTGGAGATGTGTTTGGCGGGGCCAGGGATTTTGCGGATGATGGACCGGATCGGCTGCCCATTCAACCGGACGCCGGAGGGGCATGTCGATTTTCGCCGGTTTGGTGGGACTCTTTACCACCGGACGGCGTTTTGCGGCGCGTCGACAGGGCAACAATTGCTCTATTCACTCGATGAACAGGTGAGAAGGTTTGAAGCAACGGGGTTGGTGGAGAAGTTTGAGAATCACGAGTTTTTGCGACTGATTCTGGATAGCGAAGGGAGAGCTCGCGGGATTGTCATGCACGATCTGTTCAATTTGAAATTGGAAGTGCTCAAGGCAGACGCAGTGGTGATCGCGACGGGTGGATTGGGCCTCATTTATAAGAAATCGACGAATTCCACCTTCTGCACGGGAGCGGCGAATGGCAGATTGTATATGCAGGGGATGAAGTATGCCAATGGAGAGTTCATCCAAATCCACCCGACGTGCATCCCGGGCAATGACAAAATGAGGCTGATTTCCGAATCGGTGCGGGGCGAAGGGGGGCGCATATGGGTGCCTGGCAATTCGTCGAAGTCGATTCGATTCCCCGACGGGAAGATGAGGCCTTGCGGCAAGACGGGAGAGCCGTGGTATTTTCTCGAGGAGATGTACCCCGTTTTTGGCAACTTGGTGCCGCGCGATATCGGCTCTAGAGAGGTTTTGCGCGTGTGCGAATTGGGGCTCGGCGTCGATGGGAAACTGCAGGTCTACCTCGATATCACTCACCTGCCCGCTGAGAACCAACATAAATTGGAGTCGGTTCTCGATATCTATCAGAAATTCACGGGCGATGATCCGCGCAAAAAACCGATGAAAATCTGCCCGGGGGTCCACTATACGATGGGTGGGGCGTGGGTCGATTGGCCGTCCGCCGATGATCCCGATCGATGGAGCCGTTTTAGGCAGATGACCAATCTAACGGGCTGTTTCAACATCGGCGAATCGGACTACCAATACCACGGCGCGAATCGCCTCGGCGCCAATTCCCTCCTCTCGTGCATCTTCAGCGGCCTTGTGGCGGGCGTTGAGGTGCCGAGGTACATCGATTCGCTTTCTACGAGCTATGCAGAGACTCCCGAGGAGGTCTATCGCGATGCGCTGGCGATCGAGCAGCAGATGCAGCGGAATCTACTGAGTTGTGATGGCCCTGAAAATGTGCACAAACTGCACGATGAACTCTCCGATTGGATGGTTCTCTACGCGAGTGTAAAGAGAGACAATGCCGATCTCGAAAGGGCGATGGAAAAGATCAAAGAGATCCGCCAGCGCTATGAAAATATTGGCCTTGGGGATCGGGGGACAGTGTTGAATCAAACGTACGTTTTCGCGCACCAATTTCGGGCGATGTTAGAGGTGGCTTTGGTGATCGTAAAGGGCGCACTGCTGCGCAACGAATTTAGAGGGGCGCATTTCAAACCCGAATTTCCCGAACGAAATGATGCAGATTGGTTGAAAACCACGATTGCGACTTACGCTCCAGAAGAGCCGGTGATGAGTTATGAACCAGTTGACACGCGCCATCTCGATCCGGTACAGAGAGCCTATGCGCAGGTCAAAACCGGTAAACCGACTTTGAAGAATATCCCCAAAAATATACAACTGCCTCTGTAATGGAAAATAGATACACACTCCGCATTTTGAGAGGCACGACAGGCCACCAATATTGGGAGGAATTTGAATTTGAGCGCCACCCACAAGCGAATGTGATTTCGTCTCTCATGGAGATCCAAAAAAGGCCGATCACGAAAGAGGGAAAAACGACAACGCCTGTGGCTTGGGAATCGGGCTGTTTGGAAGAGGTGTGTGGTTCTTGTTCTATGCTTGTGAACGGAAAGCCGCGCCAGGCGTGTACCGCTCTCATCGAGACCTATTTGAAAGAGGCGGGACACAAACCGATTGTTTTGGCGCCATTTACGAAGTTCCCTCTGATCCGCGATCTCGTAGTGGATCGGACATCGATGTTTGAGTCGCTGAAAAAGATCCGGGGATGGATCTCTGTCGACGGATATGAAGATAATGGGCAATTTGGCCCGCCGATTAGCCCCGAAGTGCAAGAGGCGATGTATGTTCTCTCCACTTGCATGACGTGTGGATGTTGCACCGAATCTTGCCCACAAGTGAACGCTAAATCGGACTTCATGGGCCCAGCTGCGATGTCGCAAGTGCGCTTTTTTGACGCGAATCCCACGGGAAAAATGGAGAAATCGGAGCGGATGCGAGTGGCCATGAGCGAAGAGGGCATCGCCGGCTGCGGCAATGCGCAAAACTGCGTCCGCGTCTGCCCAAAAGGAATTCCGCTGACCGAGTCGCTCGCCCTCATCGGCAGAGAGGCATCCAAGCAGGCCATCAAAGACTTTCTCAGCCTGCCCGACGCTGAAAAGTAGAAATTAATCTTGCGTTAAGAGAGAATTGTTCCTCTCTGTTGTTAGGGACACCCTGGGCACCCTATGCCCCTCAACGATGTTCTCAGCTAGGGGATCACGACGCCAGACGCGACCCGAGCGGTCCCTCTGGGAAGCGGTCCCACCTATAAGAAAAAGGTTGACTGAGCTAGTGCCAGGACCCTTTCAACGGAGTTTTATCAACTCTGTCGCCTGTCTGTGGGGCTTCGCAATCCAAGAATCTAGGTCGAATTCTTCCATGTAAAGCCGCTTTACAATGGTCTCTTTCAGCTTCTGAATCAATGTGTTAGGACTTAAACTGTGAACTTTTAGGCGGGTTAGAAAGTCGCTGTGAGAGCGATCTTTTCTGTATTGCGGCCTCTTTTCGGGAAGGCGAAGGTGGGCCATGTTTTCTTCGGAGTAATCCCACAAAAACGAGGTGTGGTGGAGCCACCGGTCTTTCTTGATGTACTGCGCGTTGCCTCCACATTTTTTCTCCCCGATGCAATAGTCGTTTTCTCTGAGGTGAAACTGGGGAATTTTCCAGGCGTCTCTGTAGAGATCTGCAGACCAGCGGAGGATCGGCTCGGGGAAGGGGGCGACGTCAATGTGTTCTTTAGCCATGATGAAGGTGATGAAGAGGGTGTTTTCGTCGACGATGACGGTGCCGCCGCCGCTAAAGCGCTTGATGATGGGGATCTGATCCCGTTCGACCGTGGGGAGATTGAGCAGCGCTTCTGGCTGACCAGAAATACCCATGACGATGGCGCGGGGCGAGCCCTGATTGATGATGCAAAAGCTCCTCTCGTCCGAGCGGAGGAGGGCCTCTTCCAGCTGCAGTTGTTCGAAAATGGGGACGCCGTTGAGATGGATGAGATGGATCTTAGGTTGCGGAATAGGCGATCTCCACGATGTCTTCGACGGGTACGATTTGCGTTTTGTTTCCCTGGTTGGAGAGATATTTGACGAGGAGGAGAGTGCCTCCGGTGGTGGCCGATAGGTCGGTGACGTTGTAGAACTGCATGCCGCCGGTGGTGCGGATGACGATTTTCATCGTGGGCTTATCTCTGCGGAGGTAATCGAAGGCTTGGATGTAGTCGCTTCCGCGCACTTTGGGGTCGATCACGATGACACATTTGGCGCCGGGCGCAGGAGTAGCAGCGACGGCAACGGCGGCGGGAGTGGGAGGCGTTGGCGCCGCTTCTTGGGCGAGAAGGGGGGCAACGAGGAGCAAAAGCGAGGCGTATTTCATGGGGTCTCCTGATCGAGGGAAATGATGAGATTGGTTTCTGAGTGGGTTTTTAACGATTTAGCGGCCGATGCGATCATCTTGCTGAATCCTTTTTCGCTCGCTTCTAAAGAAGAGACGGCGATCGATACGGTGAGGTGTTTGGGTCCGCTCCGGGTCAAAAAGGGGTGCTGTTGGATCACATTGCGCAATCTCTCTGCGACTAGATGAGCTTTATCCACCTTCATATTCGATAAGAGGACGACGAATCCCCCTTCCGATGAGGGAAAAAGGAGGTCGTTTTTGCGCAAAAAACTGTTCACGAACTCGGAGAAGAGGGGATGGATCTCTTCTAGATTTAAATCTTTGTGCTGGTCGATGCGCATCAGCAGAAGCGCTACGGGGATGTTCCCATTTTTGGCAGCGGCGAGCAGGCGCACCGCTTGGTCGTTGAGGACAAATTTATTTTTCAGCGATGCAGTGCCGATCTTTGGGGCTTTGATAGTGAGGGCGAGATCTTCCGTTTTCTGGCGAGAAGAGGCATTTTTTTTCCCCGAGGCGATGCGGAGGCGCAATTCCTCTATATCCAACTGATCGCTTAAGAAATCGGTGACGCCCGATGCGAGGGCCTCATCGCGATACGACTTTTTCAGCCGTCCTGTGACGAGCAAAATGGGGACGAGCCCTTTCTGGGTCAATTTACTGATCTGTCTGCACAGATCCAGCGCATCGCACGCCTCGAGCTCGGCATCGACGATGATGAAGTCGAGCCGCGCATTGAGGGCATCCAGCGCTTCCTCCGCCGTCTCTGCGTTGATGATGAAGAAATCGTCGTCGAGGTGTTTTTTAACCCAAAAGCGGATGGAGGGATTGTCCGTAATCATCAAAAGAGTGGGGAGTCTCAATTGCTTCGACATAACTCCTCTTTTACCTCTTTTGCAGCGCAATGAGCAAGATGGAAATATCGGCGGGGGTAATCCCGGAGATGCGCGATGCTTGGCCGAGGTTTTCGGGCGTGAAGCGGGCAAACTTTTGGCGCGCCTCGGTCCTCAATCCAACGACTTGGTCAAAGGGGAAGTCTCTCGAGATGCGCACGTTGTCGAGATCTTCCAGTTTGGCGATGTCTTTTTTTTGCCTTTCGATGTAGCCGGCATATTTTAAATAGAGTTCAATTTGCACATTTACGTCGGGGCCAAAGTCGACCATCTGATCGGGATAACTCCTCAACGCCTGCTCATAGGTCCAGTCGGGCCTGCAGATCAGCTGCGCCAAACTCGTTCCTCTGCCATCGATGGTCTTAAAGACTTTGCTCAACCTTGCCGTTTCACTGGCGATCGTCTCTTGTTTCTGGATCGCCCGATCGTACTGTTCTCTACTGACCATTCCCAATTCATAAGCGAGAGGGCGCAGCCTGAGATCGGCGTTGTCTTGTCTCAGCAACAACCGGTGTTCCGCTCTACTCGTAAACATCCGATAGGGTTCGCTTAAATCAAACCGAATGAGATCATCGATCATGACGCCGATGTAGCTATCGCTCCGCTTCATGACGAACGGCTCTTTGCCCAAACACTTACATGCTGCGTTGATCCCCGCGATCAGCCCCTGCCCTGCCGCCTCTTCATAGCCTGTCGTCCCATTCACTTGCCCTGCCAGGAAGAGCCCCTCGACCCGCTTGGTCTCCAGCGTAGGATAGATCTGATCGCTTTTGACGAAGTCGTATTCAATTGCGTAAGCTGCCCGCATCACTTCGGCCTTCTCCAGCCCCACGCAGCTATGGATCAGATCCAACTGCACATCGAACGGCAGCGACGATGAGATGCCATTGACGTAGACCTCTTCGGTTGTCAGCCCTTCGGGTTCCAGAAAGATCTGGTGTCTATCTTTATCGGCAAAGCGGACGACTTTGTCCTCGATGGACGGGCAATATCTGGGGCCCACGCCTTTGATCGTCCCGCTTCCGTACATTGGCGAGCGGTGTAAATTCTGCCGGATGACCTCGTGTGTTTCAGGCGTTGTGTAGGTGATGTGGCAAGGAATCTGCGCCATTCGCTCTTCGGGCTCATCGTACGAGAAAGAGACCCCCTCATCGCCATGCTGCACTTCACACTTGGAGAAATCGATGCTCCTCCTATTGATTCTGGGCGGCGTCCCCGTCTTCAGCCTTCCCAACACGAAGCCGAGCGACTCCAGACACGGACTCAGTCCCATGGCCGCCTTATCGCCCCCCCGTCCCCCCGAGAAATTCGTCTGGCCGATATGTAGTAGTCCCCGCATGAACGTGCCCGACGACAAGATCACGCACCGCGCCTGGTACTCGATCCCCTCCTGTGTCCTCACGCCCACCACCCGGCCCCCTTCTACCACCAGCGACTCGGTCGTCCCCTGTTTGATCTCCAGATTCGCGCATTTTTCCAACCGAAACTTCATCTCTTGCGCGTACATCGTCTTATCGGCCTGTGACCGGGGCGATCTCACGGCCGGCCCCTTGGAGGCGTTCAGCATCCGGAACTGGATGCTTCTCCGGTCGGCCACCTTCCCCATCAGTCCGCCCAGCGCGTCGATCTCTCTCACGATGTGCCCCTTGGCCGTCCCCCCGATCGACGGGTTGCAGCTCATCTTGCCGATCGTGTCCAAATTCATCGTCAAGAGCACAGTTTGCGCCCCCATCCGGGCAGCCGCGTGCGCCGCTTCACAGCCCGCGTGGCCAGCGCCCACTACCAATACGTCAAAAATTTTTGGATATTTCCACATATAAAAAAACCCCTGCCAAAAGTTCATTCGGAAGGGGCCCTAAAACGACAGATCAATTAGCTTTTCTTGTGGCGATCGCGACGGCGTCTTTTTTTACGCTTGTGACGGGCGATTTTCGCACGCCGTTTTTTCTTAACTGAGGCCATATTTTACCCTTGAGTTCCAAAGAATGAACACAGTTTAAGGGATCGGACCCAAAAAGTAAAGGCCGAGATGGAATTTCCCCCCTTTTCTAGAGAGACTCCGTAAGTAATTGACAATAAGTAACTTGTTTTGTTATTGAAAAACATATTAAAATATGTTATAATTACTTCGAAGGAAGGTAATATGATTACGGAAATAAGACTTAATAATGCGCCTTTAATGCAAGGCTCCGGAGGTACTGTAGTTCAGCAGCTTCAGGATGCTTTAGCCGATTACCAGAAGCTCTTTGCCCAGTGGGAACAAGATAGTCGTTCGGGGATAGACATGACGCAAATCAACGCTCAGGTGGAGGCCTCTATGACTAAAATACTCGATCTGATCAACGCGCCTGAAAATAGGATGTTTCTGGATGCGCAATTAAAAGCTAAAGGCTGGGTGCCTGGTAAATCGTATGGGCACGACATGAACCCCTTCGATTTATTTGGGGCGAGCTCGTCGTTCGCTGCAGACTTTCTCAAGCAATCTGCGGAGTGGACGCTCACCTCGTTCAACACAGATATCGCGACACTGGTGAATGACTTAAACAACCCCGCTCCCTCAGGCCATGGTCTCTGAAATCAGTGCAGATAGTTCTTCCCCGTTATCGCTCACGGATGAGGCGTTAGTCTCCGACCTGATCGGTCGGCTTTTCGGCATGCCTCTGGAAGATGCCAAAGAGTTTCTGCAAGTGCATATTCGCCGTTTCAATCCGCAGCAAATGGAAAGGATCCATACAGCGTTGTTCGCGCTTCCTCTGATCTGCAGATTTAAAGAGGAGAATCGGGGTGAGGCGGCAGCCATCTATGCTGCGAGCAAGTACACTGAGTCACAGATTGAGTATGGAAAAAAGTGGTTTCAATCGGCCCTCCTCATTGAAAAGACCTCTTCTCTGACAGATAAATTCATGTCCTGGGCGCTGGACCGTGAGGAGATAGCCATTCAGAGAGGAGAGGACTCCTCGGCCGATTTTACCTTGCCGAGGAACGCATCTCGTTCGGAGAAGTACACCTCCATTGTGGGGCGATACTCTTGGATTCTCGACTCCTATCCCGAGCAAGCTTTACAAAACCTGGCATTGCTTGGCGATGGGGCCAGCGAAATCAGTTATGTTTTACAGTACCCCGATTCTTCTGGCCGGAACTTACCTCTCACCCGCTTTGTCAACGAGCCGGGCGCGACGCCCCATTGGCAGCATACATCTCGCAAGGTTTTGCGCATCTTAGAGCCTCACTTAAACGAGCTCCACGAAGAGTTGCATGCGCTTGGCAAGGAGATGGTGGCGGCGCAAGGAACGGATGCGTTCGAGTCGAAAAAGGGGCCATTTCTGGCCAAATTAGCTGAAGTCTACTGGCTGGCATCCAACTTGATGTTGACTGCGCGTGGCAGCGCCCAATACTGCCAAAATCTCCTCTTTCATGAACTCGTGGATCACAAGCTTCCTCCCCTCGTTCCGAAAGTGGGTCTTCTTCCCGATTGCATTGCGATCACCATTCCCCTGGAAGTCTTCCAAAAGAACTTTCTCTCCTACTTTGAGTCGATGGACACATTCGCTCAAATCAGAGAACTCTGTACATCTAAATAATCACTTCTAATCTTCGGGTGAGAAGGCGGAGAAGGCCTCTTTGTTGCCTTTGGCGACTTCGGGCTGGCCGTTGACGGGCGAGTAGTTGTTGAATTGGCCGATTTCCTTCCGGAAAGCGAGCTGGACATCGCCGACGGCACCGTGGCGGTTTTTGGCGACGATGACTTCGGCGATGCCGGGCTTGTCGTATTTGTCGTAATAATCGCGCCGGAAAATCATCATCACCACATCGGCATCCTGTTCCAGGGATCCGCTTTCACGAAGGTCGCTCATCATGGGGCGGTGGCCTTGCCGCTCTTCCACTTTGCGGGAGAGCTGGGCGGCACAGAGAATGGGGACGTTGAGCTCGCGGGCGAGGTTTTTCAACATGCGGGAGATTTCAGAGATCTCCGTTTGCCGGTTCTCGATAGAGCGCATGTTGCCCGAGCCAGAGATAAGCTGCAGGTAGTCGATGACGATGAAGCCAACATTATAGGCCTCCTTCATGCGGCGGGCACGGGCGCGGATGTCGGTGATCTTGAGACCCGGCTGGTCGTCGATAATGAGGGTGTCTTTTTGCATCATGTTGGCGGCGGCGACGATGCGCTGGTATTCAGAGCCGCTGAGAGAGCCGGTGAGGATTTTGTCCGATTCAACTTCCGATTGGGAACTGATAATGCGGTGGAGAATTTGGGTGGCGCTCATCTCAAGAGAAAAAATGCCGACAGGGATGTGATTGCGAAAGCAAATGTTCTCAGCGAGACAACAGGCAAGGGCGGTTTTTCCCATCGCGGGACGGGCGGCGAGGATCATGAGGTTGGATTTGTTAAAACCGTTGAGCATCTTGTCGAGGTCGATAAAGTGGGTGGGAATGCCAGTAATGCCCGATTCGCCAGGCCCTTTCTCTTGATATTTCTGCTGCCGCTCCTGGAGCTCCTTGAGATAGGGCATCTTCGATTCGGCTTTGAGTCCAGTGATGAGATCTTTGATCGTGACGCCAGAATTTTGCTGGTTCTCTTGCGAGATCTGGAAGAATTGCGATTGGGCTTGATCGAGAGCGGCAAGGACGTCGGCGGGCTCCTCAAGGGCCACTTTCTCTATGCCCTGAGCCGTTGAAACCATCTGGCGGAGGATCGACTTCTCCCGAACGAGCTGGATGTACTCTTCGATGAACGCAGAGGTGCCGGCGTATTGGGCGAGCGTGGTGAGGTAGCTGATGCCTCCGATGGCGTCGAGCTTGTTCACCCGCTTGAGTTCTTCGCCGATGAGGTGGATGTCGGCGGGCTTGTCGGCGCGGTAGGCGGCCTTGAGGGTCGAGTAGATCGTCTGGTGCTCGGTGTAGTAGAAATCGAGATCGTCGAGACTGTCGGCGCCGATGTTGAGCGCGTTGACGTTCGTCAACATACAGCCAAGGACCATCATCTCCGATTCTTTGGAGTTGGGGGGAACGCGTGTCTTTCTCTCTGGTTCTGCCATACCCTGAGACGTTAACAGATTTTGTCAAAAAACGGAAAGGGATGGAGGAAATTAAATGAAAATTCGGGTAAACTCCCTCTATGAACATGAGACAATCTAAATCTTTTGTTGACGGACAAAAATACTACGGCATCCACGCTTGTCTGGCGCTTTGGGAAAAACGCCCCTACGATGTGATCCGGGTCTATGTGCATGAGTCTAATATCAAGCTGCTTAGCCCTGTTTTAAAGGGGTGTGCGCAGCAAAAGAAGGCCTACCACGTGGTCTCCTCCGAAGAGCTGAGCCGGATTACCGACTCGGTGCACCATGAGGGCGTATGTGTGCTGGCGAAGGAATTGAAACCGGTGAAATTTGCGGACCTCTTGGCGGAGATCGGCCGTATGGGACCAAAAATTTGTTTGCTCTATTTGGACGGAGTGCAAAATCCCCACAACATCGGATCGATCCTGAGAACCTCTGCCCATTTTGGGATCCCCTACATCCTGGGCGATCGCTTGCCCGCTTTGAGCGCCTCGGCTTGCCGGATCGCGAAAGGGGGCGCCGAGTTGGTGCGATTGGTGCAGCTCGACAATCCTCTGACCGCGCTTGAGTCGTTGAAAAAGTTGGGATTCTCCATCGTGGGCACATCGAGCCACGGGGGCACGTCGCTCTATCAGTGCTCTTTCTCGCCCCGCACGATTTTGGCTTTTGGTTCCGAATCGGATGGGATAGGGAAGCAGATGCAGAAAGCCGCGACGCAAAAGATCCAAATTCCGGGCACGGGAGCGATCGAGAGTCTCAACGTTTCCGTGGCGACGAGTCTTTGCCTCGGAGAATATGCGCGTCAACATAGGCAGCAGCCATGAGAACTGGCTATCTCGCCCCCGTTGGCCTCGAAGAGGCGCTTTTGGGTGAGCTGAAAGAGGTCGAAAGCCAGGTGGGAAGGTTGATCATCGCCCGCGGAGAGGCGCAGCCAGTTCATTGGGCGCTCAATATTTGGCGCGATCTGCAGATCATCCCGTTTGATTCCATTGGAGATGCGGCCCAAAAATTGCGCGCTCTACACGGTCTTTGGGCCTTTTTCCCTCACGAACACATCCGTAGAGCCCACCTCATTCAGGAAAAACTCCCCTACTTTTCCCCCAAGCCGTTGCCTTTTCCCGCGACGTTGCCCAAAGGGACGTTGGGATCGTGGACTTTGTTGGATGCGAATACGCTCATCGCGTCGGCGTCTTGCACGAGTCCCGTCCCTCACGGCGAATATCAGTTTCTGGAGACCAAAGAGCCTCCTTCAAGGGCCTATCTGAAACTCTGGGAAGCGCTCACCCGTTTGGGTTGCATGCCGAAACCGGGCGACGTCTGTTTGGAAATCGGCGCCAGTCCCGGCAGTTGGACCTACGTCCTCTCCTCTTTGGGGGCGAAAGTGATCGCCGTCGACCGAGCGCCCTTGGAGAGAAATTTCCCCAATGTCCGGTTTCTGAAACAGGATGCGTTTCAATTACATCCCAAAGATTTTGAGCAGGTGACCTGGGTGTTTAGCGATGTGATTTGCTATCCGGAGAAACTCCTCTCTTGGATTCAACTTTGGTTGGATCAGGGTAGCAAGGCGCGCTTTGTCTGCACTCTTAAGTTTCAGGGCGCAGACGGATATGGCGTCATTGCCGAGTTTGAGAAAATTCCCGGTTGCAAAATTCTCCACCTCTCCCATAATAAGCACGAACTTACTTTCATGGTGTAGAGATGAGAATCGCCCTGTTTTTGTTGGCTGTCAGCGGCCTATTTGCGCAGCAGAATATCGACTCCTATTTTGAGCGACTTTTCGATACGTTTCTAGCGCACGATCCTCAAGGGAAGAGCGCGACGGGGCTGTTTGAGCCCAACGACCAGCTCAACGACGTGAGTCCAAAGGCCCTTCTCCGCATCCACCGAGAGAAGATCGCCATGTTGGAAAAGCTGCAGCAGTATGAGCTCGATTCCCTCACGCCGGAACAGCAGATTTCGCACCGCGTATTTTCTTGGATGCGCGACTATATGGTCGCGGATGAAAAATATCTTTTTCACGCCTATCGCGTGAATCAGATGTTTGGCATTTTGAATGAATTGACATTTGTCTTTACGCAGTTTCACCGTTTGGAGACACAAAAAGATGTGGATCTCTACATCTCTCGCCTCGCGAAAATCCCCAAACAACTCGAACAGACGATCGAGTTGATGAAGCATCAAAGGAAATTGGGCGTCGTACCTCCTGCATTTACGATTGAAAAAGTCATCCAGATCATTCAAAAATCGACCCCAGCCTCTATTGAGGAGAACGCCTTGTATTCCCATTTGGCGAGTAGAGACGTCGATCCGGCGCAACTGGCCAAAGCGGCCCGTGTGATGCAGACTCAAGTCTATCCCGCCTATCAAAAGTTGAGCGATTATTTAGCCGCTCTTTTGAAAGAGGGCGTGAAAAATCAGGGCGTTTGGGCATTGCCCGATGGGGACAATTACTACGCCCACGTCCTTCGCTATCACACAACCACCGACCTCACCCCCGATGAGATCCACGCGATAGGATTTGAGCAAATCGCTCAGATCCAACAAGAGATGAGGAGTGTTTTAGCGGACCTCGGCCTCTCCGATCCCGACAAAACGGTTGGGGAGCTCGTTGCGCAGCTGGCCAAAGACCCTCAGTTTTACTTCTCCAACGACGAGGAAGGGCGGCAGGAGTGTTTGAAAAAGTACGAGGCGATATTGGCGCGGTGCCGCGAGCAGTTGTATCCTCTTTTCGATCTCAGGCCCGATGTGTCGGTTGCGATTACACCCGTGCCGGCCCACGAGCAAGAGGGGACGGCTGGCGCCTATTACCTCCCCCCCAGCCTCGACCGATCGCGGCCCGGGACCTTCTATGCCAACATGGGCAATATGAAAGAGGTCCCCATGTATACGATGGAGACGCTTACCATTCATGAAGCCGAACCGGGCCACCATTTTCAAATTGCGCTGCAAAATGAGATGAATATCCCCACTTTGCGCAAGTTGGAGAGTGGCTTTACAGCTTACGTGGAAGGGTGGGCGCTCTATGCGGAAAAGTTGGCTTATGAGCAGGGCTTCTATTCCTCTCCCTCTGCCCGGCTGGGCCATCTGCAAGCCGAATTGCTCCGAGCCGTTCGGCTTGTCGTAGACACGGGCATCCACAGCAAGAGATGGACCCGCGAGCAGGCGATCGAGACGATGCAAAAGACGACGGGCCTCCACCTGGGCACCGTGACTCGCGAAGTGGAGCGCTACTTTGTCTACCCGGGCCAAGCCTGCTCCTACAAAATCGGGCAGCTCAAGATCCTCGAGCTGCGGAAGCGAGCCCAACTCGCCCTCGGCGACCGGTTTGACATCCGCCAGTTCCACAACGTCGTCCTCAAGACCGCCGCAGCCCCCCTCACCGTCCTAGAAGAAAATATCGACAAATACATCATTGACGAAAAGTCCCCCTTTTTCTAGCATGGGGGGCATGAAAGAGTCCTTTATTCTTTCCTTTTCTCCTCCACCGCCCGTTCGGGTATAGAATCCTTTTTTTCACAATTTTTCGATTGCTACTTGCCAGCTTTAGAGATCTAAGGCTCATTTTTTAAAAAACTTTTTTCAGGTTCTATTTATGAAAGTTGTCATTAAGGTGGGGACCAGTTCCCTGGCCATACGGCGTATTCATTTGGGGTTAGTACAACAAATCGTTCAGTTACAGAGCCAAGGCGTCCAAATCTTGCTTGTGAGTTCGGGAGCGGTAGCCAGGGGAAGGGAATTGCTCCACTCGGTAACCTCCTCGAAACAAACCTTTGCCTCCATCGGACAGGTGAAGCTCATGCAAGTGTGGGCTGAGCTCTTCTCCCTGTTTGATCTTCAGGTAGGTCAAGTTCTATTAACCAAGGAAGATTTTGGGAAGGCGACTCAAGAGACCCTAAATGGGTTATTGCGAGAAAAAATCATCCCGATCATCAACGAAAACGATACCGTTGCCGCCTCTCAGGCGCGCATTGGAAACAACGACAGTTTGGCTGCGCTGGTAGCAAGATTGATCGATGCCGACCGGTTGATTCTCCTCACAGATCAAGAAGGGCTATATACGGCCGATCCGCGGCTTCATCCCGATGCAAAACTCATCCCCTTTGTCCGAAAAATCGATGAGACTCTTTTTGATTTTGCAAAGGGGTCTTCGACTGGTGTGGGAACGGGAGGAATGGCTACCAAGATCGAAGCCGCTTTGGTGGCATCGAGAGCGGGAATCCCGACGACGGTGGCTTCGGCCACCCGCCCGAATGTACTACTCGATTGGGTAGGCGGAAAAGAAATTGGCACCCTATTTGAGGAGGTAAGATGAGAGAGTTAGCAAAGAGTGCAAAAGCGCTTACCCACGAGATGGCAAGCGCCACGACAGAGCAAAAAAATGGAGCCTTGCGAGCATTGATTGAGAATCTATGGGAGAATCGATCCCTTATTTTGGAGGCCAATCAGCAAGACCTAGCTGCAGCCAAGGAGCTTAGCGCCCCCATGCTGGAGAGGATGGCCCTTCATTTAGAGGGGATCATTCATGATATTGGAGAGGTCATTGCGCTCCCCGATCCGATTGGAGAGTGGTTTGAGGAGCGGACGCTTCCCAATTCGCTACACATTGCCAAATGTAGGACCCCACTCGGGGTCCTCGGGGCAATTTATGAGTCGAGGCCCAATGTTACGCTCGATATTGCCTCATTGGCTATTAAGTCGGGCAATTGCGCCCTTTTACGAGGGGGCTCTGAAACGCTTTGCACCAATCAAGTTTTAGTCCAAATGATTCAGCGAGCGCTACACCGTGCGGGCCTTCCCTCAAAGGCGATCCAACTCATTGCCAACACCGATCGGAGTGCGGTAAAGGAGATGCTTCAGTGTCACGAATCGATCGATCTGATCATCCCTCGAGGCAGCACTGCTTTGCAGCAATTTTGCCGTGAGCACAGCACCATTCCCGTAGTCACGGGCGGCATTGGCATTTGCCATCTCTTTGTCGACGCCTCAGCCGATCTAGAGCGCTCGCTTGAGGTGATCCTCAATGCAAAAACACAGCGGCCCACCGTCTGCAATGCCCTCGATACCCTTTTGGTCCATGAGCAGGTGGCCCATTTCATCCCTCGAGTCGTGCAGACTCTAAGCGAGAAAGGAGTCTCCTTCCGTCTCGACGAGAAAGCGATGCAGCTGGTCTCAAATGGCCACTGCCAATTAGCGGGGCCTAATGATTGGGATACCGAGTGGCTCAGTCTGGTGTTGGGGATTAAGGTCGTCGCCCATCTGCCTGCCGCCATCCTCCATATCCAGCAGCATGGGACGGGCCATAGCGATGGCATTTTGACCGAGAGCATCGAGAATGGGAAAATCTTCATTCAGCAAATCGATTCCGCCGCCGTCTACATCAATGCCTCGACCCGTTTTACCGACGGCGGGCAATTTGGTCTAGGCGCGGAGGTGGCGATCAGCACGCAGAAGCTCCACGCCCGCGGCCCTATGGGGCTTAAAGAATTAACTACCTATAAGTGGGTTGTGAGAGGAGACTACCAAGTGCGCAAATAAAAAGTTCACTTTTATCCCCTCCGCGTAGCGCAGAGAAAACGGAAAGAGAGGGATTTCCCTCAGAGCGGGCGGCGGAGCCGTCCCGTCCCTTCGGGGCCGCCTCGGCCGGTTTTGCGAGACGCAAAACAGCGGCTTTCGGTTCAAACCCCTCACGAAAAGCCAAGCAGTTGGCTTTTCTATCTTTCCTCATAAAATTCGGAAAGAGAGGGATTTGAACCCTCGATACCGTTTAACGGGTATGCGTCCTTAGCAGGGACGTGCTTTCGGCCACTCAGCCATCTTTCCAGAGGAATAAATTCTATGTGAAGGGAACGTTTTGAGCAAGGACAGAGCTTAATCAATCTTTTCTTGAGGGGGCTCAAATGTAAAGCGGCTTTACATTAGAGGCCGCTACCGCCGATGCGCATCAGTGTTGCATGGCTAGCAGCGCAGATTCGGCTTCGGCTAGGGTGGGTCTTTTTGCAGGATCTCGATCTAAAAGATTTTTGATCAATTGCACCAGCGACTTTTTCCCCCGTAAATTGCGATCTTTTAAAGGACTGTGTGGTGACCCCGGCTGTTTGCATTTCTCTTGCAAACTCCGGAGGGGATTCGTATAAGGCGGTTGAATATGAAGTATTGGCCTCTGATCTCTTTGGTTGTTATTGCTGGGCTAGCCGCAACAGCGCTTTCATCGGGTTTTGAGATGAGGAGCTGGATGCACTACTTCATGGGGTTTTTCCTTTGTCAATTTGCGATGCTAAAGATTTTCCATCCTGGAGGATTCGCCGACGGGTTTTCGATGTACGATCTGATTGCGTCCAGGTGGCGCTTGTATGGGTACATTTATCCGTTGATTGAACTTGGATTGGGGCTGGGTTATTTATCATTCTTTGCCCCCGTTTGGGTCTATTCGGTGACGATGATCGTCTTGGGAATCGGAGCTATCGGAGTGGTGAGATCTCTTCTTCGTGGGCTTGATCTAAGATGCGCTTGTATGGGTACTGTTTTAGATGTCCCACTTTCCACGGTTACGCTTACAGAAGATGTGGCGATGATCGCCATGGCCGCACTCCTTTTATATAATATGTAAATTCGTTATCTGACGCGGAGGGCGTTGAGGATGACGGCTACGTCGATGATCTCTTGGAGGAGGGCGCCGATGGCGGGAGGGATGTGTCCGAGGGCAGCGACGATCATGAGGAGAAAGCTGAGGCCGATGCCAATGAGGATGCTCTCCTTGGCGATGTGGAGGGTTTGTTGGCTGATGGCGATGGCTTCGCCGACTTTGGCGATGTCGTCGACGAGAAGGACGATGTCGGCTGCTTCGGCAGAGATGGCGCTGCCGTGGGCCCCTAGGGCGATGCCGACGGTGGCGGTGGCGAGGGCAGGGGCGTCGTTGATGCCGTCGCCCACCATGGCGATGGGGTCGTAGTGCTGTTTGAGGGTGTGGATGGCGGCTACTTTCTGTGAGGGGAGAAGGTCGGCTTTGACGTTTTTGATGCCAGCTTGCTTGGCGATGACGGCGGCGTTTTTGGCGCTGTCGCCGGTGAGCATAACGACTTCGCGGACGCCAAGGGAGCGGATCCTTTCGAGGAGGATGGGAATGTTGGGACGAATGCGGTCGCTGATGACGAGGATGCCGATGCAGAGGGCGTTTTTGGCGATGAAGATGAGGAGCTTTTCTTGCGTGTAGAAGCGGTTGATCGCCTCTTGGCAGTTGCGAAAACAGGAGGGGCCGAGGGTCTGCTCGAGAAAAGAGTGGGAGCCGATGGTGAAATGGTCGTTGCCAATGTCCCCTTCAACGCCGCGGCCGGGGGTTTCGCGGAAGTGGGTGGGAAGGATGAGTTTCTGGTTGGCTTTGTCGATGACGGCTTTGGCGATGGAGTGGGAGGAGAGCTGCTCAACACAGGCGGTATGGTAGAGGAGGTCGGCGGCCGATTCGTGATTGAGGGGAATGATCTCTTCGACATAGGGAGTGCCGTAGGTAATAGTGCCCGTTTTGTCAAAGACGACAGCTTGTGCGTTGCCGATCTGTTCCATCGGAGCGCCTCCCTTGACGATGATGCCGCTTTGGGCCGATTTATTGATGCCGCAGAGAATGGCCAGAGGAGTGGCGAGAATGAGGGGGCAGGGAGTGGCCACGACGAGGACGGCGAGGATGGTGGTGGGGTCGCGGGTGATGACAAAGCCGAGGGCGCTCATGAGAAGAGTGAGGGGAGTGAAGAAGATGGCGTAGCGATCGGCGAGGCGCTGGATGGGGGCCTTTTCCTCTTGGGCTTTTTTCACGAGTTCGACGATCTTTTGGTATTGGCTGTCGCGGCTGGACTTGTCGGCGCGCATTTCAAAGGCGCCGTTGATGTCGATGGTGCCGGAAAAGATGGGATCGCCGGGGGTTTTGGTGTGGGCAAGGGGTTCGCCAGTGAGGGCCGATTCGTCGATTTCAGAGGTGCCGGAGAGGATGGTGCCGTCGACGGGGATGAGGTCGCCGGGACGGACAATGAGGGTGTCTCCAATGCGAACATGGTCGACGTCTATTTTTTCGAGGGCGCCGTCGGTTTTGCGGAGGGCGAAACGGGGGGCGCGGGCGAGGAGGGCTTTGAGTGAGGAGGTCGCTCTGCGGAGACCGTAGGATTCGAGGGCTTCACCGCCCGATTGCATCAGGACGACGACAGCGCCCGCAAAGGCTTGATTCATGAGGATGGCGGTAAGGATCGCGAGCATGGCGACGATATCGGAGGCAAAGTGGCCTTTGAGAATGCCCTTGAAGGTCTGCCAGACAATGGGGATGCCGCCGAGGATCAGGGTAACGAACCAAATCCAACTGCTGAGTTGCGGTTGATGGAGAAAGTAAAAGAGGAGGCCGAGGAGGAGTCCCGTGAGGGCGAAAAGGGGGATGGGATAGCGAATTTTACTCAAGTTCATTGGGCGCCGCGACGAGCCGCTTGCCATTGAGCGCGTTCCAATAGGTGGTCATTTGGGAACCGTCGGGATTTTGTACGACAATGCTATAAACGGGGAGGAAAACTTCGGTCGTATTCCGAATGGCAAAATCGTTGCCAAAGGCGGCGCGGGCGACATTTTCCAGCTGAGAGGCGCGGTAGCGTTTCTTGACTCTGAGGGCTTGTTTGGTCGGCTTGGTGACAAGCCACTGGTCGAGCTTGGTTTCAGGGATGACCTGCAGCCGGGGATTCTGGAGGTGAAGGCGATAGGTGTTGCCGTTTTGCACGATGAGGCTCTTTTTTCGACAGCTATCGACCCACGTATCGAGGATGTTATTCTCAATGTTGAGAAATTTGGAGAGACCGTCGCGGTCCCAGGCGCCGCCACGAGCGGCGAGGGCGTTGATGATCTTGAATTCATGGCGGGTCGCGTTGGAGGCAATGCAATCGGCAAAACCGTGGGTTTTCTCCCACGTGCCGGTGTTGATGACCATCTCGGCGTCGACCATGCCCCAAAGGATGACTCCCTCACCCGTTTTATCCGAGGAGCGGATGTACTTCACATCCATGAGGAGATAGGGAACGAACTTCAGAGTGGGCTCCAAAAAGACATGATCGGAGTCTTTCAGGAGCTCTTTCCGGTGCGCGTCCATGATGGTTTCTGCGGAGTAGCGCACCTCGAGGGTCTGAAAAGTAGCTGAAGATAAGAGATCTTCGATCTTCGTGCGGACTTTGGGCTGGAAGTTCCAGGTCCAATAGCCGCCGCTGATGAGTACGGCGCACGCGAGAAAGATGAGAACTGATCGCATAATCTCTTTTTAACTTATTCCTTCATCGAAAGCAAGAACTCCGCGTTAGAGGCCGTTTTCTTGAGGCGGGCTGTGAGGAGGTTCATGGCGTCAACGGGGGTCAAATCGGCGAGGCCTTGGCGCAGGAGATAGATCTTCTCAAGTTCGACCGGATGGAAGAGGAGTTCCTCTTTTCGGGTACCGCTCTTGATGAGGTCGATGGCAGGCCAAATGCGGCGGTCGGCGAGACGGCGATCGAGAACGAGCTCCATGTTGCCGGTTCCCTTAAACTCTTCAAAGATCACTTCGTCCATACGGGAGCCGGTGTCGATGAGGGCGGTGGCAATAATGGTGAGCGAACCCCCTTGCTCGACGTTACGGGCCGCTCCAAAGAAGCGCTTCGGCTTGTGGAGTGCGTTGGCGTCGACACCCCCCGTGAGGATCTTGCCTGAGTGGGGTTGAACGGTATTGTAGGCGCGGGCGAGGCGGGTGATGTTGTCGAGGAGGATGACGACGTCGTAGCCACATTCGACCATACGGCGCGCTTTCTCGATGGCCATTTCGGCGATCTGGACGTGGCGCTCTGGCGGCTCGTCAAAGGTGGAGGCGATTACCTCCCCTTTCACGGTGCGGATCATGTCGGTGACTTCCTCGGGGCGCTCGTCAATGAGGAGAACCATGAGGACCACTTCGGGACTGTTGGTCTCGATGGCATTGGCGATGTGCTGCATCAGGATCGTTTTGCCTGACTTGGGAGGGGCGACGATGAGGGCGCGCTGCCCTTTGCCGATCGGAGAGGCGAGGTCGAGGACGCGTGTGGTGAGACGCTCGCGCGTGGTCTCCATGACAAGTCGCTTGTCGGGGTAGAGCGGGGTGAGGTTTTCAAAGAGGACTCTGTCACGGGTCTGCTCAAAGGTCTTGCCGTTGATTTTGTCCACCTTGAGCATCGCAAAGTACTTCTCCTTATCCTTGGGAGAGCGGATGGAGCCGTAGAGGGTGTCCCCTTTGCGGAGGTCAAATCTGCGGATTTGGGCGGGAGAGACGTAGATGTCTTCGGTGGAGGGGAGGTAGTTGTAGTAGGGAGAGCGGAGAAAGCCGAATCCATCGGGGAGAACTTCGAGGACCCCTTCGCCATAGAGGACTTCATTGGGGCGCTCGGAGATCGTTTTGACAATTTCAAAGACGACAGCTGATTTGGGAAGCGATGCGGTGTGTTTGAGGCCGATGTTGCGGGCGTAATTTTGCAGCTGATCGATCTTCATCCGCTGTAGATCGGAGATTTTGGTGACTGTTTCGAAGTCGGCTGGAGGGCGGTGTTCGGTGTTGTTTTGCTCCATTTGCTGATCTTGATTCATTTTGCAGAGACTCCAGTCTATTGTTTGTGAATGTTTTGGTTCAATTGGATGACTTCCCGACGAAGCTCTTCCATCGAACCATTGTTATGAATGGTATAGCGGGCTTTGGCTGCTTTCTTTTCTGGCTTTAGCTGCCGATTCATGCGTAGATCGTATTCCGTTTTTGGGAATCCCGCTTGCTCAAAACGCTTCCTGGCTATTGCCTCATCAGCGAGCACCGCGATTGCCACATCGTAGAATTTGTCCGCTCCGATTTCGAAGAGCAGAGGGATCTCCACCACAAAGGATGAGTACCGATCTGCTCTGCACGCCGACACATAGAGCTCTTCGATCTTTTGGAGCACCGCAGGATGGAGCAACTCTTCTAATTTCTTGAGAGTGGCTGGATCCTTGAATGCCTTTTCAGCAACAATCCTACGGCTAATCTGTCCATTTTTTATGATTTCATTGCCGAGTTGTCGGATGATTTGCTGACCAAGATCGGTGTCGGGCGTTAGAAGCTCATGGACAATCGCATCAGCATTGACCACGTAGGCTCCCAGTTCTTCAAAGAACCGACAAACGGACGTTTTTCCGCTTGCCACCCCACCTGTGATAGCAATTTTCCTTAAGCTTAACATTCGGCCCAATTTTTGCCAACTGCGATATGCACTTCAATCGGGACATTCAAGGTCATGACATGTTCCATTTTCTCCTTGACAATTGCCTCGAAAATAGCGATTTCGGAGTCGGGGATTTCAAAAATTAATTCGTCGTGAATTTGCAGGATCATTTTTCCCTTTAAATTCCGTTCGCGCAAGACTCGGTCGATCTCGATCATGGCCATCTTGATCAGGTCGGCGGCGGTCCCCTGCAGCGGCGTGTTGATGGCCAGTCTCTCTGCCGCGGCGCGGATGCTCGGATTCTGGTTGTGGATCTCGGGGATGGGGCGCAATCTGCCGTTCAGGGTGGTGGTGGAGCCGCTCTTGCGCACGACGGCTTTACAATGCTCTAAGTAGCTAAGCACGCCCGGGTAGCGGGCAAAATAAGTCTTGATGAAGTCGGAGGCCTCGCGCATGGAGATCCCGAGCTGTTTAGAGAGGCCGAAGGCGCCTTGTCCATAGACAATGCCGAAGTTCACTGTTTTCGCTTGCGAGCGCATGGCCGGAGTGACTTCGGTTTCGGGGACGCCGAAGACGAGCGATGCGGTGTGAACGTGGATATCTCTGCCCGTCTTAAAGGCGCGGGTTAGCTCGGGGTCTTCGCTGAAATGGGCGAGGAGGCGCAGCTCGATTTGCGAGTAGTCGGCTCCGAGGAAACTGTGGCCCGCAGCGGGCTCGAAACAGGAGCGGATCTCCGAGTGGATCGGGATATTTTGCAGGTTGGGATCTTGGCACGAGAGCCTTCCCGTCGCGGCGACAGACTGATTGAACGTGCAGTGGATGCGCCCGGTAATGGGGTTGACGGCGTGGGGAAGGGCTTCGACGTAGGTGGAGCGGAGTTTTTCGAGCGTTCGGTATTCTAGAACGTGGCGCACAACTGGGTGTTCCTCTGCCAATTCTTCGAGGACGTCGGCAGCAGTGGAGGTGGTTTTCGATTTGAGACCCAGTTTTTGGTAGAGCACTTCGCTCAGCTGCTTGGGCGAATTGAGATTGAACTCTTCGCCCACCTCTTCAAAGATCGTGAATTTGGCCTTGGTGAGGTCGTGGACGAGTTTTTCTCCTTCGACTTTTAGCCTCTCTACGTCGAGATAAATGCCGGTTCGCTCCATTTCTGCCAGAATCGGCAGGAGGGGCAGCTCGATATCGTGGAGAATCGGGCCTAATTTCTTGGCGTGGAGCTCCTCTTGGAAAAGCTCTTTGAGCCTTGTCGTGTAGTCGATGTCTTCACAGCAGTATTCTTTTACTTTTTCAATCGGCACATCGCGCATCGAAATCTGGTTTTTCCCCTTGCCGATGAGGCTCTCGATGGGGACCTTTACTTTTTTGAACTTTTCGAGAGCGAGATCGTCGAGATTGTGGCGGCGCGTTTGGGGATCGATGATATACGAGGCGAGAAGGGTGTCAAAGGCGATTTTTTTGACGGGGATGTTGAGGTTTTGCAGAATGTGGTAGTCGTATTTGAAGTTGTGCCCATAAAAACCACACGGAGCTGAGGCGAAAAAGTTTCGGAGGGCCTCGACGACTCTCTGTTTGCCGAGTTTGCCATTGAGCGGCACATACCAAGCTTCGCCCGGCTCCACGCAAAAGCTGATGCCGACCAGATGGGCGAGCATCGGGTTGATGTCGGTCGTCTCGGTGTCCACCCCCACCTCTTTTGCGCTCGCGAGTCGCTGCAAAAGTGTCCGTAAATCGGCCTCGTTATCGACCAAATGATACTCGTGTTTATCCAAATGTAAAGCCGCTTTACATTTGCCAGGGGCCCCCAAAGACGCATCGTCTTTGGGGTTTTGTATTGCGGCTTTACATTGCATTTTTACGGGAGAAGGGGCTGCTTTCGGTTCGCTTAACTCCCTCAAAAGGGAGTTGAATTTCATCTCTTGGAAGAAGTTGCCGAGCTTTTGTTTGTCGGACTCTTTGATGCGGTAAAATTCTACATCTTGGGGGATCTCGACGCGGGTGTGGAGTGTGGCGAGTTCGCGGCTCATCAGCGCCTCTTTCTGTTGCGTGCGGAGGATCTGCTGCTTCTTTTCCCCTTTGACCCGTTCGGGGTGGGCCAAGATGTTGTCGAGTGTGCCGAATTCCTGTAAGAGTGAGGCGGCTGTCTTGGGGCCGAAACCCTCCAGGCCGGGGATGTTGTCTGAGGCGTCGCCCATGATCGCGAGGAGGTCGAGCATCTGGTCGGGCCTCACGCCGAAGAGCTCTTTCACTTTGGAGGCGTCGACGATGAGATTATCTTTGTGGAGCTGGAGCAGGAAAATCCGGTCGTTGACCAGCTGCATCAGGTCTTTGTCGCTCGAGCAGAGGAAGACTTTCGAGCCCTTTTTCTCAGCCCAGAGGGCCACCGATGCCATGGTGTCGTCCGCTTCAACTCCATCGACGCAGAGCGTGGAGATGCCGGCCATTTGGCAGTAGTTGTAGGCGAGATCGAATTGGGGAAAGAGGTCTTCAGGGGCTCCTTTGCGGTGCATTTTGTATTCGGCGTAGACAACTTGGCGCGACTTTTTGTTGTCGGGGCCGTCGAAAACGCAGACGAGGTGGTCAGCGGAGAAGTCGCGGATCAACTTCTGGACGGTGCGGATAAAGCCAAACAGGGCACTTGTCGACTGCCCCTTGTCGTTGAGCATGGGCCCAATAGCGTAATAGGAACGGAAAAGGTAATTGACGGCGTCTAAGATATAGATCTTATCCACCGACTAGTTCTCCATGGGTTGATACAGATAGGCCACCTTGTCTCGGATTTTGGGCGCTCCCGTGTCGATCGTGTGTTCGATTCTGCCGGTGAACAGAGGAGAGCTCTTCTCGTTGAAAAGGGAGGAGAGCCATTCGCTCTTCGGTTCCAGAGAGACGACTTGGTAGGGCTTTGTGGCATCGATATTGGCCTGTTTCAGAAGCGCGAGGAGCGTTTCATTGCGCGTCGCATTGGCGAAGTCGACATAACCGTAGCTTTGAGCCGTGACGGGATCGAATACTTTAGCGCCATACTCTTGGACCAACTTGGTTTTGTCCATGCGCGGTTTTGCGTCCGTGACGATATCGACAAATTGTTGATAGAAGTAGGCTGTGACGGCTTTGAGGGAGGCGTCCTCGTCCGCTTTCCAGGGGCGGAATGGGGTCATCATATCCTTGTTGAGACCTTCCGTAATCGTCTGCGATTTGATCCCGATTTTGGTCAGCCCGTCGACGACGTTAAAGAAGGGGCCGATAATCACACCCACCGATCCGACGATGCTGGCAGGTCCTGCATAGACTTGATCTGCAGCGCAGGAAATATACATCCCTCCCGATGCGCAGAGGCCATCGATGTAGGCGAAAACAGGCACTTTGTACTGCTCCTTATAAACTCTCAGCATGCGGTAGATGTTATCCGAATCGACCACCGTTCCACCCGGCGTATTCATATGGAGCAAAATCGCCTTCACGCGGTTGTCTTTCAATGTGCCGGTGCGCGATTCGACTAAGATATTTTGGACGGTGTCGGTATCGAGGGTTTTTGGCTCCCCAATAATCCCATGGATGTTGATCTGTAAAACCACCGGCGCGGTCGATGCCACCACATCCCGTTTGTTTTCTGCATCAGACAGATACTTGATTTTGGTTTTTGCATCGATTGTCGTCGTCGTCGAGAGCGCGCTATAGATTAGCGACAGGATGGTGATGGCTAGGAAAATTCCGCATATGGCGAAGAACATACGGCAGAAAGATCTAAGCGCTGAAATAAAGATCGATTCACGTTGGATTTCCATGGAAGTCCTCAATTGGATTTGTATCTTACACTACCCGAAATGCCCTAAGCTGTCGAGGTCTTGATCTGAAAAAGTTCTAGGAAGGCGAGCCATCCCATGACGATGAAGCTGCCGTAGATGTACCAGGGGAACTCGACGCCGAGGACAAGACCCACTAGGACGATGAACTGCAGAGCGGTCGTCACCTTGCCCCACCGAATGGCCCGGAAGACGATGGTTTTCCAACGGCCCGCTGCCACGACCAAAAACCCGTAGAGGCAAAGGAAGAAGTCGCGGGAGAGCATCGCGGCCATTTCCCAGGGCGCTAACCTACTTTCCATGAAGAGGACGCTCATCGCAAAATAGACAAAAAATTTATCCATAGCTGGGTCGAGGATGGCCCCAAACCGGCTGGTCGATTGGCTCCGTCTGGCCAAATAGCCGTCGATGCTGTCGGTGATCATCGCGAGGATGACCGCTAGGATGCGCAGGGAGGAGCTCTCTTGCAGAAACAAAAAAGCAAGGGGCGCTCGGACAAAAGAGAGGCTATTGGATGCGGTCAACATTGAATAGAAAAGCCTAGGTGGCAGCTTTTTTCTTCCTTTTATACCAAATGAAGCCAATTATCGATACCACAAAGGCGGCGAAGAGGAAAATATTGAAGGTTTTGAGGGCCTGGAGGAGGGCCTGGTAGTTTTTGCCCACGGTATAGGCCAGGGTAAAGAGAACCGTATTGGAGAGAATGCAGGCGATCCCGTCGCTCAAAATAAATTTGCCGAAGGGCATTTTGCCCAATCCCGCCGTGAGAAAGAGGCCGTTGCGCACTCCAAAGGGGATAAACCGGCCGATCAGCAGCGTCAAGAACCCATATTTGGCGTAGTACTGGTGGACCTGGTCGATTTTCTTCGGATCAAACGTCTTGGCAAACCATCTGATATTCCACAATTTGGGGCCGAAGTGCCTTCCTATCCAATAGCAGACCCAATCGGACAGATAGCAGCCCAAAAAAACGCCTATAAATAGTTTATAGGTATTCTCCGGCACGACTGTCGCGGCCAGGACGGCGCTGAAGATGATCATTAGGTCTTCGCTAATGGGGATATTCAATCCAGCCAGCATCAATGCGCCAAAGACGATCCAATGGGCGTACTGGGCGTTTTCGAAGATAAATTGAATCATGGTCTCCATTAATCCTTACAAATAGGAAACGGCTATTTTTGTAAAGCGAGTTCGGGCTTGGTCAGGGCGTCGAACTGTTTGCCTAGAGAGAGTACGGAGAAGATCCAGACCAGGACGACGATGAGGAAGATCACGGCCACGTAGGGCGTGCTGGCGGCGACGGAGGAGAAAACGAGGAGAAGGCTTTGGTGGATCATCGATCCCCCCGATTTGCCGAGACGGGAGCCGACGCCATCGATGGCGGCTTTCCCTTTGAGTTTGCACTCGTCGCTCAGCGGGATGAAGGCGATCTCCTTGGTCGCGTCAAAAATGGTGTATTTGGAGGCTCTGCTGAAGCAATTCTGGAGTCCCCCGAGGGCGACGCTCAGCACCAAGGGGGTCGATCCGAGGGCGATGGCAAACCAGGAGAGGCCTGAATCGGGGAAGAGGACGTAGGCGAAGAAACAGACCCCCGTGGCCAAGGTAACAACAGGGGCGATTAAGGCCGAGAAGGTCCACGAAAATCTCCGAATGGTAAAGACGGTGGCCAGGGCTGCGACCGTGGCGATGATCCCCATCAGAGTCATCACTTCGCCCATGTAGATATTGTAGTCGCTCGGATTCGGGTAGAGTTCTTTGATCTGATTTTTCCAAACGACTTCGATCAAGTTAATGACCAGGTTATAGGAGAGGACGATGAGGGCGATGCAGAGTAAATATTTTGATTTCAGTAGGTAGGCAAAATTCTTCCGCATCGACATTTTGATCTTTTCGGGGGGCTCTCTGAATTGTTCCTCTTTGCGGATCACATGTCGGTTGAGCCAGCGGAAAATAGCGATGGTGGCCACCCCAGATGCAATGATGAGGCAGTTGAGGAAGAGGATCGACTGATCCCAGCTGCATTTTCCATAAGGGATGAAGGTGAGATAACGGGTGTCGGACAAGAAGACCGATGCCTGCCCGGAGAAAATCCCGGCGATATTGGCCCCGATCATCAGGAGTCCATAATACCGTTTTGCCTCATCTACCTTCATGATCGCGTTGGCAAAGCCCCAGAAGAGGACCGAGAGGATGGCCGTCCCCCACAGCTCCGACATCACGTAGAACAAGGTAAACGTCCAATTGCGGAACATGGCAATTAAACCTTTGAATCCAGCCGGGAGAATCGCCTGCAGGTGGTCGGCCCATTTCGTCGGATGGAGGTACTCTTGGGCGGGGAAAAGGACGAAGGTGAAGACCAAAAAGAAGCCGAGAAAGATGCACATCATTGCGTAAAAAACTTTTTCACGCGTGTAGCGGTTGGCTAGGCGGGTAAAGAGGTAGGTGAGCAAAAAGGCCCCAGGCAATATAGCCCAAACTTTAATGAACGGGATCGCCTCGGCCCCCGATTCGGGCGCTGTCACCACCAGGGTGTCTTTACAAGCTCGTAATGCATTGTAACTAAATGAGATAAGAAAAAACATGAAGAACATGGGAAGGAACTTTTTCAATTCCGAGCGGTGGATGGGCCAGAGGAGGGAACGCCATTTTCCGAATTCCATGAACTAGAAAACCCCGTTTTTTACACCAATTATCATGGCATATTTCGTCATTAAACTGAATGATAACAAGAATTTAATGATTTATTTGATAGGGCGATCAAAAAGAACGAGGGGTCTCACCACTTTTACCCCCTAAGAGGTTGCGGCGCATTAAGCTTGCTTTTACAACCTTGAGATAATCCGTTTTGTTCGAGAGGCTTGGCTGATGTCCCATATTGCTAGTATGAATCCGTCTGTGCATGGCGATTTTGTCGATCGTTTTCACTGGAACTTTTAGTTCCACTCCGCGCAAATACCAATCGACAAATTCTGCCCCTGCTTTTTCTTCAACAAAAGGGCCTATTTGTCTCAGCCGTTTTTTGCTGATGAGTAATGTGCCAGCACTGATCCCAGGTAAAATGGCGTTGGGGATAGAGAGTTTTTTTTTCTCCTCTTCGGAAAGAGTGGGACAAAAAAATTGTCTAGCATAGGTAAAAATGAGGGGATCCTCGTCGAGAAACTGGATCATCTCCCTCATTTGGGTGGTCAGTTTATCTTTTTCCCATAGGTCATCGTGATCGAGAAAGGAGAAGTAGTTGCCTGTTGCCATGCGGATTCCGCTATTGCGAGCGGCCCCTAATCCCTTATTCTCTTGAGTCATACTTCTCACGAGATTTTTAAATGAGGCAATGACCTCTTTTGTCCGGTCGGTAGAGCCGTCGTTAACGACAATGACTTCTTTGTTCTCATAATCTTGAGCCAAAACACTTTCGATCGCTTCAGCTAGATAGTTTTCGCCGTTCCAGGCCGGGATGATCACGCTGATTTTTTCACTCATCTGATTTCCTGGCGACAAGGAAAACCGAAGATCCAAAAGGGAGTCGATAGCCCCTCTTGAGGAGCGCGTCTTCCCCTCTCTGCAAGGCGAGAAAGAGCCAATTAAACGGGGGGATTTTCAAATCGGTTTTGAACAAGTGGGAGAGTCGAACTATGGCGATGAGTGGAAAGAGAAGGCAAACGCGATAGGAAGCTTGAGTGATTTCAAAGCCGCAGGAGGTGAGCAGCAGGGTGCACTCCCTTTTGCTAAACCGTTTTTTCATTTCGCAATTGCGGTCATGCCGAGACCTCATCCAATTGTACGCAGGTTGATTGAAAATCACCGAGCCACCTGGCTTAAGAATTCGTTTAAGTTCTTGAATTGCAGGAACGATCTCCTCCTTTTCTAACATACATAGCACATCGATCGCAAGGGCGAGGTCAAAGGAGTTATTGGAAAAAGCGATCTGGGTCATAGAGCCTTGCTGTACGTTTTGCACCCCCCGTTTACGACAGTGCTCCAAGGCAATGGAAGAGATGTCGACGCCCTGAACGGCATAGTGCTTCTCTTGGAGGAATTGCATGAGACAACCAGTCCCGCACCCCACATCGCAGATCGATGAGGGGAGGATCTTTTCTATCTCTGCGAGAATGCGCTCTCTCAAAGCGACGTACCACCAGAGTTTTTCTTCGACATGCCTCATCGCTTGAAATGGGGTAGTGGCAGAAGAACTCCTATTTTTCACAAACAATTTCAAATCGCCCGACAGCTTCTCGAAAATGAGCCCCAAAAAAGTATAGTTTGAATTTCCGTAAACGCGCGGGTAATGCCGAACGGGGACTTCGGAAAACTTGGCCCCTGCCGATTGCAGCTTGGAGATGAGTTCGGGCAAGATGGAGGCCCCCTTGCTGATGAACTGGGTATCTTGCAAATACCTCTTTCGAATCAGACGAAAATCGCAATCGATATCTCGGATAGGCAATCTAAAAAGAAGACGGCTAAAAATCTGGTAGGCATTCCCAAACAATACGCGGTGCCACGGATCGGATCTCTCGACTTTATAGCCATTGACGACATCGCACCCATCCGCCTGCAGCGCGAGTTTGAAGAGGTCGTCTAAATGATATTGCCCATCGCCGTCTGTGTAGAAGACCCACTCTTTTGTAGCTGCTTCAAATCCATGGCGGATCACGGCATATCCCTCCCGATTTGCCGAGTGGTCGAGGACCACTAAATCGGGGTATTTCCCCTTCGCGATCAAAATCTCTGCAAAGGTATTGTCTTTTGAGGCTCCACCGTGAATGGCGATCACCTCCAAGTTTTCGGTGATTTGTTTTCCCACAGAGTAGGCCTGAGAGATCAGCGATCCCACGGTCCCAGCATCGTTCATGAAAGGAAAAAAAATGGTCAAAGAGGAGAGCAGATACGCCCCTTTGTGGTTTCAATGACTCGAAGGATCTCCTCCTCCGAATGCATGAAGGAGCAAGGGAGGCTCAGGATCGTTCGATGGATCTCTTCGGATAGGGGGAAAAGCTCCTCTTGCAGTTTGCCTTGCAGCGCCTTTTGCTTGTGGGGAGGGATGGGGTAATGGATCATCGTCTCGATCTGATTCTCCTGCAAATAGCTCTTCCATCCATCCCGGTCAGGATGGCGAATGGCGAAAATATGCCAAACATCTTCATACCCATTTTCCACAACTGGCAAAATCAAATCAGAAGGGAGATAGCGCAAGTAGAGAGCTGCCAGCTTCGCCTTATGGCGATTGATCTCATCTAGGCGTTTCAGCTTGATCCTTAAAAAAGCGGCCTGCAGCTCATCCAATCGGTGGTTATACCCCACGATCTCATGGTGATTTTTCCCTTTGCTGCCGTAATTGCGCATCAGACACACTTTTTCAAACAGCAGAGGATCATCCGTCGTAATCGCACCTCCATCTCCCAGTGCACCCAAATTTTTGGTGGGATAGAAGCTGAAGGCATTGATGTCTCCGAAGCTGCCCGCCTTTTTCCCCAAATAGCTCGCCCCATGGGCCTGTGCGCAATCCTCCACGACCTTCAACCCGTTTGCTTTTGCAAATCGCAGGATCGAGACCATGGGAGAGAGCTTCCCATAGAGGTGAACCGGAAGGATAGCCACAGTGCGATCCGTCAACTTCGCTTCGAGCCCTTCTACGTCGAGATTGTAAGTGCTCAGGTTGGGCTCCACCAAGACGGGTACCAGGCCATTGTGTAAAATCGCTAAAAGGGTCGCGATGTAAGTATTGGAGGGGACGAGGACCTCTTTGCCGGGAGGGAAATCGAGGGCCATCAGAGCCAATCTGAGCGCATCTAGTCCCGAGCTGATGCCGACGCAGAAGCGGGTGCCCACATAGGCTGCAAATTCTTCCTCAAATTTTGCCGTCTCATCGCCGAGTATAAAGCGCCCTCTAAGGAGGAGGCGATCAAAGGCTCTCCGGAACTCATCTCCAAAGGGGGCGTTTACGCGGGCCAGATTTTCATACTCAATCATAGATATAATTATCTGGCATGTAGGAGTGGGATGATAAAACCAACAAAATGGAGTTGGGTTCAAATTGGATGCTGTGCCAATCGTCGGAATCTAGGACGAGACACAGATCAGGCGTATTGAGCAAGAAGTCTTGATCGTGTCCTTCAACCCTCACATGTACGCGGCACTCTTTGTGCAGACAGACGAGAGCTTGCTGTCCCACACGATGCTTATGGCCTGCTCTAGGGCGCTGATTCGTATCGTAGATGTAGTAGACTCTTTGAATAGAAAACGGCAAGACCTTCTCGATCACTGTCAACGCACCCCGTTCGTCTTTAAAAGAGGGAAGTTCCAATAGTTTCGGCATAATTACAACGAAAATTTATAGACGTTAACAAATGCGATGACATACATGGTTCCGAGGATCAAATTGCTGTAGATGTAGAAATTGCGAAACCACTCCTCTTCGTTGGCCAGAGCGATATACAAGGGGATCAACATCAAAACGTAGCGATAGGCCGCGTAGAAGCGCTCGCTGCCCGTTGATATGAGGAATACCACAATGCAAAAGATCAGTTCATTCAGAGGGATTTTTTTATAGTTTCGAATCAGGATGGCGGCGAATAGCGACCAGATGTAGAGATGAAACCATTGAAGAGGGGGATTTTTGATCCCCTTCAGGATAAAAACGACCAGCGACTCCAGAGGATAGGGGTTTGGGTTTCCCCAAGCCGCCTGTACATCGAAAAACGCGAATGCATTTCCCGTTAGCGAGTGGAGATACGCCATGTGAACCAGGGTGGGTATACCAAACAGGGCGACCATTACTGGTGCGTGGAGTATCTTTCTCCTAATCTGTGGATCGAATAAGAGCGCTCCTAGAGGGATCAAGAGAAGCGCCACCAACTGCAGCCGCGTGATGGCCGCAAGACCAGCCATAATGGCGGCTAACCAGTACTTTTTTTCTTTCGTGAAGTGAAACGTACAAGCGAGGAGAAGTAAGCCGAGGCTTTCTGCGTAAGGGATTGACAGATAGAGACTTCCAGCAGACGCTAAATAGAGAAACAGAAACCGTTTCCTATTTGAAATGCGATCTTTGAAGGTATTGATGAAGATCCAGAGTGCCGAAAAGGAGGAGGCGCAAGAAATGAGAGAGCCGACGATGGAGAATTTGGTGGTGTGGAACAGCCAAACAAACGCCTTAATTGTCATGGGGTAGAGGGGTAAGAAGCCCCAACTTCTCTCTTTGAGGGTGTTAAACGGCATTGCATCGTAGCCGTGATGGGCGATTCGCGTATACCAAGAGACGTCCCATTTTGCCCAAATGGCTGTCATCCATTCGTTCCATGGCAAGTCGAGCTCTTGCTGGAAATGGTTGTAGGCTGCCAGAGAGATCGCAACGATGACCAGACGGGAGACCACGAACAGCGAAGTGAGATACACCAGTAACGAGCGAGTCTCTGAAGCAATCTGAGGTTTTGCAATTGAAGCCATTGTAACCAAAATATTTGGACTTCGAAGGAGCGTAGAGCAGCTATGTAAAATAGTCAAGGGATCGTTGAGACCGTTGCATAACCCTTCAAATGTCTTGGCCAAATAGAAGGACAGGATAGGCATGATTGCTGGCGCAGCATGATTTGCATGATATGATATTTTTTATCCTGTTTATCATGCCATTTAGATCATGCATATCCTGTTTTTCTTTTTATGCAATGATCTCATCGTTATTTATCAGATAGGGCGTCGATGCCGGGGAGATGCCCGTATTCGAGAAGTTCGAGTGAGGCGCCGCCGCCTGTCGAGAGGTGGGCAAGAGGTGTGTAAATTTTTCTTATCTTCTCTGTAAGTTCTTTTAGTGATACGATGTTTCCGTTCGTGTGACATAATTCAGTAACGAAGGAGGCCTTTATGTCTAGTACAAGACTTCAGTTTCCAAGCGCAGATGTAATGACACAATTTTTATCCAATCATGGACTGTTGAATTGCGACTATTATCGAGAAAACAACATTACACAAACCGTAGCGAGACTCTCTGCAGAACGATTTGCTGATACCAACAAGCCAGAACGAGGTATTGAAATGGGAATAATGTTAATCGTTAACGATCTTAAGACAGGAAAGGACGGTTTTTCTGGAGCAGATCTCCCAAAGATCGAGTTGCCGGAGGCGATGTGGCCCCAGCTTGGTTTGGCTCTTCGAAAGGCTCTCGTTGAGTGCGCAGAAATTCCAGTAGCAGACAGCAAAAATAAGGTCTAATGCAGATCTTTTCGGGCTCGCGGCCTTGTTGCATAATTCTTCGCTGTTAGACGGTTCAATAACCACCGAGCACACCGAGATCACCGAGAAGAGGAAAAAGGACCTAAATTTCCCCTCGGTGCTCTCGGTGATCTCGGTGGTTAATTTGATTTATGCAACAACACCGGGCTCGCTGTTTTTTTTGAAGAGGGTGAGTCGTTTGGTTTTTCTCCAAAAGCACTTAGAGGTCTCCCTATTTATCAGATAGGGCGTCGATGCCGGGGAGATGCCCGTATTCGAGAAGTTCGAGTGAGGCGCCGCCGCCTGTGGAGAGGTGGGCAAATCGATCGCCCAGACCCATTTGCTGAATCGCTGCGACCGAGTCGCCGCCGCCGATGATGGTTTTGGCCTTGGCGTGGGCAAGCGCTTCGGCGATGCCGCGGGTTCCCGTGGCAAAGTGGGCCATTTCAAAGACTCCGACGGGTCCATTCCAAAAAACAGTGGCGGCTTTCGTTAATTCCTTAGACCACTGGGCAATGGTCTGAGGCCCAATGTCCATCCCTTGCCAGCCGGTGGGGATGCCCTGATGGATGGGAACGATCCGCCTGGTGGCATCATTGGAAAAGGCGTTGGCGATGACGAGATCGACGGGAAAATGGAGCTTGGTTTTGGGAAGATCGCGGATGGTATTGGGATCTTCGCAGAGCGAATCGCCGATGGGGATGCCCTGCGCTTTGAGAAATGTGTAGACCATGCCGCCGCCGATGAAGAGGGCGTCTACGCGTTTGAGCAGGCTTTGGATCACGCCGATTTTACTCGAGATCTTGGCTCCGCCGATGAGGGCAAAGAAGGGGCGCGCGGGATTGTGGAGGAGGGGACTGAGTTCTTGGAGCTCTTTCTCCATCAGAAAGCCCATGGCGGCTTTGTGGGGGAAGAATTTGGCGATGAGGGCTGTCGATGCATGGGCGCGGTGGGCGGTGCCGAAGGCGTCATTGACGTAGCAATCGCCCAGTTTCGCGAGCTGCGCGGTAAATGAGGGGTCTTTTTCGGGCGTCTCTTCTCCGGCGTGAAAGCGAAGGTTTTCCAATAGGAGCACTTGGCCGGGTTGCAGTTGGGTCGCCATTTTTTTTACTTCGGGACCGATGCAATCGGGCGCCATGGCGACTGGTTTTTTCAGCAGATCCGATAGCTTTTTAGCGCAGGGCGCAAGTGTCAACTGCGGGTCTTTGCCTTTAGGCCGGCCCAGATGGCTCATCAGAATGAGCGAGGCGCCCTGGTTGAGTACGTATTCAATGGAGGGCAAAGAAGCGACAATGCGCGAATCGTCGGTGATGACTCCGTTTTCGATGGGGACGTTGAAGTCGACGCGCATGAGAACGCGCTTTCCCTTAAGCGATAGATCTTTCAGGGTGAGTTTAACCATATTTCGATGGTAGGTAAGGGAGGCGATTTAGTCAAGCGAGCCAGTTATGAGCCGGTTGCATAACCCTCAGATATCTTGGCCGGAAGGGTAAAATTAACCACCGAGCACACCGAGAGCACCGAGAAAGGGTAGGAAAATGCGCGTTTCGCGCCTCGGTGTCTCTCGGTGGTTGAAAAAATTAGCGAAAATTGTGGGTCAGACTTAGTTATAGATCGGCGAAGGGGCTGGACTGCTGTTCAAAGCTGCCCCCTCTTTTCCGATTGCGCAATTCAGAGCGGATGGAGAAGAGAAGGTCTTGATCGAAGTCTTTCCGCTCGGCCCAGAGGAGATACTCAACGGGGATTTCGTCAAAGCGGCGCCCCTTGTGCTTGCCGAGCGGCATCGTTTTGAGTTTGATCGGCTTTTCGAGGGTTTTGAAGATCTGCTCGGTGGTTTGGAAGGACTTGGTGAGGTACTTAAACACTTCGATGTTGACGATCACGTCGCTCATGGCGCGGTGGGCCCCTTCGGGTTCGATGTTGAAGTGCTGGCGGAGGCGCTCGAGGGAATTGATGGGGCTCTCGCCATAGAGGCGGGCGAGGCGAAGGGTGTCGATGAAGGGCTGCTTCTCGATTTGGGTGGGGATTTGGCTCCGTTTGGCCTCGGCGGCGATGAGAGAAATGTCAAAGCCAATGCCGTGGCCGATGAGGATGTGGCCGTGGATCAGCTTGAGCGCCTCAGGGAGAATTTCGGCGACTTTTGGCTTCCCTTCTAGCATCTCGATCGAAATCTTGTGGATGTCTTGCGATACTTGGGGAATGGCGCACTCGGGATCGATGAGGGTTTCAAATTTTTGCAGAATGTGATCGAAGGTAAAACGGGCAACGGCGATCTCGATCATCCGGTCTTTGGCCGGGTCGAGCCCCGTCGATTCGCAATCGACACAGACAAAAATGTCTTGGTGAATCAATCCCATAAAATTTGTCCGATCCTTTTTTCTAAGTTGACGCGAGAATGGTGGTCTTCGACTGTGTAGGGAATCGCTTCAGGGTGCTTTTTCAGGAGCGCTACTTTCTCGCCGCTGGATAGTTTATCAGTTTTGGTCAAAATCAACAAAAGGGGAATTCGCTTGTGGGTGGCCCATTCGATGAGAGTCTGGTCCTCAGGGCCGATGTCGCGGCGGCTGTCGATGAGAAGGAGGATGAGGCGGAGCGTGGGGCGGTTGTTGAGGTAGTTGTCGATCGCCTCGGACCACTTGCCCACTTCTTCTTTGGGCGCTTTGGCGTAGCCGTAACCGGGGAGGTCGACGAGGAGAAATTTCTCATCGACGGAGAAGAAGTTGAGGAGGCGCGTTTTGCCAGGAGTGGAGGAGGTTTTGGCGAGCCTTTTTTGTTCGAGAAGATGGTTGATGAGGCTCGACTTGCCCACATTGGAACGGCCTACAAGGGCAATCTCGGGGAGGAGTTTGCCTCGGGGGTCTTTGAGGGTGGGAAATTCGGTGAGGGTGGAGAGGAGAAAGCGGGCTTTCATGGGAGCACCTCGGCTAGGCGCTGGGTCCCGTCGTAGGAGAAGTGGATGGAGATGGTTTCGGGAGGGAGAAGGGAGGCGATCCGGTCGGGCCATTCGATGGCGCAGAGTCCCCCCTTTTGGAAGTACTCTTCAAATCCCATGCTGGTGAAATCGGAGGGCTTTTTCAGCCGGTAAAGGTCAAAGTGAAAGAGGCGGTCTTGGTAGATATTTAAAATCACAAAAGTGGGGCTCTGCACGTTTTCTTCGATTCTGAGGCCGAGCGCTAAGCCTTGGACAAAAGTCGTCTTGCCAGCGCCCAAGTCACCAGAAAGGGCAATCACCGCATTCGGAGGGAGGAGCGTCGCCATCTTTCGCCCAAAGGCAAGGGTCTCTTCATGCGAGGCGAGCGAATAGATCAATCCGATTCGACCCATTTTTCAAGATAAGGCCCGAATTCGAGGTGTTGCGAAAGCGCCTCAACAAAGCCGGCAATCTTGTCTTCTGTCAGATACTTCTGGATAAAGCTGAGGAAATGCTCTTCGATCTGGAACCGGTTCTGGTTTTGCACTTCGAGGAGCGTGAGTGGCTTTACATGGTTCTTTTTGAAGTCATCGATTACGGCTGCTTTGCTGTTGAAAAGCTTGCCTGTAACGGCTGATGAGTAGACGACCTTCTTCATCGATGCTTTTCGCTGGCTGATATAATTCTTAATCACTTCGGGGTCTTCAGAGACAAAAAATCTCTTCACAGGGAGGCCGCCGACTCGCTCTTTATTCTCTGGGCATTTGGAGACCCAGTCGTAAATGGCGTCTTGGGGATTGGGACAGGTGTTGTCGCCAAAGACCTTGCCGGTAAAGGGGCAGATGTAAATCTTTTTTGTCTGCTCGTTGACGCTTTGCTGGCCGAACTGGATGGTGATTTCCGTCTCACGCCAAAGCTTGCCCTGCTGCTCAAGAGCTGCGATCAGATCATCGATGCTTTGATAGATCGTCTTGTCTCGGGGAAACAGAACGGGCCTTACGTGGTGCTTTTCCTCCACGAAAAAGAGGTAAACGGTCACCAAATCGGCGCCGCGGTTCTTTTTTAAAAATTTCAGTAACTCGTTTTTCTGTTCCGCAGAAATACTGAGGGCAGTTGTCATGATATCCTCAAAAATCTTAGACAGCTAAGGTACAATAAAGACTGATTATCATCAAGACATTGATCGCTTCTTGATTTTGGAGCGGAGGCGTGATATAGTCTTTTCAAAAAATATTTGGCGAGGATCCCCCACGATGAGCAACGCGACTTTAGAAAAGGCCCCAAAGAAAGTACTCTCCTCTCTGGTTCGAGAGGCGAGAGAGACCCTTCATCTCGAAAATATACCCGTCAAAGGCTACGAAAGGGTCGTCAAGGTGACGGACAAGAAGGCTGGACTCACGGGGATCATCGCCGTCCATAGCACGGTGCTGGGGCCCTCGCTCGGGGGGATCCGGATTCGGCCCTACCCCACATTCGACGCCGCCTTGGAAGACGTGTTGCGCCTCGCCAAAGGGATGACCTACAAAATGGCCGTCGCCGAAACGGGTCTTGGCGGGGGAAAGAGCGTGATCATCGCCGACCCTAAAAAGGAAAAAACCCCCGAATTGCTCATGGCGATGGGCGCCGCGATCGAAAGACTCGGAGGGAGCTACATTTGCGCTGAAGATATGGGTTGCACCATGGATGATGTGAAGATCGTTCGCCGTGCGACGAAGTATGTCGTAGGGCTCTCCCACGCTAAGAGCAGCGGCGATCCTGGACTCTTCACAGCCTGGGGCACTTTTCGCGGGATTCAATCCATTGTAAAGCGGCTTTACATGACCGATTCCCTAGAGGGACGAAGGGTTGCAGTCCAAGGAATTGGCAATGTGGGAACCCCTCTCATCGACCACCTTTTTTGGGCTGGTGCCGAATTGATTCTCTCCGATATCGACGCGGCTAAATTGGACTACTATGCGACCAGATACAACGCGAAAAAGGTCTCTCCCGATCAGATTTTGAAAGTGGAGTGCGATGTGCTCTCTCCCTGCGCGGCGGGCGCCATCTTCAACGACCAGACGATTCCCCAATTGCGCTGCAGAGGGATCTCGGGATGTGCCAACAATCAGCTGCTCCGCGACGACCACGCGCGAGCGCTGAAAGACAGAGGCATCCTCTATGCGCCCGATTTCGTCGTCAGTGGCGGCGGAGTCATCAACGTCGCCGAGGAGCTCGAGGATGCGGGCTATAACCCCACTACACCTCGCTACAAAGTACACCACATTTACGACACGCTTCAGGCCATCTACGAGATCGCCGACAAGAACAACGAATCGACCCATGAAGCCGCCGTCGCCTTGGCCGATTATCGACTCAAGTACGCGATTGGCAAGAGAGTTGTTCCCCCCACATTCCACCACAGCGCAGAATTCTAGATGGAAACGGTGTTATCGGTTTTTAAAAAGAAGGTCACCGATGCGATGGTTCGCGCCTTTGGAGATGCCCTCTCTGCCGAAGAGGCCAAATCTGACATAGCCCCCTGCGCGCAGGAGGAGTTTGGCCATTACCAGTGCAATAGCGCACTTCGCCTCTCCAAAATCTTGAAGCAAAATCCCCGCGCTATTGCTCAGAAGATCATCGACTGTTTCGACTCCGACATGTGCTCCAAAGTCGAAATCGCGGGGCCTGGCTTCATCAACTTCACCCTTTCGCCCTCCTTTTTGTCTCACCAATTGGAGCAGCAATTAAACGACCGCTTTTTGGGCGCTTGCCCTCCTGCAAAGAGACAAAAAATCATCGTCGAATTCTCCTCTCCAAATATCGCCAAGGAGCTCCACGTCGGTCATATCCGTTCGACCATCATCGGCGATTGCCTGGCGCGCCTCTTTGAATTTTTGGGACAAGACGTCCTCCGTTTGAATCACCTCGGCGACTGGGGCACGCAGTTTGGGATGTTGATCACCTACATGAAGGCCTTTTGCCCTGCCGTTTTGAGTGGCGATGAACCCACGGATCTAGAATCGCTGATGCAGTGGTACAAGGCCTCCAAAAAGCGATTTGATGAAGACCCCGAATTTAAATCCAAGGCGCAAAAAGAGGTGGTCCGCCTCCAAGCCGGTGAAAAAGAGTCGATCCATGCTTGGAAACTCATTTGCGAAGTATCGCGCAAGGGCTTTCAGGAAATTTACGACCTGATGCATGTCCGCATCACCGAGCGAGGTGAGTCGTTTTACAACCCCTATCTCAAAGACGTAGTCGAGGAACTCGATCGGAAAGGGTTGGTGACTATTTCCGATGGCGCCAAGTGCATCTTTCTCGAAGGCTTCCAAAACCGCGAAGGGGAGCCGCTCCCCCTCATGATCCAAAAATCGGATGGGGGCTACAACTACGATACCACCGACCTCGCTGCCATTCGCCATCGCATTCAGGTGGAGAAAGCCGACCGGATTATCGTCGTCGTCGATGCGGGCCAATCGCTCCATTTCGATATGATTTTTGCCGCCGCGAGAAAGGCGGGTTGGCTCGACTCTAAAGTGGAGGCCGACCATGTGGGATTTGGCCTCGTCCTCGGCGCTGACGGGAAGAAATTCAAGACCCGTTCAGGGGAGACAGAAAAGTTGATCGATCTCCTGCATGAGGCGATCGATAAGGCGCGCATCATCATCGCCGAGCGCCTTCCCGAAGCCGATCCGAAAGAGGCAGACCACCTCGCCCATGTCCTTGGGATTGGCGCTGTCAAGTACGCCGACCTCGCCTCGCTCCGCACGAAAGATTACACATTTAGCTATGAGCGGATGCTCCGTTTTGAGGGCAATACGGCTGTTTTTCTCCTCTACGCCTACGTTCGGATCAATGGGATCAAGCGAAAAACGCACGCCGACATGCGCCAAGTTCTAGCCCATCACAAGATTGCAGTGAACCACCCCTCTGAAATTTCTCTGGGCCTCCATTTGCGCCGCTTTGGAGAGGTTCTCGACACGATGGCCCGCGACCTTCTCCCCAATCGCCTCACAGATTATCTCTATGAACTTGCGGAGAAGTTCAACGCCTTCTTCCGCGACTGCAGAGTCGAAGGTTCTCCCGAAGAGGGAAGCCGCCTCGTCCTTTGCGAGCTCACGGCCCGCGTCCTCAAGCAAGGCCTCGAGATCCTCGGCCTAGAAACCGTCGACCGAATGTAGCGATTCAACAAGTCTATCTACGCAGGGCAGAGAACAGGATAACGACTCGCTCTCGCGAGTCTGAAGATATCCACTCGCTGCGCGAGTGGGCAAGATACGTCCGCCTGATGGCGGACTGGCAGGATAAGAGAAAGGGGGAGCGCCGGGCCCAGCCTCCGGCTGGTATTGCGCCTGCGGCGCAATTGCGAATTGCATTCGCGCCCGGCGCTCCCCCGCTTCGCGTCTTCTTGGGGCGCGGGGCCTCCCCGCATCTTGTAAGCCTGCTATCAAGCAGGCGTATCGTGCCCACTCGCAACGCGAGTGGACATCCTTAGGCTCGAGAGAGCGAGCCGTCATCCTGTTCCCCGCCTTGCATAGATAGACTTGTGGGTAACAAAAAAACGCCTCCTAGAGGAGGCGCCAAATAACAAAAAGGTGATTAGGGTTATTATGAATAATTAACAATGGTTGGTTGTTAATCGCCATTGATTATAGCAAAATCATTAATATAGTTACAGTGAAGATTTTACGTTACATTAAGTATTTATTATCAATAAGTTATGAATGTTTTGCTTGGCATGCCGGGCTCTTCCCTCGCGAATCGGGGGACCCCAAAGCCCGACAGGTTTTCTTGGATGTGGCGGATGAGCTGAAGGCCCCTCTCATCGGAGACGGCAAAGTGGCTGGTCCCCTGAACGGGGTCTAGGGCGTGAAGGTAGTAGGGGATCACACCTGCGTTGAGAAGCTCCTCGGACAGCGAGAGGATCGTCTGTTCATCGTCGTTCACTCCCTTCAGAAGTACCGATTGATTCAGCACGGGGATGCCGAGCGATTGGATCTTCTTCAGGCCGCCCACGACATCTTGGTCGAGTTCCCTCGGATGGTTTACATGGACGATGAAAACCATTTGCTTAGAAGAGTTTTCTAAAAGGTCGAGAAACGAGTCGTCGATCCTTTCGGGGATGCCTACGGGGAATCGGCTGTGGAAGCGGATCCGTTTCAGGTGGGGAATGGCCTCGAGCGCGCGGAAGAAAGTGACCAGGGCGCCATCGCTCAGAGACAGGGGGTCGCCGCCGCTGAGGATGATCTCCGCAATGGTTGGGTCTTGGGCGATGTAGGCGATTTCGTTGTCAAAACTTTTTTCCTCAGTTTCGTAGGGAAAATTTTGTCTAAAACAGTAGCGGCAATGCATGGCACAGGCGCTCGTCGCCACCACCAGGGCCCGCCCCTGGTACTTGTGGAGAATTTTCTTTGTTTTTTTGAACCGTTGATCTTGCACGGGATCGGTGACAAAGCCAGGAGTGATGGCCAGCTCCTCTTCCAAGGGCACAAATTGGCGCAAAATGGGATCGTCCAGTGTGTTCTTGGCTATTTTTGCGGCGAGCCGTTTGGGGAGATTGAGGATAAAGCGGGGCTGCTTCAGAACACGCTTCTTCAGTGCATCTGACAGTTCCAAAAACTCGAGGAGGGGTTCGATTTGTGTGAAGTTTCCTCTCTGGATTTGGCGCCACAGGGGGATCGCTTGTGTTTTCTCTGGGCAAAGGACGGTCATAGCGCCAGAGAGTTTAATCGTTTTGAGAGCCCTTTGTCAATTTGAGGTTTTGGCTGTTCAAAAAATTCTTGCACAAATCTGAGGCGATTCGCTAGGATTCCCTCTCTTTAAGAAAATCTTAGTAGTTTTTAAAAACCAAGTCAAGGAGAGTCAGTATGGCAGCACCAGTTAGTAGAGTAAGTCCCTCAGGAGCTTATGTTCCAGAGACGGATAGAAAAGAACGTCCAGTGTCAGAAAGTTCCGCAATAGTGGGAGCGACCTCTCCCGGTCTATTAGACGCCAGGACGGTGGCAGATCTGGCCCGAACCCAAGCGTTGGGAATCAAACCGTGGATGGCCAAGTTACAGAAAAATCTTCCCGATCTTCCAGCCGATACGTGTTCTAATGCGGAGCCGGAAAACGTGGTGACCACGCATCTGAAATGGGATGTGACGCCCGATTTTGACAAAAAGCAATTGGTTGCAACGGCTACTTATACTTACAACAACAAAGTTGCCGACAATGACCGGCTCGTTTTGGATATATCCAATTTGGAGATTGAGTCGGTCACAGTCAATGGACACGGCACTGCTGTCTCAATCATTCCAAGCACAGCCAAGAATCGACCCGATGCTTTGGTGATTGTCATTCCACCAGAGAAAGGTTTGGGAGAAGTTGTGATCAAATACCGTACGACTCCAGATTCTAAATCTGTTTATTGGATAGATAAAGAGTGTACCCACGGGAAACAGCACCCCCTTGTCTATACTCTATTCGAGACGAATGAGGGAGCGAGCGCAATTCCAGGTCAACACACTCCTCAGGTTCGACTCACTTATGAGGTCAACGCGCACACGGGAAGTCCCGATCTGATGGCGCTAAGCAGTGTGACCAACAATCCAAGAGTGCGCAATGAGACGGGCGACTACATGGGTTTGAGGATGGGACGCGCTGTTCCTCTCTACTTGCTCAGTTTGCATGTGGGCAATGTTAGCTTCCGAGGCTATGAAGCCGATCCAAGAACTGGTGTCTATGGTGAGGATGGGATGATCGATGAGGTCTTTGGCGCGTTTAAAGACCTCCCCGAAATCATGAAGAAGGCTGAGGAGTTTTGTGGCCCTTATAATTGGGGAACTTACAGTGTGGATCTCCTCTCGTGGGCTTTTCCCTATATGGCGATGGAACACCCCTGCAACAGTACGTTCGGTCAGATCTGCTTGGAGCGGCCCTATGTGGTTCCGCACGAACTGGCCCATTCCTGGACCGGAAATGACATTACGAACTGCAACTGGCGTCAGTTTTTCTGGAATGAGGGGGCAACAGAATTCGCCGAATACCATATCTGCGAAAAGATGTGGGGTACCGATTACGCTGCTATGTCATTTATGTATACTCTGAAAGAAATGAAGGGCGCAATGGACGAATACCGGGAAAAACGGCCCGATATTCTGAGACTTTGTCAAGAAACAGATGATTTTGAATTCACCCGCATTCCCTATGCAAAAGGAGCTCTCTTCTTCTTTATGCTGAAGAACGCAATGGGTGAAAACGACTTCAACCAGTTTTTCAAAGACTACATGAAAGTTTTCTTTCAAAACACGATGTCGGATGATCGGTTCCTTGTCTTCTTGCAACAGTGGCTGTTAAATGAGAAAGGGATCGGACAGGAAGGCTTTGACAAGTTTATGGAGGAGCATAAAGTGATGGAGTGGCTCTACGGTACAGAACTCCCATCTAACGCTCCTCTCTTCCAGTCAAAATTGATGGATATGGTCGAGACGCAGAAGGCGTGTGTATTGCGAAGGAAACCGGTAGACGTGGAGTTGATTCGATCTTGGAATATTTTCACTCAGGTCGCTTTCCTGAGTCTGATGATCGATTCTGTGACACCTGAAGAGCTGGCTTATTTGGATCAGCAGATGCATTTTTCCGAATCCACATCGATGTCGATTCGAGAAGAGTGGTCTCGCCTTTGCGCAAGCGCAGGCTACTTGCCTCTTCATATTCGAAAGTACATCGGAGACTACCTCATCGAGCGGAACAGCGCGCACAAGGCCAACCAAATCGGCAAAGCTTTGAGTAAAACTCTGATAGGTCGAGCCGTGATCGCCGATATTCTCGCACGAGGAGAAGGAAGGCTTTTTCCCTTGACTAAGGAGAAACTTGCCAATACCCTAAGAGCCAAGTAACAACAGTAAGCCCCAGGGAAGTATGGCAGCATTCATCAGTTTTATTTTCTTGGGGCTTGCTTTTTTGAGCGTGTGGGTCCGCCGCGACTTGAGAATCTGGATGAGCCTATTTTTTGCCAGCGTGATCGCAGCGATGATGGGGGGCAATATCCTCCCAGTTGGCGTGCTGGTCCTGTTTGGATGGGTCTATCTCTGGTTTTTTTATACCGAGCTCAAGTCTATCAGTCAGTTCCTCGTTTTTTTGGTTATTATCCTAGCCAGTTACGCGATGATTTTTCAACTTGTGCCCGGATTTGATCCCGTGGTGATCACTCCGAAATTCCGCATGGGGATACAAAAACCGATGGTTTTGCTTTTTCCTCTGGCTTTACTTGTGCCGGTGGCGCGGACGTGGCGCGATTGGAAAAAAGCGTTTAGAGGGCTTCTCTACGGCTGCCTGGGAATCGGAGTTATGGCTTTGCTGGCGACTGCCGCTGGTGCGACCCATTGGCAGATGAAATTGCCCCCTTCGGCGTGGATCATCTACTTAAACAACCTGATTTTTGTGGCCATTCCCGAAGAGGCATTTTTTCGCGGATTTATTCAGAATCAAGTTTGTCGTTATTTGAATAATAAGTTTCTTGGACTCCTGATCGCCTCGGCGATCTTTACTTTAGCGCATGTCTATTGGAGTCCGAATGCGACGATCTTGGCATTTGTATTCATTGCGGGGTTGCTATACGGCGGGGTCTACCTGCTAACAGAAAAAATTGAGAGCGCAATCCTCACCCACTTCCTCCTCAACTTTATCCACATGACCTTTTTCGCCTATCACGCCCTTTAGGTCGTCAATAGCGTTTGCAGGGCCGCTTTCCCTTTTTCTGCCCCTTTCTTGGGCAGCGCCACACGGGTGATATCGGCGCCGAGAGAGGTGAGCTTGTCGACGAGGTCTTCATATCCGCGGTCGAGGTAGTCGACGTTGGAGATGGTGCTTGTGTCGGCGACGAGGAGGGCCGCCATCACGTAGGCAAAGCCGGCGCGTAGGTCGGGGATAGAGATGTCTTTGGCTTTGAGCGGGGTTGGCCCCTTAACGGTGAGACTGTGGTGGTGATCGCTCGAGGCAAAACGGCACTGCTTGCCGCCAAGACACTGCGTAAAGAGCTCAATGTCGGCTCCCATCTCTTTTAAAGTGCGCGTGTAGCCAAAACGGTTTTCGTAAACGGTTTCGTGAATGACAGAGGCGCCGGTGGCTTGTGTCATCAGGACGACGAAGGGCTGCTGCCAGTCGGTCATAAAGCCTGGATGGACATCGGTTTCGAGATGCAGACCGCCGCGGAGCTCTTTTTCGTAGAAGAATTCGATCCCATTCTTCTTGACGTGGAAGCCGCCGCCCATTTCGCGCAGCTTGTTGAGGAAGGCGATCATGTTGAGGTGTTCAGCCCCTTCGATAAAGACACGTCCCTTGGTGCCAATGGCAGCCATCGCATAAGAGGCCACCTCGTTCCTGTCAGCTAGGACGGTGTGTTCTACTTCTTGAAATTCGTGCGCTTGTTGAATGCAAATCGTCCGGTCTACGTCGACTCTAATATTGGCGCCTAATTTTTGAAGGAAGAGAATGAGGTCGATGATTTCCGGCTCGGTCGCGGCGTTTTTAATGATCGTTGTCCCTTTGGCGCGTACGGCGGCTAAAATGGTGTTTTCTGTGGCGCCAACGGAAGGGTAACTGAGGGAGATGATGGCGCCTTTCAGTCCTTGGTGCGCTTGCGCAAAGTAGGCGCCCTCTTTTTTCATCTCGCGGTACTCGATGCGCGTTCCCAACTTCTGCAAGGCACTGATGTGGAGATCGACAGGGCGTAAACCGATGAGATCTCCGCCGGCGGTGGGGACGATGATATCTTCATCGGTGCGACCCAAGAGTGCGCCGATCATCAGAATAGGAATGCGGTTTGATCCCGAATAGCGCTGCGGAATGTAGGAGGTCTTTAGCTCTGGTGTTACGATCTCGAGGATTTGCGCTTTTTTGTCCCACTGGATTTCAGAGCCGATTTCACGGCAGAGATTTACGGTGATTTCAACATCGCCGATGTTGGGTACGTTGTAGAATGTGCATTTTTTGTCAGACAGAAGCGAAGCGACGAGTAGTTTGGTCATCGCATTTTTCGCACCTGCTGCCTTGATCTGTCCTGTGAGTGGTTTACCGCCTTTGATTTTCAACACATCCATACGCACCTCGTTTGCACTCTTATACGACATTGCGAGAAAATTGGACAGTTTTTCCACGCACGCTCAATTGATTCGGGAGAAGACCGTCTTGGATATGTGTAAAATAGAGACGCTTTTGTGGCATTTGCAGTGCAACCCAGCTCATCGTTTTGCGCGCATTGATCTCGACGATCGGATGCACCCGCTTTTTTCCTTCCCACAGATAGATGAAACTGTCGATTCCCACGTAGCCTGAGTAGCCGAGCTTCGCAATCTTCTCAATCAACGGCTTTGCCACTGCAAGATGTTCTTCCAGCGCCCATGTTTCGACACTGGCTTCAAACGTTCCTCTGTACGTGCCGTTGGGTTCATTTTCAAAAACAGTGACGCCTAAAAGGGCGCCATCCTTCCACTGCGTGCTGAAGTCTTGGAGCCTCTCCACCCACGGTTCTCCTATGAGAGGGCCAATGTAAAGCCGCTTTACATTGGGATTTAGGACGTGGCCTCTACCTGCGGTTCCGAAGGGCGTTTTCAACACCTTTGGCCCCGGTGTCTTGGCAATCCATTGGGTGATTTCTTGGCCGGTTTCGAGCAGAGCGGCGCCGGGTAAGGGGGGCGATTCTGTGAAGGAGAAGATCTTTGAGTTCACTTTCTGGACCACATTCCATGGCGGGATAGTGTAGGGGATGTGATGGCTTTTGGCCCAGCGGGCGATCGCCTCGGAGGGGCCCCAGTGTTCGATGTGGGTGGTGCCTGGTGGGGGTTCAAGGCAGAGGCGAGGGTCTGGATCTCTGGGTAGGTCGGAGACCAAAATGGAGTCGTTGGGCCCGGCGTAGAGGAGAGGGAGAAATTGGAGCTGCATCACGACCGGATGGGAGCGGATCCACTCGGCCAACGGTTTTTTGTCTCTGGTTTCGAGCTCTTTTTCAAAAAAAGTATTGCAAATGTGGAGTGGCGACGACATTTATGTAAGTTTATGCCATAATGGCTCCATTATGCACACCATTACACCGATCTACCGTACAGGAATTGGGCAGGACAGTCACCGTTTTTTACCTGCTGATTCCACAAAGCCGTGCACGATTGGGGGCGTTATCTTTGAAGATGTCCCTGGTTTAGATGCTGACTCCGATGGCGACATCGTTTACCACGCCATGTGCAATGCGATCACTTCTCTCTCTGGCGTTCCCATTTTGGGCGATATCGCTCGCGATCTATGTCGCAAAGATGGGATTACCGACAGCCAAGTGTATCTCGAGGAGGCGTTGAAGACGCTCGGTGCGCAAAAAATCGTCCACGTCGCTCTTTCTATTGAGGGGAAGCGCCCCTATTTTGATGAGAAGATTGTTCAGATGAGGAAGAAAATCGCTTCGGTTCTGAAGATTAAGCCTGCAGCTGTTGGCATTACGGCCACATCTGGCGATGGCCTGACCGATTTTGGCTGTGGCGATGGCCTCCAATGCCTCTGCGTGATGACAACAGTAGAATCAATAAACGTCTAAAAGATAGCGCTTCTCAGTGCGCAGCGTTTTGATGAATTTGCGCGCGTCTTCCTCGCTCATGGAGCCCTCTTCGCGGGCGATCTGCTGCAGGGCGGCGTCGACGTCTTTAGCCATCTCTTCCGCATCTCCGCAGACGTAGATGTAACTCCCCTGCTGGATCCAATTCCAGAAGCTCTTCTTCTGTTCGAGCATTTTGTGCTGCACATAGACTTTCTCGGCTTGGTCGCGCGAAAAGGCGAGATCGAGGCGGATCCGCCCCTGTTTTTCCAACTCGAGCCAGAAGTGGGAGTAGTAAAAGTCAGTGGCGCGGTTGCGCTCGCCGAAGAAAACCCAGTTGAGTCCAGGGGCTTGCGTGGCGAGCCGCTCTTGGAGAAAGGCGCGGAAAGGGGCGATGCCTGTGCCGGGCCCGATGAGGATGATGGGAGCTGCGGGATCGGGAAGTGTGAAGTGATTCGAGGGCTGCACATAAATGGGAATGGGTGTCGATTCGACTTGAGCTTCGTGACAGAGAAAATGGCTCCCGACGCCGGTGTGCACATGTCCATTGGCGTGATATTGAAAGAAGGCGACGGTGAGGTGGATCTCGTTGGGAAAGACTTTGGGTGAGGAGGCAATCGAATAGAAGCGGGGCATGAGCGGCATGAGGGGCTTGCAGAGTTCGGATGGGGAAAGGGGGTCCGTGTGCTTTTCGAGAAGTTCGAGGAGAGTTTCGGTCGATTTTTCGAGATTGAGGAGTTTCAGTAGGGCGGAATTGACTTTGCTGATGTTCGCCTTGTGGAGTAGGTATTCCCGAAAGGTGGTGGTCGTATGGGTGCGCGCATCGAGAATCTCTTCGTGGCCGGTGGCTGAGAGTTTGTGGATGATCCGATCGACGATGTGGGGATCGTTGGTGGGAAGGACGCCGATACTGTCGCCCACTTTGAAGGGGAGGTTGGATCCCTCGATATCGAGAACGATATGGTAGGTCTTTTTGGTCGAGGTGGGTCCGGTGAGGAGGGTTCTCTCTTTCATCCGGGCGATGTAGGGGTGGGTTCTCGAGTACATTTCTATAGACAGGGGCTGGGGAAATGATTAAATTGGGGTAAAAAGGAGCCTGGGTTCATGCGTCTCTTACTATTGCTTTGTCTCTGCGTACTCTCAAATGGTTGCACCAATGGCGACTCCTACAGTAACCGGAACTATGTGATCTCAAAGTCTCAAGAAACGGCTGTCGATGATGACGCTACGGAACCGGAACCTGAGTAATTAGATCCTTGCAGTTTTTCTTTCCCCAACCTTTTTTCAGCTGATCCATCTTTTTGTTCGAGATGCCTCCGAGCATTTCGATGGCGGCCATGAGCCGGACGCGGGTCCGGTCTTTTCCGAGCAATGTGACCGATTCAAAGAGAGGAAGGCCGTGCGTTTTGCCCATGATCGTGACGTAAAGCGTCGGGATGACGACCTTTTTGTGGTGGACGCCAAAGGCCTCAGCTGTTTCGTGGGATGCTTTTTCTAGGCCAACGCCGGTCCAATCTTCCTGTTCATCGAGACTCCAAATCATCGCTTGCAAGAGGCAACTGACCGCTTCAGGTGGCGTGTTTTTGGGGCAAAGCATGTCGGGCGTAATCTTCAAGTCGTTGATGAAGAGAAAATCGCAGAGCGACATGAAATCGCCAAAGGTCTTGATCCGCGTGTGGACGAGGGGCATCAGCTTGCGCATGAATGCTTCGTTGAAGTTCCACGCAACGAGGCGATCCCAGAGGTTGTTTTCAGGAATCATTTCGATGATCCGCTTCTGGTTGACCCAGTTGAGTTTTTGGATGTCGAAAAAGGCGCCCGAAATGCCGATCCGTTTGGGGTCGAAGGCGCGGATGATCTCGTCGAGGTTGTAAATCTCCTTGTCTCCTTCCATGCTGTAGCCCATGAGGGTGAGGAAGTTGACGAGTGCCTCGGGGAGATAGCCGCTGTCGCGGAAATAGAAAATGGAGGTGGGATTTTTCCGTTTGGAGAGTTTTTTGCCATCTTTGCCAAGGAGAAGGGGCATGTGCATGAAGATGGGGGCTTTCCATCCGAACGCTTCGTAGAGGAAAATGTGTTTGGGCGTCGAGCTCATCCACTCATCGCCGCGGATGACGTGGGTGATTTTCATGAGGTGATCGTCGACGACGTTGGCGAGGTGATAGGTGGGGAAGCCGTCCGATTTCAGGAGGATTTGGTCATCGATATCGGCCCACGGCGCCGTGATGCGCCCTTTGATCTGATCATCGAAAACGCATTCGCCAGTGAGGGGGATTTTGAGGCGGATGACGAAAGATTGTCCCGCTTCCTCTCTTTGGCGCACCTCTTCAGGGCTCAGGTTGCGATAACGGCGGTCATAGCCGCTCCGTTTCCCCTGCTTGGCGGCCACTTCGCGCATTTCGGCGAGCTCTTCAGGTGTGGCGAAGCACTTGTAGGCCATGCCCCGCTCGAGGAGCAGATAGGCGTGTTTGCGGTAGATTTCGGTTCTCTCCGATTGGCGATAGGGAGCGTGGGGGCCGCCGACATCGGGGCCTTCGTCCCACTCGATGTGGCACCAATGGAGGGCGTCCATGATATTTTTTTCATACTCTGGCCTGCTGCGGGTCTGGTCAGTATCCTCAATGCGAAGGATGAACTGCCCTTTGAAATGGCGGGCAAAAATGAGGTTAAAGAGGGCGATATAGGCGGTACCCACATGAGGGTCGCCAGTGGGAGAGGGGGCAATACGGACACGTACGGTCATAGATACCTTTCAGAAAATCGGTCTCCATTGTGACAATCCGGGGAGTTTATCTCAAGGATTCGATGCTGACCAAAAAAATCAGGTCTTTCATCACGTTGAGCGCTTCGACCATCTGCAGATCGCTCTGGCCAAAGAGGTCGATCGAGTCTGCGTCGAAATTCTTTTTTTGAATCTCTGTCAAAAAGCTCTGATAATTTTTATTTGTCTCTATCCGGAGATGGGAATTTTTTTTCAGAGTATCCAGATAGGGCAGATAGGTGGTGAGTTGGGTCTGGAGGTTGTACTTGTACATGGGGCCGAGCTGAATCCGATGGAAAGGAGAGATGTCGGACAGATCGTCCTCAAAATGGGACTCGATCTGATCGTTTTCCAGCGGGAATTTGGCGTATTTTTCGCCGATATCGAGCTGCGATAGAAGGCCGGGGATCTCGATGTCGGAGATGACGCCGATGAGTTGCGGACTCTTGCCAGAAACCGTGTAGTAGCGGCCGCGGGTCACTTTGTACTCCCCTTGCGGATTGATTTTGGGGTTGTTGACAGGATCGAGGGTGAAGGTTTGAAAAGAGCCTTTGCCAAACGTATGGTCGTCGCCGATGACGAGGGCGCGTCCGTAATCTTGCAGCGTTTGCGCCACGATCTCAGCGGCCGATGCAGAGGCGCGATTCACGAGACAGAAGAGGGGCCCTTCCCAAACGGGCTTCCCTTCGACTTCACGCAGGTGTTGCACTTTTCCCGTATTGTCTTTGATCGAGACGACGATCCCCTTGTTGATGAAGAGGCCTGTGACGCTGACGGCCTGCGTCAAAAGTCCCCCCGCATTGCTGCGCAAATCGAGTACGACCCCTTTTAGCTTGTGGTCTTTTTTGATCTGCTCAAGCGCTTTGCGGATGTCGGTCGTCGATGAGCTTTTGGGGTCTTGGTAGAAAGAAAAGAGGCGCAAAGTGGCGATCACGCCATCGCCATAGGGCTCGAGAGTGGTATCTAGACGCGTCTCCTCCAGCACCACTTCATTGCGGACGAGTTCGATTTCCAACTTCTCCTCGACCCGCTCTTCTCCCGCGCTGTTTTCGCGCAAAACGGTGAGGAGGACTGAGGTCCCTTTTTCCCCGCGGATCAGTTCGACCGCTTCGCTGATCTCCATCCCCACGACAGGTTCATGGTCGACGGCGATGATCTTGTCGTTGATCTTGAGTTTGTTGTTCAGGCTGGCAGGGCTGTTTTCGATGATCCGGATCACTGAGAGGCCGTCGAGGTCATCTCGGAGCTGCGCCCCGATTCCAAAGAGGCGCTGCTGCACTTGGATCATGAACTGATTCGCTTCGTTGGGAGTGAAGTAATTGGTGTGGGAGTCGAGCGAGGAGGTGGCTGCCTTGAGGACATAGGCGAGGGTCTGCTTGTGGCGCTCTTCAGGCGTGATGCCGGTGAGTTCCTGCTCTCTGTTGAGGCGCCGCTTTTGTACTCGCTGCACAAAGCGATTTTGACTCTCATTGCCCAATTTTTCGGTGGCGTCCAATTGGAGGGCTTTGATCCGGAGGAGCCGCTCGGTCAGCTCCTCTTCTGTGGCGACCCATGCGAGGTCTTTGAACTCGTCGCTCTTGACCCCAGTGGGAAGCTCGCGCTGGGCTAGTTCCGTCTCGATCCGGTTCCGCCTTTCAATCGCCAGGATGAAAGTAGTATGAATTTCTTGAAAAAGGGAGAAGTCGCTCTTATTGAATCCCGATAAAGCCCTTTCGAGCACCTCATTGGACGGGTCTGTCCACTGGGAGATCTCCCCCTCCAGGAAGTAGGTTTTAGTGGGATCTAGCTCGTCCAGGAAGTTTTGGAGGGTCCGGCTCATGAGCTCGGGCGTTAGGGCCTTGTGGCACACGTGGGCCTTCAAAATCTCTTCGATCTTGGTCCGGACGTCCCGGGGACTCAACTGGGGGGGTTTTGCCTCACAAACGAGGGTGCAGAGCAGTAGGAGGAGGAACAGGCCTTTACGGATCATAAAACCTTAGCTTTCGTCCGACTATATCGAAATATCTACTTTTGACGCCAATCAAAAATTTTGAGAATAAGTATTTGATCATTAAATGTTTATAATGGGATTGCAGATATCCCAAAAATAGTTCGCTGAAATCGATGATTTCGTTTGATTTATAGTCGTTAATATGAAATAATCATTACTTAAAGAACGAAAACTAAAATAAATACGAAATAACCGTATGATATTAAAAATGTAATTTATAGCCATACGGTAAGTAGTTAAAGATTAGCAATTAAATAGAATATGAATGAATTTTGAGGAGGAAGGAACCATGGATTCAGACACAGCATGGAGCCAGACCCAGGGACAAAGTAATTCAGCGAAGGTGGTTTCGATCACTGAAGCCGCTCGAATTAACAATGTAACTCGGCAGGCCATCTATGTTGCTATCAAACAAAAGAAATTGAAAGCAACAAAAGACTCGACTCGTTGGACAATCCACCTGGACGATCTTGAAGAGTATCGAAATAACAAGTACTCGCGTACGAAATCGATGTACGACGGGGAACTTTTATTCGACAACAAAAAAGGTTACTATTCAGTTAATCAAGCCGCAAAAGTTTTGGGTGTACCCGCTCAAAAGATTTACTACGCGACACGCGTAGGTCTTTTAAAAGCGCATCGTAAAGGTGCTGCGTGGGTTATTCACACCGATGACATTAAAGGCTACCAAGAAAATTATCTGAATCGCAGACCCAAAGTTGGCTAGTCAATGTATTTAGTGAAATGAATCGCCCAGACTCTCGAGACGGGCGATTTTTCTTTTTTGTCACCATTCCCATTCAAAACAAATATTGCCGTAATGGTTATAGAGTAGAGTCTCTTTGTCTGCGGACATTTCGCAATTGTATTCCACATCGATAGAGAAAGCTTGATAGAAGAAGCCTAGGCCGAAATCGAGGCTAAAGAGGTTCCAGGTCTCGTCCCAGCCAAAGGTTGTGAAGGGGATGGGAGCTCCCACGAAGAAGGAGTGGTAGTTTTGCCGCTCAATCGGGCACATATTGACCCAACCGATGGAAAAGAGCGGCGTAATGCCCATGGTCTCGTCGTAGTTGAGGTCGATGAGTTGCAGAGCCAGCCCCATTTCGGTTCTGAACGTGGAGGCGTGGTTGCTTCCTACATCGAGGTCGAGGCTATCTGCGCCGTGCTCGGTAAAGCCAGGCGTGTGGCAATAGAGGTAATCGAAGTTGGCGTAGGGGTAAAAGTAGGCCGTGGGGGCGCCAAAATAGTAGGCGGTGGCCAACTGCGCCACGATGTCATAGCCTCTGAAGTTCGCCTTTGCCTTATCATCGATGGTCACGATCCGGATGTGCCTTTCTGTGTCGTAGAAATCGATGCCCCCGTAAACCGCTGCTCCTATATAGAAATTGCTCACGAGATAATCGGTGTAGACAGAGCCATAAAAACCGTTCACCTCTCCGTGTCCGTGTCTCGCATGCCACTCCAGCTGGCCATAGTTCCACGCGCCTCCGAATCCCAGATCCCAATAGGGTGTCAGGTCTCCATCGACTCCAAAAGCCACTCCGCCAGAATTCGCTGTAAAGCCAAATTCTTCGCCGTGGTGCTTCTCTGTCAAAGAGTCTCCGAACGGAGTCACCCAGACCCGCGTCGAATCGAGGTAGACGTAGGGCAAGTAGGGCTTGCGGTGGAAGAGAGAAATGAGCTTAGCTCCCACCTCTTCTTGGAACTCCGTGAACGCGCTATACGGTGCTGGGTGCAGTTGATCGAGTGCCTCGTTGATCGTCGCGTCGCTTTGTCCCACCAGCAGCCCCAAGAGACTCGCCAGGCCAGCGGGGAGTTCTCCCGCCTCATTTAAAGCGGCGATGTTGTTGCCGACGCTCTCCTCATTTCGATTGCCAAACGGGAATTCAAAAAACGGATTCAGCACCTTTAGGGTAAGAAGCACATTGTTTCCACCTGCATAACTCAGAGTGGGGATGAAATTGGAGTTGGTGGATAAGGCTGGGCTGTTAAATTGGGTCCCGCCAAGGCCTGCTGAAGTGAGTATGGTGTACGAAGTGGTGAGCCCATAAAAGCCAGGCTGTGGGGAAACGGTGAGCGTGGTACCTGTTAAGACCGCTGTGCCGCTGACTGCGATTTTGCTCGCGCTCAAAGGAGCTGCATGGATGAGCACATTGGAGGCGCCATTGAAAGTTAGGTTGCCGCTGACCGTTAAGGTGCCGACCCCGCCATTTCCTGGAGTGATTGTCGCGCTATTGCTCGTAGTGGCGCCGACGGTGCCCGTCCCACCCAAAGTAGTTCCCGAAGAGAG
>DATIIR010000059.1:0-10635 GCA_035479435.1 Chlamydiales bacterium
AAGAGAGTCCTCTGGATGGATTCGTCCATCATGCCTGTCGTCAGCCTCAACAAGATCTTCCAAATCATCGCAGCAAAAGGGTACTTCGTTCAGAAAAACTCCCACGCTCTTCACCCTCCTTACATGGATCCAGAACTGGCACAAGTTTTTGGGCTCTCCTTTGACGTGGCAAGCCACCTCCACTGCTGTTCAGCCGCCATTGTCGGCGTCGATTTTACCAATAAAAAGGTTTGTCAACTCGTCGATGCGTGGTACGAGCTAGCGAAACACCCTCTCGCCTTTTATTCTCCCAGATCGGATCAAACTGCCCTCTCGATTCTCCTCCACCAATTTGGGATGACAGATTGGATGCCAGAATCGATTCTTGGAACCAAAATCTACCGCCAAAACTGTCTATTTTATATGGACCGGGAGTATGTGAAGTAACTACTCGATTCTATAGTTAAAAAGATCTCCATATTCTTCCTGAACTTTTAAAATGACCTCCTCTCTATCTGAAATCACGACCCTCTGGTCATGTTCTCTGAGGTATTTCGCCATCCGCAATTTGGCCGACTCCTCAATAATGGGCACAGGACACTTCGATTTATAGCAGACGTCGTCAAACACAAACTCTGCCCGATTTTCTCGGAGCAATTTCTTCGCCTGGTATTCCACATGGAGAGAGTTGATTCGATCTGTGGCTATCAAGGAAAGGGGCTCAATGCCGAGCGTCTCCGCATAACGGGCGAGGGTTCTGTTATCTCTGGGAAAACAGGGCCCTCCGTAGGCATACCCCGGTTTGAGAAATTTTGACCCGATTCGCTGGTCCTTTCCAATGGCCCCTAAAATCGCCTCCTTATCAGCCCCGGGCGTTTCGTCGGCGATATCTCCCACGAGATTAGCAAAGGCAATTTTGGCCGTAACAAAGCAGTTGAGCGCCATTTTGGCGATCTCAGCGCTCTCTACAGACATGCGGGCGATATGGGGCTGGTTTGCGCAGCTCTTTTTGTAAATCGATTCGAGGAGGTCTCCCGCCTGTTGAGAGCCTTCGCCAATCAGTACCAAATCGGGCTTCAGAAGCCCCTTCATGACCTCTCCTTGGGCGACGAATTCAGGATTGTAACTGATGGTTGTATTCGCGCAGTTCTCGATGAGAGGGATAGCCGTATGTTTAATGTAGCCCGGAGGAACCGTACAAGTAATGACCAATTGCTTATTCGACACGCCCAAAGAGTTGATTTCGGTTAAGAGTTGGGAGAGAACACAATCGTCGTAAGGAGTTCCTCCCTTCCCATTATTTGTGGGAACAGCGATAAAGCATACGTCGGAGAAGGCGAGACCCTCCTCTAGAGATGTCGTAGCCGTGAAGTGGCGGCTTTTTTGCAGCGATTCGGTGACTCCCGGTTCTGGGGAGATGTACTGCTTTTGATTGATCTGGGAAACATACTCAGAGGACAGATCGACCCCTAAAACGGAATACCCACTCTCTTCCAAATGCAAAGCGAGGCAAAGGCCCAACCGGCCGATCCCAATCACTGTGATATTCTCAGCTATAAGAATACAAGGTAACAGCAACAAAAACAGATATTTATTGACCATTTCTCAATTCCTTTTGGATGGCTTCTAGTTGACTAAAGTAGTAGGGGAAATAGAGTTTTTCTAGTGTCCAGGTTTTACTCTGAAATTCTTCATACTTGGCTCGCAAAATCTCGGGTGTCAATTCATCCCAGGAGCCGATCACAAGGACGGGCAAATCGTCGTAAAGAGCGTTCAAGGAGGAGCTGATCACGATCGGATAGGACCCCAAGAGAAGAGCCTCCCACGTCCTGTGCGTATCGAGACCGTTGCCCGGCGGACTGACCACAAAACGATAATTCGGAAGTTCCTGCATATAAGCTAGATGCGCCTTAAAAGGGGTCAGGTGAACCATGCTGCCCATAGGATGGCTCGCAAAGTAATCCCAGACCGGTTGGCGGACCTTGCGGTTCGACCCTATTTGGAAATTGACATAAAGCCATCCTGTGCGGATCCGAGAACGAGCTTCAGGTATTTTCAGATCGTAGTATTCGATCTTTCCCCAGGACCATTTCCGGTTGGCGAGGCCGATTGGTATGGGATGGAGTTTCGGATGATCGGCCCGGTCCATATTCTGAGTAAACCAGGCGAAAAGATGGGGGTCGTCAAGAAGGCGCTCATACTTGCCGGGCATCGGTTCATCGCCACCTCGGTCACAGTTCGCCGTGACGAGAACATAAGGGACCCGGATATGCGGTGCGTATGCATCGATGAACTCATCCAAAGAATCTTGTTCGACGAATATCGCATCGCCGCGCTCGACCTGCTCAGGGCGAAAACTCTCCACATCGGAGAGGCGAAAGTTGACGAAGTGGCGCCACGTATCTCCAGAAATGTACGGATAGCTTGAGGGCCCAGTGGGACTGGCGTAGGCTGAGAGCAGGAGGACCAGAAATAGGGCGATGCTTTTCATAAGGCGTAAAGTGTAGACGACAACTCTTTTTTTGTTTACCATTTTCCACATGAAGTTCATTTTTTCGGCGCTTGTTCTCTTCTCTTTCAGTTTATTTGCGGCAAGGCCCGACACGCCCCTCCAAGACGTGGGAGTTAGACCATCCCCTTTTGAGGTCTTTGGGTTGAATCAATTCCCGAGAAATATTTTTCAGGCTGTGAAAAAATATCTCCCGACATTCCCCGTCATCGTGAATGCGGGCGCTTTTGATGGAAAGGACAGCGGTCTCATGGCCCATTTTTGGCTGGGTGGGCACATCCATTCTTTTGAGCCGGTGACCGAGCTCTATCAAACTCTTGCGGAACATACTGCGAAATTCCCCAACATCTCCACGTATCACGTCGCCTTAGGAGACCACTGTGGTCCCCAATCGATCTATCTAGCGAGACATGCTTCAGATCGGGATCATGTATGCCAGTCTAGTTCGCTCTATCCTCCGAAAGAACATCTGAAATGGGATCCAGACACTAAATTTGGTTGGACAGAGATCGTGGATGTGACCACCTTAGATCAATGGGCACAGGAGCAAGGAGTGGAGAAAGTCGATTTCTTGTGGCTCGATATGCAGGGCTACGAACTGCCCATGATGAAGGCGTCTCCGAAAATCCTTTCGCGTGTATCTGCGATTTTTACCGAGCTTGAATTCGTGGAAGCCTACGAGGGGCAACCCCTCTACCAAGAAGTAAGACAGTGGCTTGAGGATCAAGGCTTTGCTCTCATTGGGGGGACCTTTGATTTTCACGATAACGATGCGTGGTTCGCGGATGGCCTTTTTGTCCGGCGCACCCTTTTGCAGTGATCACTTGATATGTGACCAATCTGGATGCGCCACTCTTTCTTCCTTTAAAATAACGTCCATTTCGTAGGGAAACCAATCTGACTTTCTGCTGATCACTTGCACCCGATCGATTTCCGTATTCGGGTATTTCCCATTCAAGTGCACGGGAAAAATCACCATATCGGGCGAACCAAATCGCCAAGCCATCATAGAGAAATTCGACTGCGTTGCGATGATCACATTGAATTTTTGCATAGCAAAAAAATCTTGGATCACATGATCGGTATCTGGTTTATCGAGGAATTGGATATCAAAGAGAATGTCATATCCTAGGAAGCAGTTGCGAAACTGAGCGAGTAATTCTTGGGGTTTTTTGGTGTCGCTAAAGAGGAAAACATGCATCGGTTTTTTCTGATTCCACTCATAGACCTTTTTGATCTGCGACTTGTGGTAATCGAGGGTGGGGTGTTTTAGGGGAAGATAATAGATAGACGTATCGATGGTATCCGCTCCGCTCAGAGTGCGGACGTGGTCGGCCACGTTGAGGCGCCCCTCCTTCCGCAAGTCAGGGATAGGAACGTTGGGAACTAGACATTGTTTGAGGTAAGCGGCAAACCGTTCGTCTCGCCAAGGAATGTTGAGAAGAGCGCTCCTTGTCCGATCATTTTCCCATTCGGAGATGTCCGTGGGAGCGTACTCGAAGATGAAAAGAGTGGGCGGAGTGTACGGGTTGGCGGCCTTTGCATAAAAATCTGCCAAAGTCTTTGCGGAGCAAATCCGAAATACCAAACGATATTTGGGAGCCACTTCATCGTAGGGCAGAGCCTGGAAATCGATCGTCGCCTGATCGGTGTAGCAAAAGGGGCGATAGAGGAACTGAATCCCCGTGACGTAGCTCAAGTAGCGCGCCTGGGCGTAGGTAGATAACCGGTCGCCGAAACGATCTCCCCCCTCATAGCTGATGGCGTGCCTTGAGTGCGCCATCAATAACGAAGACACCAAGATAGCCACCAGCGCGAAAATCTTCCCCATCGCTCCAGTTTAATGGATCTGCCCTTTCGCCAACAGACATTACATGATGAGAGGGCGGTCGGCGAAACTGTTGCGCAGCTTTATGAGAAGGAGGAAGAGTACCCAGCCGATCAAGGCTTTGCGTGGATGGTTGAGAACTAACTCCACTGGAGGTCTTAACACCATCTGAAGGAGTCCCATCTCGATCCCCGTTAGGCTTCCATCCGCCGCTAGAACCTTCCCGATGATCTTATTTCTTAACCCTATATCGCACTGAAAAGAGGTTATTCTAAATTCTTTATCGCACTGAAAAGAGGCTAGGGCAATCTCCGTATATCCCTGCCCTTTGTCAAACAGCGCATCCACCAGTGCAAGCACATGTGACTCGAGAGCGTCTGGAACACCGCGCTCAAACAGCCTCTCCAGGAATCGAATCGCATCCCTGTAACTACGGCCCTGTTCAACAAGCTTCTGAGCCATGGTCACGAACCGAAGTTGACCTAAGTTAGAAGACATCATAAATGAGGAAACTCTATCGGCAAGCAATTGAGCCGCTAGATCATATCCAATACCTCTTCGCATCAACGCTAATAATGCACCTAACGGGGCGCCTAGATCGAGGCTTTGACCCAGAGCTTCCTTAACTTTAACCAGCACTTCCTCATCGATCGTCGCACAGCCGCTGTCGAGTAGCTCCGCTGCCAGTTCGCAATAACGTCGGGCATCTAGTCTTCCAGATCTTAAAAATCCGACTACTAATTCATGCCCCTGCTTCTTTTTGGCGAGAGATTTAAGCAGCTCGAATGTTTCATCGGGGAAGATCAAATCCTTGATTCCCAGTTCTGCCAGTTCAAGCCCTGCTTCGATGGCTTTATCCCTATCGATCAACATGCGGGTGAGCTTGTGGGCCTTCCCCCAAAAATAGCCGTCTTTTACAAAGTTTCGCACGGCATCAGAAGCGATTTGGTCCTCTATTTCATTGTTCGTATCGACGAAAATGGTCAACAAATCAAGGGCCGCCTCCCGCAACGTGGTACGATTCGACCCGAGTCCTTTTACAATGGCTCTTCTCGCCGCTTCAACTCCTTCATCGACCCACAAAAGCGCAGTCCACAGTGGTAAGGAGGCTTGCTGCACTCCGGAACCTATCTGGTGGCCATCATCTTCATAGAGAATCCCCTTGACAGCCACATCAACTGCCGATGGGTCGCTTAAGTGAGACTGACAGATGTATATCTTTAGGATGTGGGCAATGGCTCTTAGGTGAGGATCGCTAGATTGCGATCCTTTATTTGCAGTCTCTTGCGCTGTGGCAACCCCGTGATTCCCCCTCAAAAGATTTGACCATGTTGCTAAAGATGCCCTGCGCACTGTCTCGCTTCCACCCAAAAGACCCGTAGCTGCAGCATCGATATAGAGCTGATAATCCTTGACAGCATCGAGTTCCCCAGAAAGCTCTCGCAATAATTCATAGGCTACCTCCTTTATTCCCGGATGATTAGCAGCTAGCCCTTTCCTCAGAGTCTCTTGACTCTTAGCGACGATATGGGCACGCTCCGCAGAAGTCATCACTGAAAACACGCTCTTCCATTCTCTCAAACACAGAGCGCGCACATCTACATCTTCGTCGAGCATCCCTCCAACATATATTTCCATATCGAACGGACTGACTTGAGGTTGCTGAACCACGGAAAGCAAATGGTAAAATCTGCGCCTCGAATTGGCGTCCGAAGAGCTGACTCCTTTTTTTACTGCCTCCTGAAGGGCCCCCCTAAAACGGTCGGCATCTAACAACAAAAGTCCTTCCCATACTCCATGAGATTCCCGGACAACGTCCGCATCGTCGCTATGGGCTGCTTTTGCTATAACATCAATCACTTCTCGGAATTGCCCTTCATTCTCGCTAGCATAATGTCGATAGAACGTGACAATTCTTCGATTTAAATTTTCAAGACAATAATTTTTTAATTTCTGTTGGACCTCTGGCTGCTGCCGATTGCGGTCGTAAACAGCGATCAAACCAGGTGCAAAATTATCCTCATCAAGGGTGAAAGCGGCCATTTCACTATAGACTTTTAAGATCGCGGCTAAGTTTTCTGGTGTCACAACAAGGGAAAACCGGATCTCCTGGTCATTCATGGAAAGAGGGCGATCTTGGACGATTTCTCCCGCTATTTCTAATGCGCGGATCCAATATTCTATGTCTCCCCAGCGAGTTCGGGCTTGGCCCAGGAAGTGGGCTTTAAGGACCATTTTGCCAGTTAAGACGTCGTAGTGGAGGTCCAAGTGGCCGCTGTGGTTGCGCAGAGGGACGTTGTATTTGAGGACGACTTCTTTCGAGTTCGTCGACATGCCAATCCGCTGCACCTCCCCTCTCCAACCGGAACGTTCGACAAGGTCCATCGCCTGCTTGACTGCATGGGGCAGGAGCGATTCTTGGATCTGACTGGCCGAAAGGAGTTCCTGGTTCAATTGGTTAACAGAGAAAAGGGAATTTTGGTGGTCCAGCATCAGCATTTCTTCTAAGCGAGACGGTTCGTGCCGCTCAAAGGCGGTTCTAGCGCCCAACATGGCAGCCGCCACACTAAAGCCCCTCGTAGGGAGAAACTGCACGGGATTGTCAATAGGCATACCGCGCAAGAGCTCTTGAATGCGGCCAAAATATCGGGTTAAGGGCCATGCTGCATGTGTTCCAATTTTCCCTTCTGGGATGAGTTTTTCTGCCCAGGCGCGCGACATCTCGAAGAAGGACTGTACGATCTCTTTAAATAATCTGACGTTGTCGTTATTGGGAAACTGGCGGCTCGACTTTAGTGTCTTGGCAGAGGCATCGATCAGGTCGACGGCTGTTTCCATAGTGCGGTAGGCGATCGATTTGGCGATGGGCGAGGCGGTTTTTAGGGGCGCAAGCCAGGCGTCAGAGGAATAGGTGGCGATACGGCTTTGTAGCTCTTTCCAGGCGCTGGGGAAGGTTTTGGGGTCGGCAAAGCGCTCGACCTGGAGGCGCATCTGGTGCAGAGTTTGCTGCTCAGCAACAAGGGCAGCCATCAGTTGATTGTCTTCGGGGGGGACCTGGTCGATGAGATTTTCAAAGCGGTCTAGCTGCATCGATTCAGTCGGACGGAACGAGGGTGATTTCGCCTGCTTTTGAAAGAAGGTGAGCCAGAAGGGAAGGGCTCCAGTTTCTCGGAGCGTCACAACAAGCTGGCGAAACCTCTCCCAATTTTCCGGTGAGATTTTCCCCTCTTGAACGAGCGGCTCGAGTTGGAGCAAAAACTGCTCCCACTGGGAGAATGCTTCGGGATTGGCTGCTTTTCCGTCGAGAAGGAGATCAAGTGCGTGGCTAGCGTGGGGAATCTGATCCTGGTACTTACTCAATGTCCCGATGTCATCGCAAATGGCTTTGACGTCGAGGAGAGAATATCTGCCGAGTCCATCCGATGGAGAACCTAGGAAGAGAACGCGCAACACTTTTGCGTGGAATAGCTGTTCGAGACGCCCCCCATCGGCGAGTGCGGAGCGCATCTCTTGGGTGGCCCTCTTGATGTTTCGGTCGAGCTGAATGAGAACCTGGAGCCGCTCTTGGATGGCTGCAGGAATGGGTTTGCCGCGAAAGGCGTCCTGCAGGGAACGCCTCTTGGCGCGCAGGTATTTGAGCTGCGGGTGCGCCTCGATTTTGTCTAGATCATTTTGTTTGAGGGCCTCTTCGAGGTCTCTGGGAGCGGGTGGCTTGACGATGGCGCCGAGTCCCGAGGGAACATCCAAAGAGATCGCGATTTTTGCGGGGTGAACCGCAAAACCCTCTACGATGTGGTCTTCGAGTTGGGCGATTTTGTTATCCCACAGGTTGAGCGTCCCTTTTTGCATACAGACTGCGAGAGGGTGGTCTTTGTCGATTTTAGCGAGGAGCGCTTCTACAGCGGCTCCGTCGGAGATATATAAACAGGGCATCCCAAGGCCGCTGAAGTTGACGACGGGGTGGGAGTTTTCCGGCTCGGGTTGCGTGACGATCACCAGTTTTGTTTTGGGATTGGCCGCAAGGCGACTTTGCGCCTCTTCCAAAGTGGAGGGAGTCGTAAAGAGCACCTCGTCTCTTGCGGTGATCGATAAGACGGAAGCGGCGCCTGCGACAAGCACCTCTGCGTCGTGTTTTTCGACGACGGGGTTTTTGTCTTTCAGATCGAGATACGTGGGGAGGAAGCGTTTGCGGTTGATCGGGCGAGCCTGAACGAAATAGACCTTGCCATTCTTGACGACCCCTTCGATATCGGTGGGGTGATCGCTAAAGAACGACTCCATGAGGACGCCGTTGCGGTAGATGTCGATGAGATTGAGGGGGTTTAAAGAGGGGCTATCGCGTAGAGAGGCGGGGTTTTCAACTGGGCCCAGTTCCACTTCGCCATTTTCTTTCCTGAGCGGGGCGAGTCGGGTGAGTTTTTTCTGATTATTATAGAGAGAATAGAGCTGATCGGGGTGCGATTTGGAGCGGAAGATCAGCGCGGTATCGACCGCTACGCCTTGGCCGCTGACGACCGCGTTGCCGTGGCCGCGGGTCGCCGTAATGCGCGTGGCCCGGATCTCCTCGTCGCCGATGATAAGGGGTTCATTTGTAAAGAGGACGAAGGAGACGGGAACATCTTCAGGATTTTGAGCTCCCCCCACCGGTTCGCCAATGAGCTCTTGCACTGTGACTGCGAGTTTCAGCTCCTCATCGAAGGGATTTTGTTTTCCATTGAGGCGGTTTTGGAGCGAGTTTTTGCTAAAATAGGAGCGGACGACCACGCTGACCGCTTCACAAAGCGCCGCGGGCGTTGGGGGCACGTAGGCTTTACTTTCGTTGCCGCCGGCATTGGCCATCTGATGGGAGTCTTCAGATCCTGTGCTGCGCACCATGAGGTAATTGCCGCTCTTGGCTTGCGCCTCGATCCACTTTCTCATCTCAGGGGAAAATAGCGCTTCATAGGCCTCAGGCTTGGCAAAAGCCTCCACGATCGTCTGATCGAGCATCCTTAACAGCCCAACCGTCCGGGGATCATCCAAAAACGGGGCAGCTCCCGTATAGGCATCTTTATGTTCTTTCAGGTTTTGCCAAATGAGAAATGTCTCTCTATCCAAAAGGGCGTGCACTTGGTCCGTTGAGATCCCACGCGGCAGCGGGATTTCCAACTCGGACAGTCCGAGGGCCTCGTTGAGATGCGCCATCTGCACTAAGTTTTTGTGTTTGTTGCCATACTGTTTCAGTGTCTCTTCATCGGGCACAATTTCTGGCCGGGCGCTCTCCATGGCCTCTTTGAGATCTTTTTCCATGGTCTCGACGGGAATACATCTTCCCACAAGCGGTTCTGCCGGTTGAACGCCCATCGATCTGACGAGTTCGCTCCGCAGTTCGTTCGAATGCATTTGGAGCGTTTCAACGGGACCTTTGATAGGTCCGAAAAGCATCATCGCATGGCAGGCGAAGTTCAAAACCCGCTTTGTTCTCTCTGACATCCCTTGTTCTATCCGATTTTGCCGCTGCAAAGCCGCCTTGGCTTTCGGGTCATCTTTGGGGTGAATGGTCGTATTCCTCAGCGTCTCTTGGAAAGATTGGAAGCGGAGGAAGAAATTTTCCCACGGATCGGAGGCACTGAAAAAGAGGCCAACGGCCCTAGAGACAAGCCCTCTTTGGGGAAAGACATATCTCGGTTTTAGAGCGCATAATTCGTTCAGAATTGCTTTGAGCGTCTCATATTGCGCCTTCCATTTCGACCCTTCAGACTCGATCATCTTCTTAGCAATAACAACATAATCGATGATGGCCTCCTCGATCTGCCGGGCCTCCCCAACGGCGGGGAGCCTTCCCCTCTGGGCCTCAACAATGAGTCCTCTCAATCTGACAACTAAATTTTTTAATATAGATGGGTCGAATTGAGTCGCTTCGCCCCCTTCCAGGGCGAGGATCGATTCGTTGACTTGGGTCAGCGCTTCGCAATCGTAAGCGACAGCCGCAACATCCTGAACCTGAACATCTTGCAAATACCCATCTGCCACAGGCAGTCGAGTTTCAGTTAAAGGGATATCCTTACGAGCAATTAAAGACATATTACATTCCGTTAAAATAATTTACAACTATTATACAAAAAATATTACTAATTATCAATTAAACGATTTACTACTTATCCCTATTTCTCTCTGTGTAGCTCTTTTTCCTCTCGGTGGCGTTGTTGCATAAATCAAATTAACCACCGAGATCACCGAGAGCACCGAGGGGACATTTAGGTCCTTTTTCCTCCTCTCGGTGATCTCGGTGCGCTCGGTGGTTATTGAACCGTCTAACAGCGAAGAATTATGCAACAAG
>DATIIR010000060.1:0-12480 GCA_035479435.1 Chlamydiales bacterium
GCCCGCTCCTCGTCGCCCGGCTTGAGATTGATGGCGCGGCACGCATCTCTAATCACCCAAACATTGAATCCCAGCTCCAACGCATCGAGCACTGAATAGAGCACGCAATAGTCAGTGGCGAGGCCCACAAAATAGAGGTCCTTCAGTCCGTGCTTCCGCAAGTGCTCGGCTAGCCCGGTGTGACGCGTCCGCGCATTGTCGAAAAAGGTACTATAACTATCGATCTTCAGATCGGTCCCCTTATGAAAAACCGCCTCAATTCGCTCCTGATGCAGCCCATCCGCCAATCTCGCCCCACGCGTGTTTTGAACGCAATGGTCAGGCCAGAGGATCTGCTCATGGCCCGCCACCAAAATCTTCTCCCCCACCTTCTTCCCATGGCTCGACGCAAAACTAATGTGGTGCGGCGGATGCCAATCGAGCGTGGCCAAAACATGCTCAAATTTCGGGATCAGGCGATTGATCACAGGCACGATTGCATTGGCGCCAGGCACACCGAGCGCGCCGCCCGGCATAAAATCGTGCTGCACATCGGTAATGATCAATGTTTTCATTTTCTCAATCTCTGAATCATCTCAAGCTTTTTCTGATAGAGCGACTTCTCCAATCCAGCCAAGTAGAGTTGCGGATTGGTAAATCGCTCCATCGCTGGCGGCAAACGGGACAACTCTTGCTTTCCGTGCCTCTGCATCTCTTGAATCGTCGGCGATTTGTAGACCAATTTCCCTTTCCGATAAATCGGCACGAGCAGGTCCACGTAGTGCCCTTTGGGCGTCAGCTGCACATTGGGATCGTGTTGATCGATCATCGTGCACATCTCCTGAATGCCAATCAATTCGTCGTAGATCGCATCTCCCACATAAAAATGGCCATCAAAAAATCTACGCACCTGCAAAATGCCGGGATTCGTCACCTTCGCCGTCTGTTCCGAGAGCTTGAGTTTGTGGACCCACTCCCCTTTGCCATTCTGGATCGCAGCCAATTTGTAAACGCCATCGAGCGCAGGTTGCTCCTTGCCGGTCACCAGATTCGTGCCCACGCCCCAAACAGTGATTTTGGCTCCCTGCTGCTTCAAATCGCGAATCAGGTGCTCATCCAATTCGTTGCTCGCCATGATCTGCGCCTTCGGAAACCCCGCTTGATCGAGCAACTTCCTCACCTCGATGCTCAAATGGGCCAAATCACCCGAATCGAGCCGCACCCCTGAGAGCTCAAAATCCTTCAACGTGCGAGCCACCCGAATCGCCTCTTTCGCCCCCTGCAATGAATTGTATGTATCGATGAGCAAAATGCAATTTTTCGGCATGATCTTCGCAAATGTCTCAAATGCCATCCCCTCTTCCTCAAATGCCATGATCCAGCTATGCGCGTGTGTTCCCCTCACAGGAATGCCAAACAATTTCCCCGCAATCACGTCCGATGTCGATTGGCAGCCGCCGATGAACGCGGCACGGCTCGCCGAAATCGCCCCATCGATCCCCTGCGCGCGCCGCATGCCGAATTCAATCACTGGATCGGGATGGGCCGCCATGCAGATGCGGGCCGCCTTCGTCGCGATGAGCGTTTGAAAGTTGATGATGTTCAACATCGGACTCTCCAAGAGCTGCGCCTGCCAAAGGGGCCCCTTCACTCGGAAAAGAGGCTCGTAAGGGAAGGCGAGAGTCCCCTCCGGCATGGCATCGATATCGCACTGGAAAGAAAAGCGGGAGAGAAAATCGAGGAACGGCTTTTCAAAGAGGTGGAGCTCTTCCAAGTAAGCGAGATCGGTAGAGGAAAATTTCAGCTCTTGCAAGAACTCTACCGCTGTCTCCAATCCAGCAGTGAGGGCAAATCCACCCTGGAAAGGCCATCTCCGAAAATTGATGTGGTAGACCGCCTGACGATCGTGTATGCCTGCCTTCCAATAGCCGTAAACCATCGTGAGTTGGTAGAGATCGGTTAGCAGCGCTAAAGATTGATTGTAGATCAGCTTCACTTGAGTAGTTTTTCCTTTTGCGCGTTTAACAGATCGATCTGATATTGGGTCCGAGCCACTTTGATCCGGTACTCTTCAGCCAGCTGGATGTGCCTTTTCTGCTCGAGAAGGGCCCGATCGTTGAATTGCAGGTACTGCGCCTGGTCCTCATGCTTTAGCGCCTTCGCCTCATATCCCCTCTTGATCCCCTCCAATCGCTCAATCTCCGTATTGATCTGTTCGATCTTGCTCTCTCTGTTGACAGAGTAACCCGCAAAGGACCAGAGCATTAAGAAAAACGAGAAGGTCAGCAAGAAGATGCGCCGCAGATGCATGAGCCCCAGGGAAGTCAATTTTTTTTACATATACACAAATACCCCCCCTTTAGCAATTGTTTATAAAACCGCTAATGTTTATTATCCCATTTATGAAAAATTTCGTTTTTTGTTTTGTCCTCTTCGCCTCCCTCCTCTTTGGCAATGACTTTCGATTGAAGGAGCGGCTTGAAAAAGCGAAAAACGGCGATTACATCGTCGCTGAAGCGGGCAAGATGATCACGCTCCTGGCCGTCCGTTCCAGCACCCCCAACACCCTCATCCTCGAAGAGATCAGCGCCCCCGTCAACAACCTAAAAAAACGGCCCGCTTCTTGGGGCGAATGGGTGAAAGCGAAAGCTCCCGGCCACACCTCCTGGTCGATGATCGAGATCGATCTTCAGACGGGACAAGTGCTTGAGTGTTACTCGTTTTCCCGCTCTGCTTGGGTCCAGGTTTCCCAGAATGAGAGCCTCATCGCCACGCTCCTTCAGCTCCCCATGAAAGCGATCGCCGAGGACAAGCGCAAGCGCATCGGCCCTCCCCCCCTCGATGGACAATCTGATTTCCGAAAACTGTGGAACCCTCCGCTGATTTTCGAAGGGAAAAAGGTCGAAGTGGGCAATTTTGACGTCTATGAAACCACCTGGCCTAAGGACGGCTCTGAACTTGCGAACCAGCTCGTCTCGCTCTATTTCGACAAAGAGAAACGGTTCCCCCTCCCCTTTTGGGTCCAGGTGGATACCGCCCACGCTACGGCCGCGATGAGAACCATCGATTCAGGCAAAAATCTCCCCTCCGTCCACCGCTCCCTTCCCCGTCGCGTTCCCGAATTTGTCGGCTCTCCGCAGAAGACGGAAAACGGTCTTCGCCTCTCGCTCAAAAGCCCCAAATACTATCGGCAATTTGAACTCTTCGCCATCGACGTCACGACCAAGGAAAAACAGATCTGTCCCATCACCCACTCTCTCATTCAAGGCGACGAGGAACTAATTACCATCGAAATCGATCGGGAAGATCTCAAAGAGACCCTGGAGCCAGACCACCGCTACACATGGCTCCTCGTCCCCGTTGGCCACAGCGAGTCGTACACTGAGACACGCAAGCCCTTTCTCTGGAACCAAAACTAATCTAGTTTTCACAAAAACTTTATACTTTTGAACAAGACCGTAGAGCGCGCGCCCTTACATTTCCCATTCCTTCCTCCAACAAGACGCAACTAACTAACAATAAACATCTTAAAACCGCCAAGGAAGATCCGTAAAAAGTTGCGATTCAATCTCTTAGCGTTCTTACAGCAGTAGTTATGAACAAGTTTTCCACACCCTCCACGAACCCCTTGCAATTTAGTAAAGAAATGCTTTAGACTTCGTCTCATGAACAAGTATTTCTTGATGCGAAATCCGAAGCGAATTCTGACCCATGCGAAGCGTCTTTATGAGCGCAAGGCGAAGTCGCTCGACTCCTACGCCAAAGAATCGATTCAAGAGTATCTCGTGAGCCTGCAAGCGGCTATTCTCAAGGGCGATCACCACGAGGCAAGGCACATCTCGAAAGAACTTGAGCAGGCGACCCGCCGGCTGATGCCCAAAACCACCTACGACAGAGCGAGAGATTTCACAACGGGGATTATCTTTGCCCTCTTCGTTGCGGTCCTCATCCGGACGATGTGGTTTGAGCTCTACACCATTCCAACCGGATCGATGCGTCCCACTTTGAAAGAGCAAGATTTCCTCGTCGTTTCCAAGACCGACTACGGCATCAACGTCCCCCTCAAGGCAGCCCATTTCTACTTTGATCCGGCGCTTGTGCAACGGGGCTCCGTGATCGTGTTCACAGCCGCGAACATCGACATGGACGACGCCGACACAACCTACTTTTACCTCTTTCCCGGCAAGAAGCAACTCGTCAAACGCCTCATTGGCAAACCGGGCGATATTCTCTATTTCTACGGCGGACAAATCTACGGGATCGATGAGGAGGGGCAAGAGATCGCCCACCTAAACGATGTCAATGCCTTCGAGCACATCCCGTTTCTCCGTTTTGACGGCAAGGTGAGTGCAGTCAACAACCACAATGGCCTCTTCTCTCCCGTCACCTACTTTCAGATGAATGAGCCCGTAGCCAAGCTCTCCGTCAATCCATCGGGCGCGATTGCCGGTGAGATGATCGCAGCGCGCGGACGCGCTCCCCTCGCACACTACAGCGATCTTTGGGGCATGAAACACTTTGCGATGGCGCGCATCCTAACCAGAACGCAAACCAGCCAAATCCACCCTGAAGCCAGCATCCCTGACGACGGTCTCCTCTACCTCGAGCTCACCCACCATCCGTCGCTGCAAGGAGCCGCCCTGATCCGCGACGAGTACAACCGCAGCCGCCCAGAGCTCGCCACCTCCACCTCTCTTCTCCCCCTCACACAGAAACACCTCGACGCCATCGCGGCGCACATGACCACCTGCCGCTTCACCGTGAAAAACCGGATCGCCTACCGCGCAGGCTGGAATCCCAGAGAATACACCGCTAGCCTGCCCCACCTATCTGGCGTTCCCGATGGAACGTACGAGATCCTCGACGGAAAAGTCTATGAGCTCCCCTTTACTTGGCTCCCCATCTTTGGCGGCTACTCTAAAGCCGTAGCGCCCGACCACCCGCTCTACAAGAACACGCCGGAAAAAGTCGCCCTTCTCTACAATCTCGGGATCGAGTTCCTAAACCCCTATCTCCCCACCTCAAAAACCCAACGCGCGACCCCCTCTCGCTACGCCTATTTTAGAAATCAAGACCTCTATCTCCTCGGCGCCCCTATTTTCAAAAAGGACGACCCGCTCCTCATCGACTTCAATAAGCGAGAACTGCAGAAAAAGGCTACCACTGCAAGCTACCTACCCTTTGTCGATAGCGGCCCTCCCTCTCTCGATGAGATCCGAAAAAATGGGATTCGCGTACCCGACAAGATGTATCTCGCGCTGGGCGACAACCACGCCATGAGCGCCGACAGCCGTCAATTTGGGTTTGTTCCTGAGGACAATCTCAGAGGCGGAGTCAGCTTTATCTTTTCGCCCCCTGGCGATCGCCTAGGTCGCGTCCTGCAACCCTCTCAGCCCCACTTCACCTTCCCCAATCTGGCCGTCTGGACGGCCTTTATTCTCATCGCCGCCATCTCCTCTTGGTGCTACCGGCGCAAACTCCGCGCCCCCCTAAAGTTTTAGGACCTTTTCTCGGTATTCCGCAATCATCTCCTGAATCGATATCCGTTTGACCGGATCGACGACAAGCGCCTTTCTAAGCAAATTCATGATCGCATCGCACGATTTCGGTTGATTTTGTCTAATTACCGGACAGACCGCTTCTAACCACTCATCGACCTTTTTCTGTCCAAGTCTATAAGCACTTTCCCATGGAGGTGCCCAATATGAAGGGGAAGTGAAGAGTGCGATCAATATCACCGCCGCGGGCCAGGGATCAATTTTCGTGGTATCATGATTCCCCCGTTTAAACATCTCAGGTCCAGCCCATCCTTCCGTTCCGGGCCTCTCCTCCTCATCCACCTCATCAAACCTTTTTCGCATATCGAGGTCGCATCCCAAAATGTAGGACGTATTTCCCACAGAGAATACGAGAAAATTCTCAAGCTTTACGTCTCTATGAGCGCCCCCTAGAGATTCGATGAAGGCAAACATTTGTGCTCCAAATGAGATCTGCTCTTCAGGAGAGAGGGGGATTTTCTCCAGCATAAGATCGCACAGATCTTGATCCGCGCGCGACAGAAACATAACCAACTTGCGCTTCCCTCGAGAATTTGTATAATCCACTAGACCGTGGATGGGGACAACTCCCGGTTTTCCGCGGCACTCCCTGTAATTTCTAATGATTCGACTTATTTGGTTTTCTTCAACTCCATCTAAGCTCAATATTCTGCGCACCACTTTCCCCTGCGACGGCTGTTCCATGACCGCCCCCTTTATGCGTGCAAAAGACCCTTTTATTTCTGGCCCGCTATCCCACTTGTAAGCTTTAAACCCACGGCCGAGATAGAACGAAGACTTGCAGTCCCACTCTTTTTTCGAGAAGCAAGCGCCCATTTCCGGAGGGGCCTTCTCAGCCAACCGCAATCTCAAAAGACGCGCTAAATCACCCTCTTCAGCAGCTTTCTCAATAAACGATCTTCGAGCCCCCAACCGGGACTTCAAGCTCTCGATATTGAGCGCGACCCTCTTGATTTCACCACCGATCTCGACAGGAAAATGGTGCACGCTACATGGAAATCTGCCTTCAGTGGCAATGGGAAACTCCTCCAAACCCTCGATGCAGAGGCGTTCCATCCGCCGCCCGCCAAAGCATCCCGTTGGAGAAGCGTCGCAAATGACCAGCTTCCCTTTGGGCACCACCGTGTCCGTATCGAAAAAAGTTTGATAGCCATTGCCTGGCTTTAAGAGTGGTCTGGCTGACATGATCGATCCCCCTGAAAGCCAGAGGATTTAACCATAGACAATCGATTTTTGTCCTCGAAAAATTATTACCCACAACTGTTCCTGCTAAAAACAAGGGAACAGGATCACGGCTCGCCCTGCGAGCCTAAGGATGCCCACTCGCTGTGCGAGTGGGCATGATACGTCCGCCTGATGGCGGACTGGCAGGATAAGAGGAAGGGGGAGCGCCGGGCCCAGCCTCCGGCTGGTATTGCGCCTTCGGCGCAATTGCGAATTTCATTCGCGCCCGGCGCTCCCCCGCGCTTCGCGTTTTCGTGGGGTATGGCCCCCCGCTATATCTTGTAAGCCTGCTATCAAGCAGGCGTATCGTGCCCACTCGCAGCGCGAGTGGATATCCTTAGGCTCGAGAGAGCGAGCCGTTATCCTGTACCTTTGTCTTCCATGGATAGGCTTGTGGACACTCTTCCGCCTCTGTGGTGGATTAGTCGTTAAGTTACGCTCTGATCGCTTTCACTAATGTGTAAGCATCTTTTGCAATCACCAAAGCTGAAAGGGTTGCTCCTGCCACCGCGAACGGCGCTGAGGCCCCACCAAGGATGATACCAGACAGAGCCGCGATTCTGAGAATAACATTAGCAGCATTTTTCAGAAATGCCCCACGCCCCTCTCGCTGAGCTCCAATTCCTACTCCTGCAGCAATATAAGATCCCACAGCAAACACTAGCATCCCACCCATTTCCCCCTGAACCGAGTCGAGGATCTGACTAACGCCCCAGGTCACAGCACCTGCCACCTCTGCAGTTAGAGCAATTGCAGGAATAGTCACTCTTATCATTTGACGCAACGGCGCTCCTCTGACAACCGGCAATTCTCCGCGAATCGGCACGCCATTTACGTGGGTAATCACAGCGCGGCAAGAACCACACTCCGGCTCTCTCCTCATTGCCATGAAGCGATCCTTGCATAGATCACAACACGTAGAGTGTCCTGGAGTATGTCGCCAGTGACGACTTGTCTCAGCGCAAATCGTGCAATCCCCCGTGGCTTCGGCATCCCTGGTTAAGTTGACCGCCTCTAATGGAGCCATTTCTAATACATGATAATTAATAATTGGCGCCGCCATAACTAACTCCGTTTTATATTGTAAGTTATGATATTATAAACAAAAATTTAGTTAACATCAACACAAATACGCATCTAACTGACAGTCAAATACTTGCATATTCTCTGCTTTTTGTTTATATCGAAAATTTCATCTTTGTGTTTTATTGAACTTATGAGATTCCTTTTTGAATCGACCCCGTGGTTTGTCTCTTCTCTGCTCGTCGTCGTCGCCACCGTGTTGATTTGCGTGATGATTTTGAGAGGCGTGAGAAAATGGGTCCCCATCCAAGACCTGAAAGAAAATCACGACGTTGCCGGTTTCATGCTCGGGATCATCGGCGTCCTCTACAGCGTCATTTTAGGCTTCACCGTCGTCAATGAACAAACGCGCTATAACGAAGTGCTCCAGACGGTCCACACCGAAGCCGTCGCTCTGGCCGACCTCTACCGCGAAGCCTCTTTTTTCCCTCCCGACAATAGGGATGCCATACGCGCCAGCCTCCGCAACTACGTCGACTACGTCGTCCATAAAGAGTGGGGCCACTCGGGGCGCAAAAGCATCCGCCTAGAGTCGCAAGACACGATGGATCAAATCTGGAACAGCTATTATAACATCGACCTACAAAACGAAAAGATGACCATCTGGTACGGCGCTTCGATCTCTAAACTCGATACCTTCATGAATGCTCGCCTCTCTCGGCAATTTAGCTCCTGGGAACGGCTGGGAGCGATGATGTGGGCGATTCTGATTCTCGGGGGCGTCATCACCATCTGTTTCATGTATTTCTTTGGCCTGGAAAACCTCCGGACCCAAATGGTCATGACGGCGCTCCTCACCGGCTATATCTCCTTCATGCTCTACCTGGTCTACTCGCTCGACCACGTCTTTAAAGGCCCCCAGGGCATCCAACCGGCCGCACTCGAACAGGTCGTCACCCTCTTCGACCGCTGGGATCAGTCACAAATTAAGTAATTCACGCCTTTTGTATGGAGATAAACGTCTCTTCGCCGTTGAGATCCCACGCCGTTCCCTCACACCTGCCGAACTGCACATCGACCGCGAGCACCTCGTGCGAGATGTAATCGCGGAATTTGGCAAAGCAAGCCATCACGCGCGGAGTCGTCTGCAGGCAGATGCGGATCCGGTCGACCACCTCAAAATCCATCTCGCGCCGCATCGTGTTGATCTTATTGACCAACTCCCTCGCAAGCCCCTCCTCGAGCAACTCCTCGCTCAACGCCGTATCCAACGCTACCGTCAGCTCTCCCTCATTGCCCGCAGCGAGCCCCTCTCTTACTTTCCGCTCGATCTGCACATCGCCCGGCTCCAGTTCCACCGACTCTCCGCCGATTTGCACTTTCAGCATCTTCCCGGCCGCAAGTGCCTGGATCTCTTTCCGGTCAAACTTCTGCATCACCTCTTTGGCCAGCGGGATCAACTTGCCGATCTTCTTGCCCAAGACAGGGAAATTCGGCTTAGCGAGCCACTGGACGAATTTCGCCTCATCGCTATGCAATTCCACCTCCTTCACATTCAACTCATCGGCAATCAGCTGCATCTGCTTTTCCAGCGAACGCAACAGCTCCTGATTCGATGTGATCAAGTGGGCCTTTTGCAAAGGCTGTCGCACCTTCAATTTGTACTCTTTTCTCAGCGCGTGGCCCAAGCTCACCGCCCCTTGCGCCGCCTCTACTTCCCTCTCTAATTCCTCATCGCGCAATCCCTCATCATAGGCGGGGAAATCGCACAAGTGAACCGACTCCGGCATCGCCTTCGTCCTCAATTCTCTATAAATGGCATCGCTTAAGTAAGGGATGAAAGGCGCCGCCACCTTGCTCAGTTGCAAGAGCACCGTGTAGAGCGTCTCAAACGCCTCTCGCCGATCCGCCGTATCTTCATCGGCCCAGAACCTACTCCTGCATCTCCGGATGTACCAATTGGTCAACTGATCGACGAACCCGACGAACGGCTCTACCGCCTTATTTAAATCGTAAGCGTCCATCCCCGTTTCCACCTCGCGGATCACCCTCTGCATCATCGACAAGATCCATCGATCAATCAGAGCCGCCGGTTTTTTCGCTCCAACCGGCTTAAATTTGTAGATCTTTGCATAGGTACTCAGGAACACGAACGAGTTCCAGAAAGGGATCAGAACCTGCCTTAAAATGTGTTCTACCCCCTTTTCGGAGAAGCGCAAGTCCTCCGCCTTCACCGCCGGACTATTCAACAAATAGAGCCGGATCGCATCGGCCCCATACTTCTTAATGACGATCTCTGGATCGGGATAATTCCTCAGCCGCTTCGACATCTTGTTTCCATCTTCGGCCAAGATGATCCCATTCACGATCACGTTTTTAAACGCCGGCTTCCTGAACAAAGCGGCCGACAAAACCGTCAATGTGTAGAACCAAGCGCGCGTCTGATCGATCCCCTCTGCGATGAAATCGGCCGGGAAACCCGCCTCAAACTCCTTCTTGTGCTCGAATGGGTAGTGGTTCTGCGCATAGGGCATCGACCCCGACTCAAACCAGCAGTCGAAGACCTCTGGGATCCTCTTGAACACCTGTCCATCCTTCACAAAGGTCAAATCGTCGATGTGGTGCCTGTGCAGATCGTGGATCTTCTTGCCCGTCAGTTTTTCCAACTCGGCGATGCTACCCACCACTGCCAGATCCCCTTTCTCACCCCGCCATAGAGGAATCGGCGTTCCCCAATATCGATTCCTGCTGATCGCCCAATCTCTCGCATTCTCGAGCCACTTTCCAAAACGCCCCTCTTTGATATGGCCCGGCATCCAATAGATCTGTTCATTGGCCTCCAGAAGCCTATCTTTAAACTTCTCCACCGCCACAAACCACGTCCTCACCGCCTTGTAAATCAGCGGCGTATCCGATCTCCAGCAGAACGGATATCTGTGCCGTATCGTCCCCTGATAGAACAACAAGCCCATTTTCTTGATTTCTTTTGCGATCTCCTTATCGGCATCCTTCACCAAAACACCCGCCCAAGGAGGCACTTCGTCCGTGAATCTCCCATTGCTATCTACCGGGCAGACCAACTCGATCCCCTCCCGTTTGCAAGCGAAGAAGTCCATCTCTCCGAACGCCGGTGCGCTATGGACGATCCCCGTTCCATCTTCCGTCGAGACCGCCTCTTCCAAAATCACCCTAAATCCATCCCGATCCTTAAAAAATGGAAAGAGCGGCTTATATCTCATCCCCGCCAGCTTTTTCCCCTTGACCCGCTTCAATACCTCGACGCCCTCTTTGAAGTGCGCCCCGACCCGATTCTCGGCCAGATAGTACTTTTTGCCCGTCTGATCCTTTACCAGTACATAATCGATCTCTGGCCCAACCATCAGCGCCAAGTTCGACGGCAGAGTCCACGGAGTCGTCGTCCACGCCAAAAACGCCGCATCTTCCCCCACTACCTCAAACGCGACCACCAGGGACGGATCGTCCACCTCCTGGTAATTTAAATTCGCCTCAAAATTGGACAGCGGCGTCCCCAATTTCATGGAGAAAGGCATCACCTTGAAGCCCTCGTAGACCAAGCCTCTATCAAATAATTCTTTGAAAACCCACCAGACGCTCTCCATGAATTTCAGATCCATCGTCCGATAGGTATCCTTAAAGCTCACCCACCGCGCCATCCGATCTACGGTTTTCTTCCATTCTCCCGTGTATCTTTGGACAATCCCTCGGCACTCTTCGTTGAAATTCGCGATTCCGAACTTTTCAATCGCCCCAGCCCCAGACAACTCCCTAGTCTTTTCAATCTCGTTCTCAATCGGCAGTCCGTGGCAGTCCCATCCGAACCTCCTCGGGACGCAGAACCCCTTCATCGTCTTGTATCTAGGGACCACATCCTTGATCGTCCCCGCCAACAGATGCCCGTAGTGGGGCAATCCTGTCGCAAACGGCGGCCCATCGTAAATGGTGAATAACCGCCCCCCCTTCCCCACCGACTTTTCGAAGATCTCTTCTCTTTGCCAAAACGCCAATACCCCCTCTTCTCTCTCGGGGAACCCCTCACCCTGGACGAACTCAAACATAGACCCACCTTTAAAAATATCCCCTAAATCATAAGACATTGAGGATAAGAGGTAAAGTGGGGACTGTCCTAAATAATCCTAACCATGTTATAATGAAGGAGTAAAACCAATGCTTTTACGTCCCCGCTTTGGGAACGCAGAACGCAAAATGCAAAACGAGTCGGGGAGACCCCCGCGCCCCCGAAAGGGGGGAAGAGGTTTCTTCTTCAGTTTTGCGTTCTGCGTTTTAACTTTTGCGTTTCTCTTGCGGGGGTGTCAAGGTTTCGACTTGGGAATGAAGCATAGGTGGCATGTAGAGGACGATCGGTTGGCCTCTTAAATCATCCGATTAACAAACAAACGCAGAATCTTACGATCCTAGCGCGGTAGCTGCGGCCTAACGGCCTAAGTTGCTCGGTAAACTGGAATTGGACCGGGAGTTCCAGATTTTTACCGTCATACATCTTGGTACGAACCCTGCCCTTCTGGGCCATCTAGGCAGGAGTTTAAGATAGAGATAGTCCAGTTGACCCAACGCGTTCTGAGCCTTTCGGCAGGGCCAACTTAACAAAAGGCACTAAACATGTAGTCATTTATGTAGAGTTTGCTAAGGACGAGAGTTCGATTCTCTCCACCTCCAA
>DATIIR010000061.1:0-18948 GCA_035479435.1 Chlamydiales bacterium
TGCGAGATGGGATTGGAAAAGCCCGATCCAAAGGCCTATCAGCTTCTCCTAGAGAAGCTCGCCCTACCTGCGGATGAGATTGTTTTCATCGACGACAAAGAAGAAAACGTGGAAGCGGCCAAGAAACTGGGCATCGACGCCATTGTATTCAAATCTGCAGAGCAAGTGCGCAGCGAGCTAGTCAAGAGAGACTTGTTAAAACAGAATCTCACCCCTGAGGGGATCGACTAGGTTGGTTGCTCTACTCCAGCCATTCCCGTTCTTACGATTTCTGCGAGGATTTCTGCGAGGGCACGAATCGTTATCAATCTCGAGTGTTCTATGGCTGGTTGCAGTTGTCGTGCGACTGCTTGTACGCTTTGCTGCAGCTGTTGTGCGGCTGTTGGTCTGTTTGACTCGCCTCTTTGGCCTACTGACCACTGCCTTGTCCGGTCTGGCATAGCCCCTGAGCGAGATACACCATCTAAGAACGTAGGCTTAGGGCCAATAGCTAGATCCAAACCCTCAATACGGGAAGAATTTTTGGGCTTTCTGTCCACCTTCATCCCACTTAAATCAAGTGCTTGAAGTGACGTGCTATTTGCTACGGGAGCGCAAGACATAAGTGTCATTCCATCGAATGGTTTTTAGTGGGGGAGATTGTAACAGGTCTTTGAATTTTTATCCTGAAAAAACAATAAAAAATGAGAATGGATCAATCTGGCAGGGGGTAGGAGGCTAAGTATCCTCCATCCACCACTAAGTCGGCGCCTGTGATGAATGAGGCTTCGTCGCTCGAGAGAAAAAAGGCGGCATTTGCGATGTCCTCAGGCGTCCCTATCCGCTTCAAGGGGATGTACTGTTTTCTCGATTCGAGGTAGTCGGGATCCTTTTGAATCCGCTCTTCAAAGATGGGGGTGCGGATATAGCCGGGGGAAATCGAGTTGACTCGGATGTTTTTCTCCGCGAGGTCGAAAGAAAAATTCTGGGCGAGCTTCGACACGGCCGCCTTGGTCGATGAATAGACGCTATGTCTTTTCACAGTGCCATAGGCCGCAATCGAGGAGATCAAGACAATCGATGAGGGGTGGTTCAAAAAATCGAGCGCATACTTGACGGTAAAAAAGAGGCCCCGATAGTTGATGTCGACCATCGTATCAAAAGCCCGTTCTGTCACATCTTCCAGCGCCATCTGGGTGCCGACACCTGCATTCGCGATCAGCACATCAATCTTCCCAAAGTGGGACTTTGTTGTTGTGAAGAGCCGTTTCAGATCTTCGGTTCTGGAGACGTCTCCCTGGACAAAGAGGGCTCCTTCGACTTCCCCAGATCTCCTTGCGAAAACGACTACTTTTGCCCCTTCCCGCACGAACTTCTCGGCAATCCCTTGGCCGATTCCGCTCGTGCCGCCCGTGACAACGACAACCTTCCCTTTCGCCCTTTGCATCAGTGTCCAACTCTGTCTATTTTGATTATGCCATTTGTTGGATAATCAAAGCGATAGTTTGTTGCATCTCATCAATCGGTAGCTTGAATAGGATGCTGGAGGGGATGAAAAAACCGTTGAAAGTTATTTGTTTATGGGGATACTCTTTTGCCTTTTCCAACATTTTAGGAGGATTTTATGCGAGGCGTTTCAGGGGTTGCAAGGCAAATGGCAGTGAATGGCTCATATGGCTTTACCTTAGCAAAACATCTCATGCCTTCCGTAGCTAGAAGGGCGAAGGACAACGTTTTAGAACTGATGCGAAAGAACGGGTTCAAGGAACTCTATATCGAACGGAGAGCGCTCATCGGCGAAGAAAAATGGGTGGCCCAATTTTTCCAAGAGCTCAAGAAACGGGGTGTGAAACAGGTGGATCTAGAAGCCTGCACTCAACATTCCACTGGGCCCATTCAAACGGTTCTCTGCGACAAACCAAACATCAGTAGAATGAGGGGAGCTTTTTGGATCCTGGATGAGAAAAAATCTCCAACAATAGAGTTGCTTAGAGTGGGTTTAACTCCAAAAAAAATCGGAGTACTGGCGGAGCTCATGGCTCGCGCAAGCCATGCAGCTGAGTACACGATTAAAAGGTGAGCCACTTCGGTAGGGAGCGGCGGAGCATCTTGAAAACCGCCTCTCTCTTTCTGTATTGGATATTGACCCAATGGGGGTCTCTTTTCGTCTGCCGCTTGAGGGCTTTGAAGTCGATGTCCTGGAAAGTGGCGTACTTTTGAAAGACGAGATAGAGATACCGGTAGCAATCTTCCGTCATGAGATGCTGAGTGATAAATTGGCGCGCGTTGGCGACCATCTGCTGGGCCTCGGCGGGGTGCTCTTCCGCCCATTGGATCTTTTCGAGGATGTCGCTCATGTCGGAGGCGAGGGGCAGATAGTGGCTGTAGGGTGAAAGGGCGCTATAAAACCATTGGATCTGGTCGGAGTCTTGTTTGAGGGTGAGGGCGTCGGAGAGGAGGCGCCACTGGAAGCCAGGATAGGTACACATCCTGCCGTCGAGGGCGGGAAGATAGCGGTAGTGGAGCTGGTCGAGCTTGGAGATAAAGGGGGTGAGGAGATTCTCCTGCTCGATGAGTTTGCGGGCGGCGGGGTATTCACAGGAGTAGAAAGAGGCGTCGACGAGGTTGGGGTGGGTCTTGGAGAGGCGACAAAGCGTGAGGCGAGGCGATGTGGCGAGCTCCGTGTAGTCGTTGACGCCGCCGCGCCAGATGGCTTTGCCGATTTTCTCCGACCAGGGGATGGCGTCGTTGATGGAGAGAATTTCTGCGGAGGAGTTGTACCAGCTGTCGGAAAGGGAGAGCTGATCGGGGATGAGGACGACGGAACGGGTGAGGGGCTCTTTGAGCTTGGCTTGCCCGAGGATGGGGACTTGGTCACGCGGATCGTCGAGAAGATAGAAATTGGGTTCCATGAACGATTCGGGAATGCCGTCCATGGGGATGAGGATAAAGTCGACGTTGGGGACGCGTATGTGTGAAAGGAGGGTCTTAAAGGCTTTTTCAAAGTAGCTGTCGCGGGATGAAGAGGTGGTTCCGGGGGGGATGTATTTGTAGAGTTGGTTGTCGATGATTCGGTAGTGATAGCAGAAGATGGGCTCCGGGACTTTGCTGAAAATCACCTCGTGGGCCTTCTCCACTCGCTCGGCGGTGATGGGAAGGGCGTCTTTGAAGTCGGCGTCGAGCTGCTTCGCCATCCAGTCGGGGACGGGAGAGTTGACTTTGGATAAAAACTTCTCCTTCGGGAAGAAGGCGTTGTACGACTCTTTTTCTCCCATGACGGGGCGGGCGCGCCAAAAGAGGTTGGCGATGAGGAGAAGGAGGGCGATGGCGAGGAGTTTTTTCATCGGTGAGTCTTAAAGTACCACACTTCTCTTTCATGTTGCTTGGCAGCGGCGAGTGTGTCAAACGTGCCGAGATTTCTCCGTTTGCCCGTTTTGGGGTTCTTTTTTCGTGAATAGAGACGGTATTGTCCTGAAGCTAATTTTCGGATCATCTAACTCCTCCTCACACACTTTTCATAGAGGCCCTTGAAGGCCTTTTTGGGGTCGTACTTTGCCTTGAGATGAAGAAAGGCGTTTTTCGAATGAATATACCAGAACTCTTCTTCTGAGTAAAACGATTCGGAATAGAGGCTTTTGTATCCGTGGAGCTCTTGCGCTTTTTTCTCGATCAAACGATTGAGCGTTCCCGGGGGATTTTTCGAGGGGACGATGTCCCAAAAACCAAAGTCCATGTAGAGGGGAGAGGAATCGATGGGGACGAGGGGATATCTCTGTTCGGGGTGGGGAGAGTGGAAGGGGCAGATCCAAATGGGGGTGATGCCGATGGCTTTGTGGAAGAAGTCGTAGAATTGGGGGGCGTTACCGATGGGGATCAGAATGTCTTGGATGACCGATTCAGAGGGCTTGGAAAAGAGCTTCACGAGAGCTTTGAGAAGGCGATTGGAGGCGGCAAGGCGCATGATTTTCCAATAGACGGCGGAGTGGAGCATCCATTTGCCAAAGAGAAAGCGGAGGATTTTATTGTGCATGCCAAAGTGCTTGGAGCACCAAAACCAATCGGCGTCCCATCTCCAGATGTAATCGTGGGTCGTGAGGTAGTTGCTCTCCCGTTTGCGGAGCGATTCGAAGTAGGCGCTCATGTAGGTGTAGTCGCTCGTGTAGGGGGCCTCGTCCACGAATTCACCGAGAATGATGTACATCTCATTGGAGCTGAAGATGACGCCGTCGATGAAGTCTTCCCTTTTTTTTAGGCAGAGCTCTTTGAGTTTATCGAAATAGGGGGCGATGTCGTGAAAGCGAAGGTGGGTGAGGCGGACGAATTTTTTGGCGGGGATCAGTTTGAGCTTGATTTTGAGGACATAGCCGAGTGTGCCATAGGAGTTGGGTAGGGCGAAGAAGAGATCTTTGTACTCGTTGTCGGGGCGAGAGATGAGGAGGGAGCCGTCGCCTGTGAGGACCTCTACTTCGAGGATGGTTTCATGGACAAGGCCGTAGCGAAAAGAGGAGGCCTCGATGCCGAGCCCCACGAGGGCGCCGCCGACGGTGATGGTTTTGAGTTCGGGGACGACAGGGGGAAGACAGCCGTGCCGCAGCGTCGCGGCGACGAGGTCTTCATAGGTGGTCATCCCCTCCACGACGGCTTCCAGGCGGATGGGATCGACCGATAGGACCCGGTTAAATTGCTTCACGTCGAGCTTTTTCGACGATCCAGACTTCCGATTTCTGAATAGATTGGACGTCTTTTTTTCTAAGGCGAAAGTGGCGTTGGCGACGAGGTTTCTCTTAAAGTCGAGGACAATCGCCTGTTTCTTAATTTCATACTCATCGGACAGAATCATAACCGCCCTGGACCCCCTGTTTGGAGAGGACTACTTGCCACAGCTGAATGCTGCGGGCCCGGAACGCTCCGGCACAGGAGAGGAGGTAATACTTCCACATTTTATAGAAGGGTTCAGGATAGTTGGATTTGATCTTGTCCCAGTTGCTTTCGAAATTCTTATACCAGGCGAGGAGGGTCGTGTCGTAATTGGAGCCGATATTGTGCCAATCTTCCATGACAAAGAGCCCCTCTGCGGCTTGTCCGATTTGGGCAATGGAGGGGAGGTGGCCGTGGGGGAAGATGTACTTGCTGATCCACGGGTCGCTGGTCACGGCGCTCTCGTTTCTGCCGATGGTGTGGACGAGGGCCAATCCGTCGTCCTTCAGGCAGCGGTGGATGAGCTCCATGAAACCTCTGTAGTTCTTGGCGCCCACGTGTTCCATCAGGCCGATGGAAATGATGCGGTCAAAAGTTCCTTCGGCTTCACGGTAATCGTGATTGCGCACTTCGACGGGGAGCCCTGCGCAGAGCTTCTTGGCATAGGCGCATTGCCCCGCTGAAAGGTTGACGGCGACCACTTCAACGCCATAATTCTTGGCGATGTGATGGGCAAAGCCACCCCATCCGCAGCCGAGATCTAATACGCGCATCCCTTTTTTCAATCCCACTTTCTTGGCGATGAGGTCAAACTTCTGCTTCTGGGCTTCGTCGAGGGAATGGGCGTTTTTCCAGTAGGCGCAGGTATAGGCCAGAGTGTCTCCGAGCATGAGTTCGTAGAGATTGTCCCCGAGCTCGTAGTGTTGATCGATCACTTTCGTGCTGCGGGCCCCTTTCTCTTGCATATTGAAGATCTTGGCTTTGAAGTAGTTCCAAGCCATCTGCCAGGTGGGCTTCACTTTTGCTTCCAGCTTCGCTTTCAGCAATTTGCACATGCACTCATCGAGCGCTGGGGCATCCCACCACCCGTCCATATAGGACTCGCCGAGTCCTAAAGAGCCGTCGGCGATGAGGCGCGCGTAGAGCCGGTCGTCGTAGACGCGGATGTCGGAGGGGCGGTCGCCGTTGACTCTTACATCGGCTTGAGCGAGGATCTCCTCGACAATTTGTTTTGGAGTGGTGCCGTGGATCGCAGTCCCGGCAAAGAGAAAAATGAGAAGGAATCTGAATGCTATATGCATGGCGAATTACCCGTTCGTTCCATTAAAAAATAAAACATCAGTTAATAAAGTACAATACCCAATAGGCGATGACGCCTATGAAAGCCGCACCCGGCAGAGTGAGAAACCAGGCGTAGATGAGTCTGCGTGGGACGCGCCAGCTGACAGCGCTGGAGCTTTTCGCGGTGCCGACGCCGGTGATGCTGCCCGCGATCATTTGTGTGGAGCTGACCGGCATGCCGAGAAAGCTTGCGGCGAGAATGACCGCTGAAGCGGAAAGTTCTGCTGCAAAACCTTGGACGGGTTCGATTTTTGTGATCGAGAAGGCCATCGTCTTGATGATCCGAAAGCCACCCGAAGCAGTTCCGAGCCCCATCATGACGGCGCAGGCTAAGATGACCCAAAGGGGAATGGCTGGCGTTTGGAGATAGCCGCCAGCAAAGAGGCCAAGCGTGATGAGTCCCATGCTTTTCTGCGCGTCGTTCAATCCATGCGATAGCGCGACGAAGCAGGCGGAGCCGATTTGGAGGTGGCGGAAGACCTTTTGGCCATGGTTTTCGCCGCGCCGCCTTAAATAGATGTAGAGACATTTCATGATGAGGTAGGCGAGGAGAAAGCCGATGATCGGGGAGACGATCATCGGGATGATCACTTTGTTGATGAGGCCGCTCCAGAGGATGGTTTGGAGTCCTTGGTGGGCGAAGGCGCCGCCGAGGAGGCCCCCGATGAGGGCGTAGGAGGAGCTGCTCGGGATGCCGTAGTACCAAGTGAGGAGGTTCCAGACGATGGCGCCAATGACGGCGGCGAGGACGACCACTTGGGTGGCGTCCTCGGCCTCGACGAGGCCGGTGGCAATCGTTTGGGCGACGCCGCTGATCTGGGTTGCGCCGATGAAGTTGAGGACCCCAGCCATCACGATGGCCGAGAGGGGCGCTAGCACTCCCGTCGCGATCACGGTGGAGACGACATTTGCCGCATCGTGGAAGCCATTGGTGTAGTCGAAGACGAGACCGAGGACGACGATGAGGATGATCATGATTTCCATGATTTTGAACTTTGCATAAATGGAAATTTTTGGCATCATGGAACTCTTTTTAATTGGAGGAGTTTATGGCTAAGTTGTTTGCCTTGATGGCAGCCCTATGTGTTCCTTTTATGATGATAGCTCAGGAGAAAGAACCCGTGAAAAGTCCAGTCGTTGTTTTTGAAACGAATAAAGGAAATTTTGAGATTACTTTGAAGCCCGATGTGGCGCCGAAGACCTGTGAGAATTTTCTCGGTCTGGTGGCTAAGCATTATTACGATGGGATTGTTTTCCATCGCGTGATTAAGAATTTTATGATTCAGGGCGGCGATCCGACTGGCACCGGTGCGGGTGGGGAGTCGATCTGGGGCAAGGCGTTTGCCGATGAGTGCAAGGCGACCGTGAAGTTTGACAAGCCTGGCCTTCTCGCTATGGCGAATCGTGGACCTAACACGAATGGGAGTCAGTTTTTCATTACCACGACCCAGACCCCACACCTCAACATGCGCCACACGATTTTTGGCGAGGTGACGACGGGCTATGATGTGGTGAAGAAGATCGAGACGTCGCCGACAGCAGCGGGTGACCGTCCCGTCGAGCCAATCAAGATCCTCAAAGCCTACCTAAAAGGCTAGGCAAATTATTAACCACAGAGGTAATCCACCACAGAGGCGAGGGAAGCCCTCGCGCTCCCAAGAGGGATTTAATTCCTCCGGGGGTGTGGGGCCTCCCCACCTCTGTGGTGGATTATCTCTGTGGTAAAATCTTCTAGGGGTGGTTGAGGAGGAGATGGGCGGCGAAGATGAACGCCAGGATCCAGCACACGGGATGCACTTGCCTCCACTGCCCGTTGATCGCCTTCAGAAAGACGTAAGAGATAAAGCCGAAGGAGAAGCCGCTGTAAATGCTGAACGTGACGGGGATGGTTACGAGCGTAAGCGCTGCCGGTACCGACTCAGTATAATCTCTCCAACGAATATTTCTCACCTCCTGCGCCATAAAAATCCCTATTGCAATCATCGCCGGTGCGGTCGCAAAGAGGGGAATGGAGGAGATCAACGGATAGAAAAAAAGCCCAGTAAGACAACAAAACGCAGAGACGAGGGCCGTAGTGGCGCCTCGGCCGCCCGCTTTGATGCCTGAGGCCGACTCAAGCGTGTAGGTGAGGGTGCCCGTTCCGAGGAAGGAGGCGACGATGTTGCCGGCGCCATCGGGAATGACAATCCGGTCGAGGTCTTTTACTTGGCCCTGGCTGTCGAGTTTGTGAGCGAGCTTGGCGAGGATCGTAATGGCTGCACTGGTATCGAAGAGGTTGATGAGAATGACAGAGAGGACTGTTCCCCACAGGAGAGGCTGAAGCGGCGTGAGAAAATCAAGCTGAAAAAGGGTGGGGTGAATCGATGCAGGGAGGGCGACGAGACCGCTCCAGTGGGCAAGCCCGAAGGGGAAGGCGATGAGCCAACAGAAGAGAGTAGTGATGAGAAAGGCGCTCGAAATTTGGAAATAGTGGAGTGTGAAGAAGAGAAGAAGGCCGAAAAGGACAATGGCGTTGGGAAGGGTGAGGACGTGGCCTTCAAAAAGGGAGAGATTCTTGAGGCTGATGCAGATCAGGAAAAGGCCGATGCCAGCTATAGCTGCCGACTTGATGGAGGGGGGCAGATGGAGGAGAATCTTCTGTCTCAATTTAAAAAGGCTCATCAACAGAAGAACTACACCCGCCCAAAAAACAATGCCGAAGGCCGTTTGCCAGGAGACGTGATCTTGTAAAATCACCGAATAGACGAGATAGGGTCCGATACTGAGCCCAGGGGCCAAAACAACGGGAAAATGGGCGTAGAGAGCGAGAAACGTCGTGGAGAGGACGATGGTGAGGATGGTCGCCGTGAGCGCGGAGCCAAAGTCGACCCCTCCCTCACTCAAAATCTTCGGATAGAGCAAAATCAAATAGCCCACCGTAAAGAAAGTGGAGAGTCCCGCTATAATTTCCTTTCGCATTGGCTCCTTCGCGTTGTCAAATAAGGGTGGAGAAGATCGAGTACGTTATTGCCCGATTGAGTGATGTAGAATCGCCCGAGTGCGGTGTGTTCGCGCCGGTAGATGTTTTGACGCATCTGTTTGTTCAACGTTTCGATGGCGATCTCTGCAGCCCTTCTCGGATTGTGGAGCCTTCTGCCCAAAATTTCTATTCCGAGGGTGTCGGCTCTCGCTTGGAATTTCCTCTCTGAGAGGATATAGAGCCCGATGGCGCTCACGGCGAGCGCGAGGCCTAAAGTCCATCCAAATGGAGAGGCGTAGATGATGAAAATGGCCGCAACGGCCGCGATTTTGATCGCAATCCGAACCAGAATGCTGTTCTCCTTGATCTGGCCGAGCTCGCGTGCGATGAGGAAGCGGGTTTGATCGTCGGAGTAGGTCCAGAGCGGGTCTTGGAGGTTTGCCCCTTGCCCCCCTTGCGCGAATGCACTATTCCCATCCCGACGAAAGAGGTGTTGATCGGGGATGAAGAGCGCAGGCGTCGCGAGCGAATAGATGCCGCCGCAACAGGCGAATTGGGTCTTGAGGCCGATGTAGGTGTGGATTTTACGCCGGATCCTTGCGCAACGGGTTAGATTCTTCACCTCCGCCAAAATTTGATCGGTAGCCCTCGGGGGCATCATCGCCCCTTGGGAAGGATCGCTGCGGAGCTCGCGATAGTCGTTTAAATAGGCGCCTATCAGGGGGAAAAAGTAGTAGAGGGTGTCTCTCAATGGGTCGACGGTGAGAAGAGAGGCTGCCCTCGATAATTGCTCTAAATGGTCTGAAGGGAGGGGAAGGAGAGGACGAGCTGTAGCTACTTGAGTTGCCATACGTAAACTTTTTTTTGTTTAGGAGACAGTATAAGGAATCTGCGATAAATAGGCATCTTTTTCGTTGAGGTGAAAAATTCTTTGGTGTGATAGAGTCTTTTTTTCAACGCATGGAGGAAAAATGGAAGGTATTCAGATCGATGTAATCACAATCGTAATCGCTGCAGTGCTCAACATGGTGATCGGGTATCTTTGGTACTCAAAATGGCTCTTTGGTCCTGCTTGGGCTAAATTGGAGCACGGGAATAAGGGGTGCAATAAGAAGTTGGCCCTACTCTATGGGTTTATCAACTCTTTGGTCATCGCCTACTTTTTAGGCTTTTTCGAGATGTATATGGGCGTGACTAGCGTAACCGATGGGATGTTTGTCGGCTTCTGCGCTTGGCTCGGTTTTACCGCCACGACTCAAATTTCACCCGTCATTTGGAGTGACTTCCCATTCAAGGGATTTTTGCTCCACACGGGCTGCAAACTCCTCTCGTTCCTCGTAATGAGCGGCGTGATCGGAGCTTGACAAGAGATAATTCCCCCTTTAGATAGAGAGTTATAAGGGCTAGCAACGGGACTGACATGCCGATATCAGATTCTATTTCTTCAAAAGAGGGCTCTAAGCCTAAAAAACTTCTCATCATCACTTCGAGTGGGGGAGGGGGGCTCATCCAAACCGCAAATGCCAAAGAGCAAGAGGCTTTGGCTCATAATCCCAACCTCATCATCGTGCGGAGGGACCTTCTAAAGGAGTGGGCTCCATTTAGCAAGTTCTCCATCAATTTTTGGAACAAGGCGCAGCAAAAGGGGAGGATTTCGATCCAGTTGATCTGCGTATACGGCCAGTTTCTTTGGGATCTTTTCCTTTTTCCCAGCATCTTTTACCACACTCTGAGAACTCTCATCAAAGAAGATGTGGATCATATCATCGATACGCAGCCGATGGGCACCTCTGCGATTGTCAAAGCGCTCAAGTTTTTCAACTACAGGCGGAAGAAAAATGTCCGCGTGGAAAAAGTGCTTGTCGATCTTCCGACAAAGAGGGCGACCCATTTCTTTCGCCCGATTAAAAATCTATCCAAAAAAAATCGGCGCCTTCTTCTATTGACGACGATCGCCCCTCTTTTGGAGGAGGGGGAAACTGCTGAGGAGTTTTGGCAAGAGACATGTGGACTTTCTGAAAAAGAGATCAATTGCGAAGATGTCTACGTGCGGCAAGCTTTTAGGAAATACAAGGCAAAGCCTCGCTCCACTGCCCCAGTACACATCAAGATCAAGTACAAAAATAAGGAAGAGCTCGAATTGATGCGGAAGACCTTTGAGCGGGGACCCATCAAAGCGGCGATCCGAGAGCACGAGGTCGATTTTCTGGTTAAACCCGAGGATAAGGTTTTCACCATCCTTTTAGGTTCACAGCCAGCCAATCAGGGGACTCTCAATTATGTGAAAAAATTGGCGGCTCTTGCCAAGGAGCACAAAGTTCCCACGCATATTTTTGTCTTTTGCGCAGATCATGAGCCAGGTAGCGAGTCGCTGTTTAAGCGAGCCGCTGAATTGGTGAAGGGGATCAAGAATTATCCGGAGCACCTCTCGGTCATTCCTTTCTCCTTCCAGAGTGAAAATGTAATTGCCCCTCTCTTCCACCGTAGCGATGTGACCTGTACCCGTTCTGGTGGACAGACGGCGATGGAGCTGATGTGCGTGAGCACAGGCGAGATCTGGATTCACTCAGAGGCAAAACCGGGACAAGATATCCTCAGGGGCATCCCCGGATGGGAAGCGGCTAGCGCCGTCTACTTGGAGAGACTCCACGAGGCTAAGATCGTGACGCCCGAAACATTTATGCCTCATGCAAAGAAGGTATATCAAAGAGATACTCGACAAGACCTCTCCAATCGCGCGCTTGAATCAACGGCCTAATCCTCTCCTCTGATTTGCCCATATCCGCTGCGAGGCCTGGGGTGAATAGCTCGAGATTGTGGCTCTCCCTGATCATCCCTTCTCGTATCCCTTCGATCACTGTCTGGATCTTGAACCGGCTCCCTTCGCGAAAGATTCTCTGGATCGATTCCCTGGGAGCGCATCTGAGCATTTCAAAGGGATGCACAGAATCTCTCCGGAGCTCATTCCCTATTGCATGGAGCCTCATCCCTCTCAACGGCAATTGAAGCACAGATGTATTTGCGATGGTCGTGAAAAGCTCTCTGATCTCTGCCGCGTGTGAGGAGCGGGGGGCCCTTTCTACATTTGGGGCGACCGCAGCAACCTCTACGACTTCTACAGCCACAGGAGTGGGAGTCACCGTGTGAGTGAGGGTTACAATCCTCTTTTTCTTCATGAAAGCAGGAACGCCCGCGCACATAGCTGCAATCGAGAACCAGGCGAGGGCGACTTGACCTACCCTTTCGGAGGCAGAGTCATCGTATGGGTAAGCATCAGGTGCTTCGAAAAAAGCTTCTGAGACAAGTCCGATTGCACTCACGATTGCATCAAAAAGACGACAAAATTTTCCCAATCTCTCGCATCGAAATAGGGGCGCATCTGCTCATGGGGGACGCCCACATCCTGTCCGAAAGCTTCGAGGTGGGAATAGAGCTTCCCTTTGGCCAATTCCCGATCCAAATGGCCTCCGAGCCCTTCTAGAAAGTGGCCCCGTTTGATATTGCTATCCCAAATGACGGTCATGCAGGTCTTCAGGTAGGGATCTGTAAAAATAACAGATAGGAACTTCAGAGGGTGCACTTCGTTGATCTGATCGCCGAGCGCCTTGAGGTGAGTCTCCTTAAAGTAAAGACCCACGAGGCTGGTCTCAGCCATAGAGGAGATGATTTCCCGAATGCACGCTTTGTGCTCATCTGTGCAGACGAGTTCATCGTAAGTGAGATCGGCGGCTTTAACAGGAGGTTTTTTAATGATTGAAGCCATAGCAGGACTTGCTAGAAAGGCAACCGCTACGAAAAGAAGTAGAGATGTGATACGGCGATGCATGCTATCCTCCAGTCAATTTATCGCTATTATAGCGCAGTGAAATTTTTTCTGCTACAATGTTCAGCATGAGAAGAGTTCTGACGCTCATTCTGTTTGTGGCGCTGATGCTTTCGCTGCCCGGTTTAGCCAAGCGGATGACGCAGGGGTTTCGCGTCGCAAAGCTTCGTCTCGATTATCCTTCCCAACCTTCCTGGGAAGTCGATCCCCATCCCCAGTTCCATGAGATTCTGAAGCAAAATTACACGTTTATCGGCAAGGGGGCTCAGAGCTATGTTTTTGAGAGCGAAGATGGCGAATATGTCATCAAACTATTTCGCTACGATCGAGTGCCGACAAATGAAAAGGTCGTCCATCTTTTCAACGCCTGTAAAATCGCTTATGACCACTTGCAAGAGGAGACGGGACTTGTCTATATCCATCTCAATCCCACGCCCATGAATCTCCCCGTGCTCCATTGTAGAGATGCCGTTGGCCGCAATTATAAATTCCCCCTCGATACGGTTCGATTCGCGCTCCAAAAAAAAGCCGAGCCTTTTAAAGAGTCGTTTTTTGCAGCCCGCCACGATCCGGCTCTGATGCATCAGCGGATCGATCAATTCATCGAACTCCTTTGCGCTCGCGCTGGCAAAGAAGTTCTCAATTCCGATCCGAATATAGATCGCAATTTTGGCTTCCTCGCCGATCGGGCGATCGAGTTTGACTTTGGGAACTACAGATTGAGTCCAGGACTCGACCGCCTCGCTGAGATCCATCGCTACGCTGCCAAACTGCGCCGCTGGCTAACTGTAAATATGCCAGAGTGGGTCCCCTATCTCGATCAGCGCCTTGAGAAATTACAATGAAACGGTTCTGCCTCGCTCTTCTAGTCTCCTTAGGCCTCTTTTTCGTTGTTTTCCTCCGCACCGACGGCTTTTCCCCGCGCCTCATAAAAGGTCCCCTCCTCGCCGAACAGGCACCTCCGCTAACCCCTGAGATTGAAGCCATTCTCTCGCAGCCCTTCCACTACCTAAATAAAGGGAGGCAATGTTTTGTCTTTGCGAGCGCCGATGGCAAATATGTTCTTAAGTTATTTAACCAGAAATATTTACAAACTCCCTGGTACGCTTTCTTTACACCTGAAGAGAAGGTGAAGCGGATGACCCGGCGCCACTACTACGAGAACAGCTATGAGATTGCCTATCGCCAGTTTGGCGAGGGGATCGACTATCTGCATCTGGGTCCTTCGGATCGCCCCTTGCCGATCCTCGCTCTCACGGATCGGGCGCACCGCCAGCACGCCATCGATTTAAACTCCGTTCCCTTCGTATTGCAAAAGAGGGGAATCCCCTTCTATTCGGGACTCGAGGCGATTTACCAGAAGGAGGGGCTTGCCGGACTTTGCAGGGAGATTGATGCCTACGTTGAGGGGATTGAAAAGCGGATCGCGAAACAGATCGCCGATGGGGATCGCGATGTGGAGCACAACTGGGGCTATGTGGATGGGCAAATTTTCCATCTCGATCCGGGTCGCCTTTACTATGATGAGACACTGGTTCAGCCGGCTCGTCTACAGCTCGAGTGGCGCAATGCGACGCGCAATTTCCATAAGTGGCTGAAAAAAAACTACCCCGAGGGGGATAAATATTTAGAAAAGCGGTCTTTAAAGACCATATGTGCTACGGTCGGGTAAAACGACGGATGGATTATGTACCCTATTCGCTTTAAACCTGTCTACCAAGACTATGTGTGGGGTGGCGATCGGATTGCCGCAAAATACCACCGCGATGTGACAGTGTCTCGCATTGCTGAAAGTTGGGAGATCTCCGATCGCGATGACGGGATGAGCGTGGCCATGAATGGCGCCTATAGAGGCAAATCGCTCCATGAATTGATGCGCGAAATGGGAGAAAATCTGGTCGGTGTAGGGCAAAAGTTCGATCGATTTCCTCTCCTTTTAAAAATCATCGACGCAAAAGAGAACCTCAGTATCCAGGTCCACCCCGATGAGCAGACAGCTCCTGGCCTGAAGGGAGATCCTAAAACAGAGATGTGGTTTATCCTCGAAGAGGGGACCGTTTTGGCAGGTCTGAAAAAAGAGGTCTCTGAAAAACAATTTCTCGAGGCGATCAAGACAAACAAGGCCGAAGAGTGTCTCGAAAAATTGGAGTTGAAAAGGGGGGAGGCGATCTATATTCCTGGCGGACGTGTTCACGCCGTTTGCGCCGGCACCCTCCTCTACGAAGTGCAGCAAAATTCCAATACGACGTATCGACTTTACGATTGGGGGCGGACCGGTCGTGCTCTCCATTTGAAGGAGGGGCTCGCTGCTATTCACTGGAGCGATAAGGGGCACGCCAAAGTGACACCCCAAAGGCTTCAGAGCGATCTGCACCATCAGATCGTCACGCTCGTCTCATCGCCCTTTTTTATCGTCGAGAGATTCGATATATTCGATAAACTCCATATCGGAGCGATCCCCAAGTCGTTTCAGATTTTTTTCTGCATTGAGGGAGAAGGGGAGATTTCGGCCGATTCATACAAAGAGCCGTTTCAGCCGGGGATGACCTATCTCATTCCGGCCGCTGCCAAAGCGATCGAGATCGAAGGCAAATGTCAGGCCCTGCGCGTCAGACTCCCTTGACGGAGGAGAGTTTAGGGCCAATTTGACCGAGCTTGAGGAGCGCCATCTTGGCGAGGGCGAGTCCGCTGTATTCGCTGATTGCATCGCCCAAGGAACTCACCTCGATGCGGCAGCCCTTGACGTTCTCGCGCCACGCAAAGTGGGGGAGTTGCTTCTTGAGCGGCTCGAGAAGCAGGGGACCGCTGTGGATTGCAATCGTGCCCAAGACGACCACTTCGGGGTTGAAGTTCATCAGAACGACCCCAATCCCTTGCGCCAAGCGGGTGATGAATTCATCCCAAACTTTGAGGGCATAGGCATCCTTTTTTTGGACCGCTTTGATGAGACAACTCACATCGACCTGATCCAGTTTCCCTTGTGCTTCGATGAGGATTTCGGTTTTGATTTGACCCCGTTCGATCTCTTCGCGCATCTTCTTGGCGAGAGCGGCCCCGCCACAGTAGGTCTCAAAACAGCCCCTCTGTCCGCAAGGGCACTGAGGCCCCTTGATATCGAGAACGAAATGGCCCACTTCGGCCGCTGTATCGGATACGCCCTGGACGAGCTCTCCATTGACGATTGCGCCGCCGCCCATGCCGGTGCTGCAGGTGAGGTAGACGAGATTGGGCGTCCCCTTGGCCGAACCAAATTGGAACTCAGCAACGGCCGCCGCATTGCCGTCATTGTTCATCATCACGTGCTTATGGAATGTCTCAGAGAAATAACGGACGATCTCCGTATTTTCCCATCCGGGAAGATTTGGCGGAGTCAACATCCTCCCCTCGCGGGTCGAAATCGGTCCTGGGCAGGAGACCCCGATCGTTGCGATCTGCTTCAGCTCCAGTCTATTCTCTTCGAACATCTCCCGAATGAGACTCGCGATCGCCTTGAGACCATGGATCGACCCTTTGAGGGGTTGCGTGAGGATCCGTTTTGAGACGAGGATATTGCCCTGAGGATCTCCTATGCAAACGCAGATTTTTGTCCCGCCTATGTCTATGCCGATCAGATACATGCTGTTTTCCTCTTTTCGCTTGCTCATATATTAATTTGGATGATACCATCAAGATCTTTTTTTGGAGAAAATTCTTTTGGAACGGGTTGCTAGGCTGACTTTGGCCACGCCCCTTTTGTTGGGCGGGGCCCTTCTCCTTGCGTTTGTCTATGCGATGACGGATGCCTATGCGACCTTTCTCGGCTCCATCGCCTTTGCTTATCTGGGTGCCATCCAGCTCCTCAACTCCGCAGCCCCCCGCTTTCCTCTCTCCCTAGCCCGACTGATCCACTGGATCCGTGCAATGAGCCTCGAGTTCTTTGCTATTTTAGGGGTGCTTCTCTTCCGCTTCATGCCGAGGAGGCGTGCCCTTTCGGGACGAGAGAGACCGATCCTCCTTGTCCACGGCTACGTCAATAACGGCTCTGTCTGGAGATGGCAGAAGAGACAGCTTGAAGCGGCCGGCTTCGGGCCGATCTACACCATCGATCTGGGGCATCCATTCCGTTCGATCCAGCGCTATGCAGAACAAGTGAAGAGCAAAGCAGAGGCGATCGCCAAAGAGACGGGGCGCAAAGATCTGATCCTCGTAGGCCACTCGATGGGAGGCCTTGTCAGCTGCTGGTATGCCACAGCTTTCGCCCCACCTGGCACAGTCACTGACGTGATCACCATTGGGTCTCCTCTCTCTGGGACGCCCCTCGCCAGGATCGCTATTGGTCCCAATGCTCGGGAAATGGAGCGCGATTCGCCTCTATTGCGGCAGCTTCGCGTCGCTATGGATCACAATAAAGAGATCCGCTTTCACCACATCGCGACTCGGAGCGACCAACTTGTTCTTCCTGGCCACTCGGCTGTGATTAAAGAGAACAAGTGTCTGATTCTAGAGGACATCGGCCACGTCGGGCTTCTCTATTCGCCGCGTGTCACCGACCAAATCTGCGCCTGGCTCAAGTAATTGACGCCTTCTCGCCCACGATGTTGATTTGGATCCAGAGATCGCGCGGGTCGATTGTTACTTCTTCGGTGTGCTCGATGGTGCGGGGCCAAGTGAGCCGGTCGCGCTGCACCTTCCACTTGAGGGTATACTTGCCGGGCCGCAACTGGAAACTCGCTTGCCCCCGAAATCCATAGATGTCGCGGGGCTTGAGGGGGACCGACTGGCCATTGAACTTGACGCTCTCGATCTGAACGCCCTGTGGATTAGGGTCGTCGTGGACCAGGAGCTGGATCCGAACCAGTTCGGGCGGTGTCCTTCCGTCGGGCCCTAGATAGTTGTTGACGTTCTGTGCGATGAGGCCGCCGTGGCTCAGGAAGGGCTGTTGTTTAAAAAACAGGAGCGTTCCCATCATCGTAAGTGTAGTTCCAAAGATGAGGAGGAGCTGAAAAAACCGTTGCGATCCCATAAGGCCTATCTAAGCCAGAACCCTATATATTTGCAAAAATTGTTTGAAGCGGCTATGACGAAACTTCCAGATGGAGTGTTCTATGAATGCCGTTTTTGCAGCTATGATGCTCGTTGCCACCGTTCTCGCTGACAGACCGCCTGAAGCCAACCGCTCAAATATCCGCACCATGCCTGTGGCGCGGTCCGCCGAATCCACTACGATCGTCCTAGCGATATCGACCCCCAAACCGGGGCAGCTCCTATCTGCCAATCCCGTTTGGGTTCAGTTCCGCATCGACGGCTACGCTCTTGGCGCCGCCTCTTCTCAGTTCGACCGCGCTAATGAGATCGCCGTCTGTAAAATGGGGCAAACGATCCACTTCGTCATCGACAACATGCCCTACTTCGCCATCAATGAACCGGCCCTCGATCCGTTCGATGAGTCGGGCTTCTACTACAACACGAGGTACAAATTCCAACTTCCCTTCCGGCTCAAAGACGGGATCCACACCATCAGGGCTTTTCCGGCCCGCTCTTTCGGCGAGAGTCTCAAAGGGGAAAATGGCTTTGTCGCCCGCAACTTCTACGTAGGAGATGAGGAGAATAATCCCCAAATCGACCTCTCCCAGCCCTATATCACCTACAATGAACCCAGCGATCAGGTCCGGAATGAAGAGGGGAAGCCAGTTCTTCTCGACTTTTTGGTGAGCAACGCCGAACTGAGCTCCGATGGCTATAAAGTTCGCGTCAGCATCGACGGGAAGGTCAACCGCATAGTTACTTCCTATCAACCGTTCTATATTTACGGACTGAAGAAAGGGAAACACACGGTGAGGCTAGAACTGCTCGGCGAAGAGAACAAGCTTGTTCCAGGCATCTTCAACGACGTGCAACAAACCTTCACAGTCCATTAAATACCGCTCGTTCCACAGATTCTAAAGATTAGAAGGACCCCGCCTTGAGTTAGGGAGCTGAAACGTAAAATTAACCACCGAGCACACCGAGAGCACCGAGAAAGGATAGAAAGGTACAGTCCACTCACATAGGTAACACTTTAGTCAACCCACATAGGTAACAAAGTCTACCGACATGGGTAACACTTTTCTTTAGATTCTATAAACTGTTTTGGCATCTATTTCATCATGAGGTGAACGATGCCTTGGGA
>DATIIR010000062.1:0-9552 GCA_035479435.1 Chlamydiales bacterium
CTCCGAGACGCGGGCTACGAGGTTTAATCTATTGCCTCTAAGGCGCGTCTTTTGTTACCATTGCTGCCATGAAAACTATCATTACGGGCGCGGCGGGGATGATCGGCTCCGGCATCGTCCGCCATCTGAACGACAGCGGCCATAAAAATTTAATTCTAGTCGATGATCTCAAAGAGTCCGATAAGTGGAAAAACCTCGTCGGCAAAGAATTTCTCGACATCATCTCCAAACACAAGATCTTCGAGTGGCTCAAAGGGCGGGAAGGCGAAGTAGATGCCATTGTCCACATGGGCGCCTGTTCCGATACAGTCGAGACCGATGGCGACTACTTGCTGGAGAATAATTTCCGCTTCACGGTGCGATTGGCCGAATGGGCCTTGAGGGCGAATAAGCGCTTTGTGTACGCCTCGTCGGCAGCGACGTATGGCGATGGCTCCATGGGCTTCGACGACGATGAGGCGAAGTTGGAGACGCTCCGGCCGATGAATATGTATGGCTTCTCCAAACAGTTGGTCGATCTCTGGATGAAGCGGGAAGGGGTGTTGAATCGGGTGGTGGGCCTGAAGTACTTCAACGTTTTCGGCCCGAACGAATACCACAAGGGACGCATGGCCTCGATGGTGCTGAAAATGACGCAGAAAGCCCAGGACGAAGGGGTGATCCAGCTCTATAAGTCCAACGACCCAAAGTACGCGGACGGGGGGCAAGTGCGCGATTTCATCTATGTGAAAGACGCCGTGAAGATGACCTGCGCCCTCTTGGAGCCGAAGTATAGAAACGTCTGTGGGATTTTCAACGTGGGAAGGGGAGAGGTGACGACGTGGAATTTCCTGGCGGAGGCCCTTTTCAAGGCGCTCCAAAGGGGGCCGAACATCATTTATATCCCGATGCCGCGCGAACTCGACCGCCAATATCAGAATTATACTTGCGCAATCATGGATAAATTCCATAAGATCTTCTCTTCTGATCCAAAGTACATTGAGACCGTCCCGATCGAACCTGCGGTTCGGGAATATGTGCAGGAGTATCTGATGAGAAACTCTCGATGGTAAAGCTCGCTAACGCATTCCGCCATTTCAAACCCTTTAAAGTCTTGGTGCTGGGCGATTTTATGCTCGACACCTACACGACGGGGAGGGTGAAGAGGATCTCCCCCGAGGCGCCTGTGCCGGTGATGGAGGTTCTGAAGCAAGAGTCTCGCCCGGGCGGCGCGGGGAACGTCGTCCTCAATTTGACAACGCTCGGTGCGAGTGTTGTTGCGGTGGGGCGTATCGGGAACGATGCAGAGGGGAGTGAGCTGAAAAAGTGTCTCTCTTGCGCCGATACCTCGGTGTTACTCGTCGAGCCCAACTACAAAACGCCTGTGAAAAATCGGCTCATCGCCGATAACCAGCAACTGATCCGCGTCGATTTCGAAACCATCCAGCCTCTCTGTCCCGAGGTCGAGTCTGCGATTGTTGAAAAACTAGAACTACTGATTCCCCAAGTGCAGATTGTGGCCCTCTCCGACTATGGGAAGGGGTTTCTGACCCACCGGCTGATTGCCGAGTGTCTGCGGATTGCGAAGAGGGCCAATGTCCCCACCATCGTCGACCCAAAAGGGACCGATTTTACTAAGTACCGGGGCGCCACTGTCCTGAAGCCCAACCTCTCCGAGGCCTATGCTGCCGTCAAGATGGTGCCTCCCACGCCTCTCGATCAGGTCGCTCGTGAACTCCTCGCCATTTCGAAGGTGGAGATCCTCCTCATTACCCGTTCTGAGGCGGGGATCTCCGTTTTTGACGCTGGAGGGACCCGCTCCGATTTTCCCGTCCGCTCCAAAGAGGTGCTCGATGTCACCGGTGCGGGCGATACAGTTTTAGCGATGATTTGTCTGGGGCTTGCCAATGGACTCGATATCCATCTGGCAACTCAGCTCGCCAACATCGCCGCTGGCATTTCGATCGAGCGGCTCGGCTGCGTTCAAGTCACCCTCTCCGAACTGGCTTGCCGCCTCCTCGAGACCGACTCTGGATCCAAGATCTTCGATGAGAGCCACACCTACGCTCTCCACCAGATCCTTAAGGGCAAGCGCTACTCGCTTCTCGTGCTCGATAAAGGGCAGTCGATGACCCATGCGCTCTTTAGGACGATCCGGCAGCTTTCAGGCTTCGAGAATCAAGAGCTCATCATCTACGTGCGCGACTCCAAGCCCAACGATGAGTTCATTCACCTCCTCTCTTCGCTCAGCGAGGTGGACTATATCATCTTGCAGACAGAGAGTCTGAAGAATCTGTGCGCTGAGATCCATCCGCACGAGGTCTATCTCTTGGAGCACGACCAGGCGGTCCGCCTCGACCAGGCTCAAGAGGTGATTGATTCGCTGATTTTCCTGAGTTCCCCATCGTGACGAAAAAAGTCCTTCTCATTAAATTGACCTCTTTGGGCGATCTGATCCATGCTCTCCCCGCATTGAACGACGCGGCCCTTGCGATCCCCGATATCGAGATCGATTGGGCCATCGACAAAAGTTTTTCCGAGGTGGCTCTTTGGCACCGGGCTGTGAAGCGCTTTTTCCCCACATCCCATCGGCAGTGGCGCAAAAAACTCTCCCACCTTTCGACCTATAGCGATGTGAGAGCCTTTGTGCGCAATTTGCGAGCCAGCGAGTACGATCTAGTGATCGATGGGCAAGGGAATTTCAAGTCGGCGTTTCTTGCGCTTTTAGCAAGGGGGAAGAGGGTGGGGTTCGATCGCCATTCGGTCCGGGAGTGGATTGCCCACTTTGCCTATCAGAAAAAAGTCACCGCCTCGTGGAAGATCCATGCGATCGATCGGCTCCGCATTTTATTTTCGCGCGCGCTTGACTATCCGCTGCCCCTTTCGCCTCCCGACTTCAGCCTAAAGGAGGGGTGTTTTGTAAAACCTCCCTTCGAGCTTCCCCCTTCGTATCTCGTCTTTATCCACAGCGCCAGTTGGAAGACGAAACTTTGGCCGGAGGCGCACTGGAAGGAGCTCATCGCCCTCGCTTCCCATGCCGGCTACCCCGTTTTGCTGCCGTGGGGCAGCCCAGGAGAAGAGGAGAGGGCGAAGCGGTTGGCAGCGCTACCGGAAGCGCATGTGCTGCCGAGAGTATCGCTTTCTGAAATGGGGTATATCCTCAAGCGGGCCAAGGGAGCTGTTTGCGTCGATACGGGCCTCAGTCATTTGGCTGCAGCCCTTCGCGTCCCCTCCGTCACGCTTTACGGCGCCACAGACTCGGGGCTTATTGGCACGAGCGGCCATATCTTGCAGTCGAATCTCCCTTGCGCGCCGTGCAACCAGAAGAGTTGCAAGTTCAAGGTGGCGATCCCACCCTGTTTGGCCCAAATCACTCCCCAAACCGTATTCCAAAAACTGCTTAGAGCGATTTGTTCTTGAAGGCGAGTTTCAGATATTTGTAATAGGCTGTGTGGGCGTTGTAGAGAGAAATAATAAACCCCTCCTTGCCTCCCAGAATGCCCCGCTTGAAAAAATAGCTCTTCACAAAGGCTGCAAACCCGTGACCGATCGCACTCCACAGAGAGGCGCTTCTCTTCCCTTGGTTCTGTTCGGCAAAAAGGGTGGAGTAGTGTTGCATCTTGGCGAGGAAATCGTCGATCGATCGATAAGGCGTGTGGAGCAATTTGCCTTGCAGCGGCACGATCGTGAGGTCTCGTGCGACCACTTTTTCGTGCACGGCATCGTTGGAAAAGGCGGTGGTTCCTCGATGATAGAGGCGGATGATCGGATCGGGATGCCAACCGGAGCAGCACGTCATCCTTTTGCCGTGAAAATAGTTGCACCGATCGAGTAAGTAGACACTGTTTTTATCTAGCGGCGCTTTCAAGATCTCCTCTGCCAATTCGGGAGACAGTACTTCGTCGCTGTCGATCGATAAAATCCAGTCGTGCTTGGCGAGCTCTGCGGCTAAATTGTGCGTAGGTCCAAATCCCTCAAAACTCCCCTGGACGATCTTCACATTGGGATACCGCTTGCCGATTTCAAACGTCCTGTCGCTGGAGCCTGTATCAAAAAGCAAAACTTCGGGGAACGGGCGGAGCGATTCAAGTGTGGGCTCCAGTGTTTCGGCCGAATTTTTGGTCAAAATAGTGACTGAAATCATAAACCTATGGTGCCACCGCCGAGGCAAAGATCGCCAGTATAAAAAACAATGGACTGCCCTGGTGTGACGGCTCTTTGCGGCTCGTCGAAGACGACTCGTCCCGACTCGTGAAGTGTGCAGGGGGTATCTTGCTGTCGGTAGCGCACTTTTGCCTTGCAGCGGAACGGATAGGCGGCGGGCTCCTCGGCAACCCAAGTGAGATGGTGCGCTACGAGTTCGCTGCGGAAGAGGGCCGGGTGATCGGCGCCCCGGACGACGTAGACGACATTGCGCTCCTGGTCTTTGCCCGCAACAAACCAGGCATCTCCCTCGCCCCCGAGGCCCATCCCTTTCCTCTGCCCCAGCGTGTAGAAGGCGGCCCCATCGTGCTGGCCCACCACCGTCCCATCGAGCGTCTCGAAGTGGCCCGGCTTGATGGCGATATACTGCGCGAGAAACGGTTTAAAATCGCGCTTGCCGATGAAGCAGATGCCCGTGCTGTCTTTCTTTTCGGCGGTAGCCAGGCCGTGCTCTCTGGCAATCGCCCTCACCTCTTGTTTGGTCAAATCACCCACGGGGAAGAGGACCTTTTGAAACGCCTCTCTTTTTACGGCGTGTAAGAAATAACTTTGATCTTTATTGGGGTCGCAGCCCTTTACGAGCCTTGCCTGATCGTCGAGTCTGCAGTAGTGGCCTGTGGCGAGAAAGTCTGCCCCCAGAGCCATAGCCTTTTCTAAAAATACTTTGAATTTGATCTCCCGATTGCACAGGATGTCGGGGTTTGGGGTGAGGCCGGCCCGGTAGTCCTCCACGAACTGTTTAAAGACCGATTCCCGGTATTCTTCGACGAAGTTGACGGTGTAGTAGGGGATTTGGAGCTTTTCGCACACCTTCACGACATCTTCGAACTCTTGGGCAGACCTGCAGGGGCCCTCTTCTTCCCAATTTTTCATGAACAGGCCGATGACCCGGTATCCCTGCTGTTTCAACAACAGAGCGGAGACCGAGGAATCTACGCCTCCCGACATGCCCACAACGACCGTTTTCATGGGGGGCAGTATAGCTCAATCCCGAATTGAAAACCGCATAAGAATTATTTATGGGGAAAGGGGAGAGAGAATCGGGCACGGGCACGCACACGGGCACGAGAGGCGGGGGGCTCGGTGCCTTGGAGGATATTTCGTGCCCGAGCCCGTGTGCGTGCCCCAGCCCGATTTTCTTAGACGTGCATCAGTTGTAGCCGCTCGATTCTCTCTTCTAGCGGCGGGTGGCTCGCAAATAACCTGAGCAGCCCCTTCTTCCCCTGATGGGAGATCTTGAAGGCGGCCATCGCAGGGCTCTCACGCGGATCCTTGATCTCTTGCAAAGAACGCAACGTCTGCAGCGAGCTGATCATCGCATCCTTGCCGGCTAGGCGGGCGCCTCCCGCGTCGGCGCGGAACTCGCGGTAGCGCGAATAGGACGCAACGACAATGGACCCGAGGATCATAAACACAACCTCAAAGAGATAGACAAAGAGAATATAGCTCATCGTGCTGCCCCCGCCTCCCTCTTGCTTGTTCCGGCCAAGCCCCGAAAGGGCGAAGGCGATCACACGGGCGAGGAACATGACAAAGGCGTTCACGACACCTTGCAAAAGCGTCATCGTGACCATGTCCCCGTTGGCGATGTGGCTGATCTCGTGGCCGATGACCCCTTCCATCTCGCTCTCTTTCATGCGGTTGAGGAGGCCTGTCGAGACGGCGACGAGGGCTCTGCTCCGGGTGGGGCCCGTAGCGAAGGCGTTCACCTCGTTGGAGCGGTAAATACCCACTTCGGGCATCGTGGAAAGGCCAGCTTTGCGAGCGAGGTGGTGCACCTTCTCGAGGAGTTGCCGCTCATTGGCATCTTTCGTGTGGGGATCGATCACTTGCACGCCCATCATCCACTTCGCCATCACGCGGGAAAGGGCGAGCGAAATGAACGCACCCCCCATGCCCCAGACAAAGCAAAAAATCAGAAGCGATCTGTAGTCGATGCCGTACGCTTGGAAATAGGGCCTGACATTGAAGAAATTAAGGACGATCGAAATCGTCGTGACAACGAGAATATTCAGAAGTAGAAAGAGAAAAATTCTTTTTGCAAATGCCATAGTCTTCTCACCATTTTCGAGAAGCTCTATTCTAACGTATTCTGGAATTTCGATTGCATGAAAATTTCCTTTCTGTCATCTATACACAAACAACTGACAAAGAGAATATTGGATGAGCAAGATCGTCAATGTTGAAAAAGAGATTAAAAGATTCCTCGGCGACAATTGCGCCTGTTACGTTTTAATCACCTGCAGCGAACCGAGTCCCGATGGAAATATGGATGTCGAAATGAAGTATGAAGGCGATGAAACCTTGGCGGCATTCCTCGTGGAAAACGCGGGTCAGGTTTTCGATGATCGGAAAAATCGGAGAGAATCTAAGTGACTTTCTGTCGCTAATTTTCTAATATCGACATGAAAAAAAGGGACTGTTCATGTCATCTCTTCCTCAATTGAAAAAATGGGTCGAACAGCATCGCTCGGCGATTCGCAACGATTACTTCACTTTCCTCCGCTTTAAGTCGATCAGCACAGATCCCGCCTTTGCCAAAGAGGTGCGCGCTTGCTCTGTGTGGCTGAAAGAGTACATCGCAAAAAATACAGGCATGAAAGCGGAGAGCATCGAGACGGAAGGGTATCCGCTGATCTATGCGGAGGATTTGCGCGCCGGGCCCAAAGCGCCCACCGTGTTGATCTACGGCCACTACGACGTGCAGCCCGTCGATCCGCTTGCGCTTTGGAAAAGCGATCCGTTTGAACCGACAGAGCGAGAGGGCAAAGTGTTTGCGCGGGGCGCTGTCGATGACAAAGGGCAGATTTTTTTCGCCATTGCGGCAGTGAGAGCATGGAAAGAATTAGGACGTGAATTGCCGATTAATCTGAAATTCTGTATCGAGGGAGAAGAGGAGTCTTCCAGTATGGGTCTGACTAAATCGCTGCATCGATTGAGAGAAAAGCTCAAAGCCGACGCGATTTTAGTCGTCGACCACGACCAGTTTGACCGCAAGACTCCGGCGATCACCTTGGGCGCCCGCGGCCTGGTCGCCATCGAGATTACACTGACGGGATCGAACACCGATCTCCATTCGGGTTTACACGGTGGAATGGCCTATAATCCCAACCGAGCGATGGCCGAGCTCCTCGCAAAATTATGGGACGAGAAGGGGCGGGTCCGAGTCGAAGGTTTTTACGACCAGGTGGCCGAGACGAGTCCAGAAGAGCGGAGTCAATTCGCCTTCCCGATGGAGAGGGAATCGTACATCAAAGAATTTGGCGTCGGCGCCATCGGCGGAGAAAAAGGGCGTGAGCTAGCTGAGAACAATACGATGCGCCCTACACTGGAGATCAACGGCCTCGGCGGCGGTTATTTCGGCGCCGGCTTCAAAACCGTCATCCCAGCGGAGTGCACCGCAAAGATATCGTGCCGCCTTGTTCCCCATCAAGATCCGAAGAAAATTGAACATAATTTAATCGATTTCCTGAAAAAGAATGCAACTCCTGGTATGAGAATTAAAGTAGCCACATTTGGTGGAGAAGAGGCCTACCGGAGCAGTCCCGATACGAAGCTGGCCAAGGCGATTTCTCGGGCAGCCGAGGAAGTGACGGGCACGGCGTGTAAGAATCGGCTCACTGGGGGATCGATTCCGATCATTGCAAAAATGATCAAGGAACTCAAAGCCGATGTGGTTGGGATGGGATATGGATTGCCGACAGATGACATCCATGCTCCCAATGAGCATTTTGAAATGGAGCGGTTTGAAAAAGGACTTCTCACAGTGGCAAAGGCCTTAGAATTATTATGATGGAAAGGGCGATTCAATTCTTTCAGAAGGAGACCTCTTTGTGGGGACCCCTCTCGCTTCTCTCTACTCTTGCCATCGGCGGCCGAACAGAGATCCCCTTCGACCTCCTCTTTCTCTCTCTTGTGGGGCTTTATCTCTCTGCCCGCCTGCAACTGCGCGGTTTCACCTACTCTCTCGTTCTTCTCGGCATTACGGCCGCCATCAAGCACGCTCTCTTTATCGATGACCATCTCTGGCAGCTTGGGCTAGAAGGCTCCTTGGGCCTCGCCTTTTTTATCACGGCGCTTGCCTTTGAAGAGCGCGCATCTCTGATCGACTCGCTCAACCAGCAGATGGAGACACGCAAAGCCGCCCTCGAAAACCTCGAAGATGAGATTGTCAAGACTCAGGAATCGGCCCTCGCCCAACAGATCGCCCTTTCCGAAAAAAGCGATGCTCTCCAGAAAGAGCTTGAGGAGCTCCAAGCGGAACACTCGTCGATCCTCATCCTCAACGAGGTGCTCCGGAAAACGACTGCCCGCCACATGCAAGAGAGCGAGACTCTCGCTGTCACGCTGACCGACAGAGACCAGCAGATGGCCCTCCTTAAAACAGAGCTCAGCGACACGCAAAAGGATCTCGCTTCCATCCGCGACTCTGAGGCTTTGGCCATCCGAAATAACGAGCTGATGAACGAGCTCAATGCTGCCCGCTACGCCAAAGAGCAGACGCACCAGATCAACGAGACGCTCGCTCGTCTCTATGTGCGCGAGAGCTTCAAGGCCAAGGAAGCGGACCAAGAGGCGAGCGACCTGGAGAGCCAGCTCTCTGCCGCCCGTCAAGAGGTGCAAAAAATCGCCATTCCGCTCCAGGAGCAGCTCAATGCCGCTCAGAACGAGATCGCGACGCTGACCTTCCAGTTCAAACAGGCTGAGGCAGAGGCCCATCAAGGGCGCATTGCGCTGCAGCGGCTAACCGAAGTGCAAGCCGAGAGAAATCTCCGCCCTCAAGTAGAGCTCGACTATGCGCAACAGAAGATGGTCCATCTCTCTCAGATCGAGCCGCTTTTCAAGCAGCTCAAGAAGCAATTTGAGGAGAAAAATCAAGTGCTTCAAGAGACCCGCACACATCTTTTCCTGACTGACACGGAGCTTCAGAAGCTTCGCATGGAGAAGACGACCCTCGAGCTCACTCCTTTCCCCAAAGAAGTGGAGAGAGAGCTTCACGAGCTGGGCTCGCAAGTCGAGGCGTTGGAGGAAGAGAACCAGCAGCTCCACGAGCTGATCACCGTACTGACAGACCCATCAGACGCTGCAAAGCGAAAAAAAAAACTGAAGACGCAGACCCACCCTGAGCAAGAATTGCTATTTTAAATCAGGGTGAGGATTTCGTGGCCGGTGGGGGTGATGAGGACGGTGTGTTCCCACTGCGCTGAGGGCTTGCCGTCTTTAGTGCGTACCGTCCAGCCGTCGTGGGTATCGAGGATGCCGTCGCGGACGCCGGCGTTGATCATCGGCTCGATGGTGAAAATCATGCCGGGGACAAAGGGGATGCGCTGCTCATTGTAATGGTGAGGGATCTCGGGGGGCTCGTGGAAG
>DATIIR010000063.1:0-22421 GCA_035479435.1 Chlamydiales bacterium
CGACAGGCCAAGATGCGGTCAAGACAGCCGCCGAGTTTGATAAGCGCGTCCAGATTACTGGCACAATCCTCACCATGCTCGATGGAAATGCTAGAGCAGGAGCCGCCATTTCGATCCGCGAAGTGACGAATAAGCCGCTCAAGTTTGAAGGGGTTGGCGAAAAAGTCAATGACTTGCAGATTTTCAATCCACGCTCCATGGCCGACCGGATTCTCGGCATGGGCGATGTGATCAACTTGGTGAAGAAAGCCCAAGAGAATTTTACTGAAGAGCAGAGCGCTGAGCTGGAGAAAAAGCTCAAGAAAGCCACTTTCACTTATGAAGACTATCTCAAGCAGATGGGCATGGTGAAGAAGATGGGCTCCTTTAAGAGCCTGCTCAAGATGCTGCCAGGAATGAGTTCGCTCGGAGATCTCGACTTTTCCGATACAGAGTTCAAAAAAATGGAAGCGATGATCCTCTCCATGACGCCAAATGAGCGGCAGGAGAAGGTGGAACTCGAACATGAGCGCAGAAAACGCATTGCCAAAGGGAGCGGCGTCCAGTTGGATGACGTGAACCGGATGGTCAAAGGCTTTAAGCGCGTGAAACAACTTTTTAAAAATATGCCCGACATGAAAGCCCAAGCAAAGAAGATGGGCGGTATGCCGGATCTAAATGAACTTAAGAAACAATTCGAAGGTAAAAAATGGCACTAATCATTCGCATGAGACAACAGGGAGCCAACAGCCGGCAGAGATTCCGCCTCGTTGTCACCGACTCCAGAAATCCCCGCGATGGAAAATATCTTGAGATGATCGGATGGTACAATCCGTTCGGCGCTGATGACAAAAACTACTTCATCGACGTCCCCCGCGTTCAATTCTGGCTCGGTCAGGGCGCTCAGATCAGCGATAGAGTGAAGTCGCTCGTAGAGAAAGTCGCTCCTGAAGTCGTGAAGGAATTGGTCCAGAAGAAAGTGGCGAAAGTAGCGAAGAAGAGAGAACAGCGCAAAAAAGTAGCGAAGAAGAGAGAACAGCCCACGAAAGCTTAATGGAAATTGAGATCTTATCGCTCTTTCCCGAATATTTCCGAGGTCCGTTTGATGTCAGCATGCTGAAACGGGCCAGGGATGGGGGCTATCTGGAGATTCGGCATACAGATATCCGCGAGTTTGCGGAAAATAAGCACGCCCGAGTCGACGATCGCCCGTTTGGTGGAGGGCCAGGGATGGTTCTTTGCCCGGGGCCTGTAGCGAGAGCGATCCGGAGCGTGAGGAAGCCCGATTCCCGTGTGATTTACCTCTCGCCGCAGGGGTCGCTGCTGACAGCCGCGAAGAGCCAGGCGTTGGCTAGCTCCTCGCACCTCATCCTCCTTTGTGGCCATTACGAAGGGGTCGATGAGAGGGTGCTTCAGACGGAGATCGATGAAGAGATCAGCATTGGCGATTACGTGCTGACGAATGGGTGTGCCGCCGCGATTGTCCTCATCGATGCCATGGCCCGATTTATACCGGGCGTGATTGGACACCCCGACGCTGTGAATGAAGATTCCTTCCAGGAGGGGATATTTGATTCGCCTCACTATACGAGGCCAGAGATTTTTGAGGGGATGGAAGTCCCTCCGGTGCTGCTAGGTGGGAACCATGCAGAGATCCGCAAATGGAGAAAAGCCCAAGCATTAAACAAAACACGCCGGGTACGACCCGATTTATTATTAGGAGAACATTGTGAGCCGCTCACCAGTCATAGTACAAGTTGAAGAATTCTATCTGAAAAAAGACGTGCCCGTATTCAACATTGGGGACACCGTCCGTGTCAATACGCGCGTCATCGAAGGCGATAAAGAGCGCCTCCAAGCGTTTGCTGGCACAGTCGTTGCCAAAAAAGGGACAGGACTCTCTGAGACCTTTACGATCTACCGCAACGCCTACGGCTCCAGCATGGACCGTGTATTTCTTCTCCACAGCCCGCGCATCGCGAGCATTGAGATGGTTCGTCCCGGTAAAGTGCGTAGAGCTAAACTCTACTATCTCCGTGGCCGTTCCGGCAAAGCCGCTAAGGTTCGCGAGCAGTACGTAGCAGGCGACGAAAACAGCGCCCAACCACAAGCGTAGAAATTTCTTTGTGAAAAAAAGCTCTGAAGGAGTACTTTCTTTTGCTAAATCGAAATGTGGTTTGGCATGGGAAATCTTACCGACTCAGAGCTCTCTCGACTCCAGGCGATGTCTCGCTCTGAGTATCGCCTCAAAGCCGAAGGGTTTCAAAGGATAGCTGGCATCGACGAAGCGGGCAGAGGCCCTTTAGCCGGTCCCGTAGTTGCCGCTGCCTGTATTCTCCCTCCAGAGGCTCTCTTCGCAGGCCTCAACGACAGCAAACAGCTTAAGCCCGAACAAAGAGAACTCCTCTTTGCTGAAATCGTCTCGTGTCCCCATCTGCTCTATGGCATTGGCATCGTCGATGTAAAGACCATCGATCGCGTGAATATTCTGCAGGCGACCTTTCTCGCTATGCGCAAAGCCGTCGAGTCTCTGCCCGCACAGCCCGATTATCTCCTCATCGACGGCAATCAATTGCCCCATTTCGATATTCCGACCGAGTCGCTAGTGGAGGGCGATAGCCTCTCTGTCTCGATCGCAGCGGCCTCCATCATCGCCAAAGTGACACGTGACCGAATCATGGCGGAGCTAGATGCAAAATGGCCCCGCTACGGCTTTAGGAAACACAAAGGATACGCTACGGAAGAGCATCTGGAAGCGATCCATAAGTGGGGGCCCTGTTCGATCCACCGGAAATCTTTCGACCCGGTGAAATCGATGCTGGACCTGCAACCCACCCAAATCGACCTATTTTAGATTAGCTGGCTGGGAATGGGCAGCTGTGTGGTTGCCCGTGGGTTGATTAGAGTTGTTGGTTAACGCCTCTACCTGTTTCATCGTGTTGGCTAAGATAGCCGCAATCAGTGCCTCTTTGGCCTCTTCTTCTTTTTGTTTAATTCGGAGTTCATTTGTAGCAGTAATTGTTGATATGATTTCGATGGACATAATATCACCTCGCTACTATTTTATCAAAAAGTGATTACTAAGTATATATTTATCTGGCTGAGTGATAAATTCATAAGTCTTTTAACGTAAATAACATAAGAGAATTTGGTCGGAAGGCGAGGGGAAGAAGTAATCTCGTTAATCCACAGGGTAAAATTAACCACCGAGCACACCGAGAGCACCGAGAAAGGGTAGGAAAATGCGCGTTTCGCGCCTCGGTGTCTCTCGGTGCTCTCGGTGGTTGAAAAAAATTAGCGAAAATGTGGATCAGATGGGGGCGAATGTTTTATGCAACGGTCTCAAGATGGAAATAAATTAACGGAATAGCATAGAATCGATGAAAAGGTCGTGTATGCCAAGCAGCATGACTGGTTTTGGACGTGCTATTTCCGATGCCCCCTGCGGCAGGCTCACAGTCGAAACTCAGTCGGTCAATCGAAAATATCTCGAAGTCTTTGTCTCCCTTCCAAAGGAGTTTAGCCGGTTTGAGCACGAGGTGCGCAAATGGGTGGGTGAGGCCGTCTCGCGGGGTCAGGTCTCCGTCCGCATCTCTCTCATCCCCAGCGGGACCGGATTAGAGGGGGCGCTGCCCGATGTGGAGATGCTCAAGGGATTGAAAAAAAATTGGGAGAAAATGGCGCGCGAGCTGGGGTACGATCCCAAAGTGATCGACCTGCCGTTTCTGATGCAGGTTTCGCCCGCTCTCACAAAGCCAGAGGCCCGCGATGAAGATCTCTCCCTTTTACGCCGTTGTGTGGGCGAGGCCTTGCAGGACCTCGTGAAGATGAAGAAGAGCGAGGGAAAGGCGCTGTCGGACGATTTGGCGAAGCGGCTGAAGGAGCTGGAGCGGATGATTGGCGCCGTCGAGGCGATCGCCCCTGATGCGACGAAGAAGATGAGGCAGAAGCTAACGGAGAAAATGGAAGAGATCCTGAAGCCAGGCGGTGACGTCGAAGAGCGGCTGCTTCGCGAAGTGGCCCTTTTTGCCGAACGGGTCGACATCTCCGAGGAGATTACCCGGTTTAGAAGCCATGTGGTGCAGTTTAAAGAGCTGCTGAGAGGGGAGAGTGTGGGGCGAAAAATGGACTTCCTCATTCAGGAAATGGGGCGCGAAGTGAACACGATCGGCTCCAAGTCGATGGAGGCGAAAATTTCACACACGGTTGTCGAACTGAAAAGTGAGCTCGAAAAAATGCGCGAACAAATACAGAATATAGAGTGATGAGAAAGGGACTTGTTTTTGTCATCAGTGCGCCCGCAGGAACCGGTAAAACGACCCTCGTTCGGATGCTTCTGGATGAATTTCACAGCCATGTCGTAGAGAGCGTCTCCTACACGACCCGATTTCCTCGTCCCAATGAAGTTCCAGGGCGGGATTACAACTTTATTACGGTTGAGGAGTTCCAAAAGAAAATCGAGGAAGGGGAATTTCTCGAGTATGCGCAGGTTTTTGGCCATTACTACGGCACCTCGCGCAAAGTCGTCGAAGCGCAGCAGCAAAAAGGGAAGCACGTGATTCTCGTGATAGACACCCAGGGCGCTCTGCAACTCATCGATAAACTGGAGGCCGTATATATCTTTATCAGCCCCCCGAGCCTCGAGGAACTTCGCTCTAGGCTCTACCGGCGCAGGTCGGAGACGGAAGAGGCTATTGAACACCGCCTCTCCTGGGCAGAAAAGGAGATGGCCGTATCGGGGCGCTACAGCTATCACATTGTAAATGATCATTTGAAAGTGGCTTATGACGCCCTCCGTTCGATTTTGATTGCTGAAGAGCACAAGAACCGTTAACATGTTCCTTCAAAGGAGTTCCCATGTCTGAAGCGCTGACTAATGAGAAAATCAGGAAGAAATTCAAAAACAATTTTGACCTGTGCAATTTTGCCATCAATATCGCCCGCACGGCTATCCTGAGTGGAACGCAAGCTACTCTCGATGAGTTTCTCGTAATGATCAACGATCGGGCAGATGCTCATTTAAAAAATGACCTATCTCCTGGAACGCAGTTAGTTCGTGTCTGAAAAAATCTTAATCACCTCCGCCTTGCCCTATGCGAATGGCGTGCCCCATTTTGGCCACATCGCAGGGGCTTACTTGCCGGGGGATTGCTATGCCCGTTTTGAGCGGCTCATGGGCAACGATGTCCTCTACATTTGCGGTTCAGATGAGCACGGGGTGGCGATCACCTTGAGCGCGGAGCTGGCCCACCGGACCCCTAAAGAGCATGTGGAGGTTTTTCACGAGATCTACAAGGAAGTATTTAAAAAGCTCGAATTCTCGTTCGACCACTACGGCAGGACAACCTGGCCCGGTCACGTCCCCATCACGCAGGAGTTTTTTCACGCCCTCGATCAAAAGGGTTTTATCGAAGAGAAGACGGAAAACCATCTCTATTCTGAGCAAGAAAAGCGCTTTTTAGCCGACCGCTACGTTGTGGGCAGCTGTCCCAAATGTGGCTATGAGGGGGCCCGTGGCGACGAGTGTCAAAGGTGCGCCGCTTCCTATGAGGCGACCGACCTGAAGAACCCTCGCTCCAAGCTCACTGGTTCACCCCTCGTCCTTCGCCCCAGCAACCACCTCTACCTCCGCTTTGACAAGTTCAAAGAGCGCCTCACCGCCTGGATTCAAGAGAAGAAGTGGAAGGAGAACGTCGTCCATTTCGCGATGCAGTACATCAATGATCTCAAACCCCGCGCGATCACTCGCGACTCCGATTGGGGCGTTCCCGTGCCAGGCCATCCCGGCAAGGTCTTCTATGTCTGGTTTGACGCTCCGATAGGCTATGTCTCTATCGCTCAGGAGTGGGCGCAAAAGACCGGCCACCCTGAGCGATGGAAAGACTACTGGTTTGACCCCAAATGCAAACTGGTCCACTTCATCGGCAAGGACAACATCCCTTTTCACGCCGTCTTTTTCCCCGCCATGCTCATGGGACAAGACAAGCCCTACAAGCTCCCCAATGAAGTCCCGGCCAATGAGTTCCTCCTCCTCGAAGGGCGCCAATTCTCCAAATCGGAAGGGTGGACCATCGATCTCTTCGAGTTTCTCACCCACTACACAGCAGACCAGGCCCGCTATGCCCTCGCAGCCAACGCTCCAGAAACTGCCGACTCGGAATTTACCTGGAAAGACTTCCAGATGCGGTGCAACGCGGAGCTTCTCGGCAAGTTCGGCAACTTTGTCAATCGCGTCCTCGTATTCGCCAAGCAGCACTGCGGCGGCCACGTACCGAAGCTCACCACCCACGATGGCCTCTTCTCCAAACAGATGAACGACCTCGTCGATGCAGCGGCCCTCAGCTTTCAGAAATTTCACCTCCGTAAAGCCTGCCAGACGCTCATGGAGCTCGCCCAAGCGGGCAACGCCTACTTTGACGCCAAAAAGCCCTGGGCCCTAGCTAAAGATCCCGCTAAGCGGGCGGAATTGGATACCACCATCGCCCTCAGCATCGAGTGCATTAAGAATTTAGCCCTCGTTGCCTCGCCGATCATTCCAGCATCTGCCCAGAAGATCTGGCACATGCTCGGCTACACGACGCAACTTGCCAAAGGCAACTGGCGCTCCATCCACACCACTCCCGTTCCCGCCGGGCAAAAGCTCAATGAGCCGGAGATCCTCTTCCGCAAAGTAGAGGATGAAGAGATTGAATTGCAAATCACCAAATTGGGACAAAAAGTGAAAGAAGAGGCCGCCATGACCGTTACCCATCAACCGCTTAAACCATCCATTGTGTTTGATGAATTCGGCAAGGTCGACCTGCGCGTGGCGCAAATCGTCGAAGCGACCAAAGTCCCCAAGTCGAAGAAGCTTCTAAAACTCCTCGTCGATCTCGGCTTTGAAAAGCGGACCATTGTTTCTGGCATCGCCCTCACCTACGAACCCGAACAGCTCATCGGCCGCAAGGTCGTCATCGTCGCCAACCTCGCCCCCGCAACCATCATGGGCATCGAGAGCCAAGGGATGATCCTCGCCGCCCATTCCGATACGCTTCTCGAGCTGCCTCAGATCCAGCAACTTGCACCCGGCAGCGTCGTTAGTTAGACGAACTTCAATTGATGGTGTGTGTCTGGCTGATAAGTCTTGGCCATCTCTTTGATCGCCTTTTCTAGGCCCGTATAGCGCTTCTGTACTTGATTGTTATTCACGGCGATGGCGATGGCCTTGGTCGTACCCACGAGGTAGACCTGCCGTTTTCCTCTTGTGACCGCCGTATAGAGCAAATTGCGGTGGAGGAGTTTGAAGTGGGACGTGTGGATGGGGATCACGACGCAGGGGCACTCGCTTCCCTGATATTTGTGGACTGAAGTGGCATAGGCCAAAACGAGCTCATCGAGATCTGTCAGATCGTATTCCACCTCTTTTTCATCGAAGCGAACTAAGACGTGCTCTGCGGAGATCTCCACGATCCGGCCGATGTCGCCGTTGTAGACATTCTTGTCGTAGTTATTTTTGATCTGCATCACTTTGTCGGAGACGTGGAATCGCCTCCCTGCTCGGAAGACCGGGTTTGTGCTCGGGTTGAGCAAATTCTGCAACGCGTCGTTGAGCATCTCAGCGCCAATAAGTCCCTTCTTCATCGGGGAGAGCACCTGGATATCGTCGATTGGATGGTAGCCCCAGATGCGGGGGATTTCCGAGGAGACGAGCTGGAGGATCACCTCCTGGATCGCCTCGGGCGTCTCAGCCTGAATGAAGTGGAAATCGCTCCTTTCGGGCGTATCGATGTCGGGGAATTCACCGTGGTTGATCCGGTGGGCGTTGGTGATGATTTTTGAGCCTTTAGCTTGCCGGAAGATCTCGGTGAGACACGTCACGCCGATCAATCCCGAAGAGATCAGATCGCGCAGCACTGTCCCGGCGCCCACGCTTGGCAATTGGTCGATATCGCCCACGAAGAGAACCCTTGTCCGGCTCGGGATAGCCCGAAGCAAATAGAACAACAGCGACGTGTCGATCATACTCGCCTCATCGATGATCAGAAGGTCGCAGTCGAGTGGGTTGTCTTTGCCCTTTTTAAAGCCACCCGACTTAAAATCCATCTCCAGAAGCGCGTGGATCGTGAAGGCGAGCTTTCGGGTAATTTGGGTCAATCTTTTGGCGGCTCTCCCTGTCGGGGCACCTAAAATGATCTTGTCGGTTAACTTGCTTGAGATGGCCAAAATGGCATTGGTGATCGTACTCTTTCCCGTACCTGGGCCGCCGGTGATGATGTGCACTTTATCGATCAACGCCTGCATCACGGCCAACTGTTGCTGTTCGGCGAACCGGATAGTGAGCTGACTCTGCACCCAGCCAATCGCCTTAGTCGCATCGATCTCCCTAATCGCCTGTTGACCCGTTTTCAGGCGCATTAGATCTCTCGCGATCCCCTGTTCGAACGCGAAGTAGGGTTTGAGCCAGATCATCCCCTCCTGCTCGATCAGTTGCTTGTTGATCAGGTCCTTGATGGCCGCCTCGATCAACGCACTCTCCACCCCCAACATGCCCATTGCGATCGGCACGAAATCGACGATTGGGAAGCACGTATGCCCCTCGTTGGTCATTTCCCAGAGGACGAACTCGATTCCCGCCGCCAGCCTCTCTGGGGAGTGGAGTGCGAAGCCCAACTTCAACGCGATGGCATCGGCCATTTTGAAGCCGATCCCGAAGACCTCTTTGGCCAATTGGTAGGGGTTTTCCTTGACCTTAGCGATGCTTTCATCGCCGTACTGTTTATAGATTTTTTGAGCGTAGCCTGGGCTAGCCCCGTGGGCCCTCAGGAAGACCATGACCTCTCGGATCGACCTCTGTTCCTCCCAGCATTCTTTCAGCTGGTTGACCTTTTTTTTCCCCAACCCCTCCACTTCGAGCAATCGGTGCGGGGTTTTATCGATCACATCGAGTGTATCGGAGCCGAATTTGTCGACGATTTTCTTTGCGTAGACGGGGCCGATGCCCTTGACCAGACCCGATTCTAAATATTTTTGGATACCCAACACATCGGAAGGGGACTCGACGGTGAACTCGCTCACTTCGAACTGGCGTCCATGCGACGGGTGGTTTTTCCACGTGCCCTTGCACACTACGTTTTCGCCCGCCTGAAGAGCTGGCATGTAACCGACGATGACGGTCAGGTCCCTTTTTTTGGGTTCTTTCAAGCGGGCGACAGTGAAGCCATTTTCCGCCTGCGCGAAGACGATCGCATCTACGTAGCCGCTAAGAGACTCATCCATGAGCAATAATTTTAACAGTTTAGCAACCCCACCTCAAGCAAATTCCCCTTGCAAATTAAAGTCATTCAAAATTATCATGATTCTTCTTTTCCATTCCGGGTTAGCTCAGTGGTAGAGCAGTGGACTGTTAATCCATTGGTCGTATGTTCGAATCATACACCCGGAGTTTTCTTTTGGGTCTTGTCCATGTCTTCTCAAACCGAAATTAATTCCACACATGGTGCTCGTGTTAAAGAAGTGCTGTATTCATATGGCAAATTTTTTATATGTGCTGTGATATTGGCAGTAGTTGCAACTTCTGGAGCTTTGTCGGTAAACTATTACTGGCCTTTGCCTTCTGCAGCAATACGTGTTCTTCAGATTCTCGGGGCTATAATTGAGGTTACAGCTTTAGGAAATATGGGTTGGGAGCTCCAGACCTGGAATGGCAATACGCTGGCTGAAAGAATCAATAGTAAACTGGCGCGCTGTTTCTCTCTAGTTGGTTTTTCTGTTCTTGTCTTCTCTTTGCAATTGATTGAATTAAGCGAGTCGCAAGTTCAGCCCTAAAGCAATGACCAGTGAAACTAGGGTATGCCATTTGGGGTTGCCGGTCGCTGAAAGCGTTTTATAGAGGCTTTCCCTTCCCATGCCGGTTTTTTTTGCGAGGTTGCCGATGCCGCCTTGGGCCTCAGTCACATTGCGAAGTGCCATAATGAAGAGCCGTTTTGATTCAGGATCGCCCTTGAGACTTTCTTCAAGTGCAACATTGAGGTACGCAACAGCCTTCTCGTGATCTTGGAGTTCTTCCATTAGGTAGTCGTGATATTTTCTACTTCTTGCCATAGTTCTTGCCCCTTTGTGCCCAGTCTTTAAAGTACTCCTTTGCTTTCGCGATGTTTTTCTCTTGCGAGCTCTTATCGCCACCGCAGAGCAGGAGGATGAGTTTCGCACCGATTTTGCCATAATAGATCCTGAACCCCGGTCCATAGTCAATTCTCAGTTCACATACACCATCCTGCAAAGTTTTGCAATCTCCAAAGTTTCCCATCTTTAAACGATCGATGCGCGCCCAAATCCTCGCTTGAGTAAGGCCTTCCCGTAGATCATCAACCCACTCTTTGAATGGCCTTTTCCCGCTAGCGGTCTCGTAGATTTCGACATCAATCTCGATCATAGCGCAATATTGTATCTTGTCGGATACTTCAAGCGCAAGTGCAAAAGTCAGCAGTTGTGGATTTTTGGCACACTCGACTACAAATCTCGGCAACTCTTGGCGATAAGTGGCAACAGATCAAAAAGTTCTAAACATTTAATCTGACTGTCGTTATGATTTGTCGAGTATTGCTGAGTTTTATTCGATAAATGACTGTTAATCCATTGGTCGAATCATACACTCAGAGATGCTTTTTTAGAGGATTTCGGAAAATTTTATGCATGCTGTAACTTCAAACTCTCGAAAATGTTTTTGGGAAGGGTGCCCAAACAATCCACCCTATGCAAGTACACTTAGAAAATGTGCCCGATGCAAAGAAGCTTTATATTGCGATCAAACGTGCCAAGCCCGCGACTGGTCGAAGCATAAACTGCATTGCAGGCCCTTTATTCCGCCTCCAACGCAAGGCTCGTCTTGCGAAAGCAAAGGCGCCGTGTATGGCCCACAGCAAGCAGCTCCCTCCCCGAACCCGGCCGCTATAGTGAGTAAGATATTTGGTTCTGAGTACGATAGCTATGCAATAGGCAGAGCGAGGCGATTTAGAGCTGGTTTTGGAGAAGAGAGCGCACGCGCACTAGAACGGGAGTTGGATCAAATGGTTGTAGATTTTCTTTTAGGAGGTAACACCGGTGCTGGGCACCCAGGCGACGCTCCGAAAGAGCAAAAATCTTGATCTGGAAAATTCATTGAGAAATATGCCTGACGGGTCTTCCTCTTCTCGGATTTTTAGAAATGTGGACCACTCGGGATAAGTTTGTCTTAGATACTCGGGATTGAATAGGCCGTTTTTCCCCCAATGCATCCGACCATGATACCGTTCAATGAGTTGTTCAAAGGCTGAGAAATAGGCTTGATGGAGCGTGGGATGCGAAGCGGGGACTATGGAAAAAATACCAACAAAACAAAAAAGATCCTCCGGCTGCCCGCTATAGGTGGGGCTGAGTAAAGCCCGGTCCGATTTTACAAATCGGACTGATATCACTTGATGGGCCGGATACTGGTTTTTTTCAATGAGTTCTTGTAGCTCGAGCAGAAAGGGTTTTGTGGAAAGAAAAGGGATGGCCCCTTCGGCGCTGTAAGTCGTGCTGCGCTTGGGACATTTGGCGCTGAGAATGCGATGACTGTCGTCGACTCTGCTATAGCTCTTCCCATACTCCATTTCAAATAGCGCAAGATTCATGCGTGGTATAAGAGAGGGGTTCTTTAAACTTAATACAATAATGTCTTCTAATGAGCGGACTTTTCTTGTTTTATTTTCATTCTTAACTGCTCTGATCAGGTAATCGATGGGCGAAGAGTCCTTAGCGATGGTTTTAGGGATCTCATTTGCTCGATCTACCTGATTTGCTGTACAAACTCCAACCCGATTGATGTAGGGAAACCAAACAAAGGAAAAGTGGTCATTTTCATGAATGAGCGAGTCTAGATGGTCGAGCAGATTCGGCCATTTGTCCGCGAAGAGCCGTTCCTGAAGAAGGTGTGCTGGGACGGCGCGCAGAGTGACCGTATTGATGATTCCAAGGATTCCAAGTCCGCATTGATACGCTTGAAACAGAAGAGGGGATTGATGGGGGCTAATTTGGGTCAGTTTTCCTTGGCCATTGATTACGGTCATTTCGACGATCTGTGTATGAATGGGTCCAAATGCGATGCCGCTTCCATGAGATCCTGTTTGAATGGCGCCGCCAATCGTCGGTTGGAGCGATGAACTGAGATTTTCAAGCGTAAGCCCGTACTGGTGGAGTGTTTCGATGATTTGCTTTAGGGTAGCTCCCCCTTGAACTCGGATCGTTTTTTTTGAAATATCCACTTCTAAAATGCTTGCGTAATTTTCAAGTGAAAGAGCCCACTGCCCCTTTTCGGGAAGGGCAATCGTATTGAGAGAGTGGCCTGCGCCGATGACTTTGATTTTCTTTCCTAGCTGATAGGCTCTTTGAACTAGATGGATCAATTCATCTTCCGTTGCGGGTGTGAATAGCGAGTCGATTTTGCAGGTAGCATACCCAGTCCAATTTGTCCAATTGCGCCGCTTTGGCCGAATTTCTAAGGAATCGGAAAAACCACAACATGCGATGATAAAAAAGAGGATGTTTACCAAGCTGACCAACACTAGATTACGCAACATTCTGCGGGTTATTCCTTTTTTTAATAGAAAAATTTTGCAAACAAGTCTAAAATCGTCTCTATGTTTAAGCTTCAGAAAAGATGGCAAGCGATCAACAGACATGGTTGAACTCAAACAGCCTGCCGTCCGTCTCAATATCGGTTTAATTATCACTTTCTTGGAAAAATATGGGGGGGCTGAACGCTATCTGATTGAATGCTTGCGCTTTTGGCAACATCGCCACGACGTTACGCTCTATACAACAACACTCAATCGAGATTTGCTCGCCGAATATGATATTGGCCCCAAAGTTCAATTAGTTGCTCTCACACCTTATTTTTCAGATCATGCTCATTCTGTATTCCTGAATATCGCCCTTTTACCCAAAATCTGGCGCGAAGAAATCGGTCAGCATGATGTCTATTACTCCCATTTGTGGCCTACCCATTTGATTGATCTCCATCCGATGGTTTGGTGCCCCCAAGAACCAATGCGCATGTTGCACGATTTACGGTTCGACCAAACCATAGAAAGTCTGAAGTCGGAAAATATAAGGAAAATTCATATTTATCCGAAATATCACTACGATTCTGTTGATAAGAATTTGTTTGAAGCTAGTTTAAATGCAATTAATCAAATAGACAAAACAGGTCACCCGGAACGTATTATTGCTAATAGCCGCTACTCTGCTCGGTATTTAGAAGAAGTGTATCAGCGGCCAATTACTGATGTTGTCTACCCTGGAGTGAACCAAAATCTATTTGCAGACTTGCCAATCGATCCGAATCTTTTCCTAACAATTTCTCAACTTTGGATATTCAAACGGGTTCAATTATTGATTGAGGCAGTTGCATTAACCCAGCATACAAAGCTTGTTATTGTCGGTTCCGGTCCTGAGCGTGAAAATTTACTCAAATTAATTCAGAAATTAGGCCTTGAAGGCAGAGTGTTTATTATTTCTGGGCTAAATAACCAAGAGTTGAGTTTATTGTTATCGCGCGCATGCGCTTTTCTCTTCGCGGCGATCAGAGAGCCGTTCGGTATCGTTATTCTTGAAGCGATGGCTGCCGGCAAACCAATCATTGCAGTAGACCAGGGAGGTTATACGGAGATCTGCGACGACCGTTTTGCCTTTCTCGTACCGCCTCACCCTTCCGCATTTGCTGAAAAAATGACCTATTTGCAGCAAAATCCAACAATCGCGCAGCGAATGGGAGTGTTTGGACACAAAAAATCGGAAGAGTATCGATGGGAACGAACAGTCAATCAAATAGAAACCATATTAATTCAAACCTATCTTGAATCTGTGTCCACTCCACTCAAATCATCCATTGCGAAGGAAGCTTCGGTATTATTTGGTATCCAATATTTTGCATGGTACGGTGACGGTTTCGGGGCTGCGCATTGGAATGATAACCCAAAATCAGGGCGGGTCAGCGAGATACCCATCTTGGGATATTACAGCTCGGCAAAAGGGGAGACGATTCATGCCCATCTTGATCTTTTCGAACAGATGGGGCTCGATTTTGTAATTTTGAATTTGCATGTAGATCAGGCGGGTGTGAATCAATTGGAACTGATGGGTATTCAGCACGTTTTTGAAATTGCTCAAAAACGGAATAGTTCGTTGAAATTTGCAATTCAATTATGCCCTTATGTTACTGATTCCGTGAAAGATGTGATGGATATCGTCAAACTAATATCAAAGGACTTCAAAAGTCATTCACATTATTTCCATCTTGGAGGAAAACCGGTATTGTTTTGGTTTTGGGCGGGTATATTAGATGGCAATAAGACCCTTATTAGTCAACTAGCGCAAGTCTCTAGTTCATTTTCTAATATCGCAGCGAGTTTGCGGCTTTTCCATCCTGTTGATGAGTCGAAATTGACGTTTGATTTTTTTGAAGGAATGGTGCCATTTTCTCCCCTTGAATTGGCAGCTGAGGAAAACTGGCACAAAATTTGGACCTTAGCTTATCAAAATGCTAAAAGCGCAGGGATGCAATATCGAGGCGTGACCCTTTCTCCTGGGTATGATGATACCTTTTTAGATGATGAATTTCGGGTAGGGAATCCTTATCGTTCAATGCCCCGCCAGGAAGGGAAGACCTATCGAGCCTGTTTTGACTTTGTGGATCAACTTATTGAAAAACCCGACCTGGTTATGATTTCTACATTCAATGAATATCACGAAAATAGTCACATTGAACCGACCACACATCATCGGAATAAATATATCGATTTGTCAAAAGAATTTATCGCCTGTCTTCGGAATAAGTGGGGGAAGTGATTGGTACGCGCTTTGTTTGAGGAAATAGAGATTCTGAGTGAACGGCCAAAATCTCATCAGTTTGCAAGAGCTTGGTTTATGCCCGACCCATCGGTTACGCTACGCATCGTTTGTGGGAATATATTCCCGAGAGATGCGGTGGGGAATTTTTGTTTGGATATTTACCAACTCTGTCAACAGAACAAGATTCCAGCAGTATTGTACGCAGCGAATTTTGATCCGATGTTGGACGAAATCAAAAAAGCCAGTGCTCTATTCAATGAGGCTGCTCCAAGAGATACACTCCTCTATTTTCATTCTATTTACGATCCACTTTTGGATGATATTGTCCAAATGGAGGTCAAAAAGAAGATTGTCTATTTCCATGGAATTACGCAGCCAGGGCATTTCAAGGTTTTTAATTTTGAGCTCAGCGCTGCCTGCGAGAAGGGCTATCAACAACTCCCATTTTTGGCTAAATTTGATCTATGGGCTGCCAATTCTCTTGCAACGGCGAATGTACTCGTTCACCATGTCAATAAAATCCATTTAGATTCTGTTAAAGTGATTTCCCCGCGGCTTATTTCATCTGCATCAGTTAGAAATCTAGATCACAAGATTTCTAATCGAACCGAACATACAAAATTGCTTTATGTTGGGCGAATTAAGAGCAGTAAAAAAATAGAGGATTTAATGCGCCTATTTGCAGAATATCTTTCCATTGACTCCGATGCAGAATGTTGGATTGTAGGCGGGCAAGATGATCGGGCGTATAGGGATTATTTAGCTTGGATTGAAGAGCGTTATTTAGGTTCTCGAAAGAGTCGGGTCAAATGGTTTGGTCAAGTCTCAGATGAAAAGCGCGATGATATTTATCGCTCGGCAACGGCCTATGTTTCAATGAGTGAGGATGAAGGTTTTTGCTTGCCCCTCCTAGAATCAATGCTGGCGGGATTGCCTGTGTTTGCCTATGGTATTGCAGCAGTTAGAGAAGTGTTGGGCGAGGCGGGTGTTTATTTTTCTCGAAAAGATTTTCCTTGCCTTGCTCAATCGATACATCGGGTGCTAATGGACCCTATCCATGTCCAGGAAATGATCGATAAGCAATATCAAAGAGCAAAAACCCTAGCGGAAAATATGGATGGGCGGGCCGTATTGCGCCTATTAGAAGACGTTTCTTAGAGGGTTGGATACAAGGTGAAAAAGAGTGCTCAATTCATCAAAGGCCATTTCGTTGCAAACATCGTATATCCTATTGCTGAATACTGGGAAAAACGGACAGTCCGAAAAAAATATAAAGAAATCGGTCAATATTATCGTTTGCCTTTTATACAGCGTAAAAAAATTGCCTTTGAGAAGTTATGCCAGACAATTGAGTTTGCTAAGACCCATGTGCCTTATTATCGGGATCTATTTCAATCTGTCCGTTTTGACCCTGCAAAATTGCGTTGTGACCCCAACTATTTAAGCGACTTACCTTATTTGACCAAAGATATCATTCGAGAGCAGGGGCTTCGATTATTGAGTCGGCCCTTGAACCAGTTGCGGCATCATGTGCGAAAAACGGGAGGATCTACCGGTTTGTCTTGTCTCATCTATTACGATCAGGAAGCGATTGATTATTCTGCGGCAATTACTTTATATGCGCGCCAGTGTGTCGGTAAGCTGCAGCATCATTCAGAACTCCATTTTGCTAGCCGCTTTCTCCATTCTTTTCCGCTTCGCAATCAGATTCGTGAATGGTTCAAATGCTTTGCGATGAACCGAAGCAATATTTTTTTTGATTCTTTGGATGATTCTGCACTCGATCTTATTTGGTCTACGCTAAAAAAACGGGCCCCTCGATTGGTTCATGGACACCCTTCAACGATGTATGCGCTAGCTTGCTATGTTGACAAAACGGAGGGAAAAACAAAAATATTCAACATTTTTGAATCGAGTGGAGAAGTACTTGATCCCCATATGCGATCAAAAATAGCCGACACATTTTCTTGTAAAGTATTGGATCGTTATGGGTTAGCTGAATTTGGAGTGATTGGTTACCAGACTGAAGAAACTGCCGATTTGCGGGTTTTTGATTCAGAGGGGTGGATGGAAACGGGATCTCACAATTCTCCAGCAGAAATTGTTTTTACAGGATTTCGGAATCAGTTGATGCCTCTCATCCGCTACCGCACGGGGGATATGGGGGAGGTTCAAGAAACCCAATCGGGACTCCAGATATCGCGGTTGCTTGGACGTATTCACGATATTGTGACCCTTCGGGGGAAGCAATACCCCACTCATTATATTCAAGATATATTGGACAGAATAGGCGGCATTCAAGAATTCCAGATCGATCTGCGTCAAACACCTCCTCGGCTTTTGATTGTAGCCGAGCCCTCAGCTCAACCCAATGAAATATCTTCGAGGTTAGATAAGGCCCATTGGCGCGATGGTATTCAAGTCCTTTTTGTTGGGCATAAAGATCTGATACGAGTGGGGCATCAAGCCAAGTTCAGACATGTGGTTTTGCCATGATTTTCGTAATGGTTGCCGATGAAGCAAGAGAGGCAGGCGAGTTGGTTTATGCCGCCTTTTGCCGAGCTTTTTCAGCAGGCCAATTAGCGCGTGTGGAACAAGAGGATTTGGATCATTTGCTATCGAGGAAAGAGCCTCTTTTTGTTGTATTCGTGGATCCTCCTAAGGGAATATTTAGGTTTTTTCAGGCGGCCCGTTCCCATCCTGCTGGAGTCAAAATGGTGTTATTTGGGAAACTGCCTTTCTCGATAGCAGAGCAGTTAGGTGTCCATATTCGCAATACATCGGAAGATTTTAGTTCTGACGCTGCTTCCGAATCAGCTCCTGCGGGTTGTTTTCGAGAAAGTCGCTTGCGCATTTGCTACCGGCGCACCTTAGGCTCGTTGTCGTCGCCCATCTTCGAGCGCGCCTTTCTTCGGTATGACTTTGCGAAGGAATGGAACCATTTGGGATACGGCGCTATTCGTTTAGATTGTTCGCCTTGGGCCTTGTCTCAGTGGGCCGACGCTCCTCAAACTGCGGTTTTAGCGGATGTTGTTCGCAGCGATGAGGTCCTTTCCACCTACGCTGCTGGTTGGGATGAAGAACACAGTAGCGTCTTGTGGTTCAACAGAGCCGTTGGACCGATAGATTCGCAAGAATGGCGTCTTGTCGAGCATTTTTTTGCCTCTTACCGTCATGTAGAGCTTCCTTGTCTGCCAGTGTTCAGTGAAATTCCCTATGGATGGGATGCGGCTGTGACCATGCGGCTTGATTGTGACGAGGAGATTGCATCTGCACGAGGATTATTTGAGCAGTATCGCGCCTGGAATGTGCCGTTTTCCCTTGCTATCCACACATCGATCCTGAAAGGATCCAGTCATGTTCAGATGGTGCAAGATGTAATCAAAAGTCGGGGCGCGATCCTGTCTCACTCACATACGCATCCGTCTCAATGGGGGGGCAGTTACCAAATGGCGTTTCAGCAGGCAGAGGACTCTAGCGCAGCTATCAATGACATGTTGGGTAAAGACCTTAGTCCCCTTTATGCTGTGTCCCCCTTTCATCAGACTCCTTCCTATGCGTTGCGCGCGCTATCGGACGCTAATTATTTAGGGTGTATTGGCGGTACTATCAGTAGTGATCCCGAATTTCTTTTGGCACGTGGCGGCCACGTGCTCGGCTGTCCTCCCGGTTTTATTGGACATTCTCAGTCATGCATGCTTCATGGAGATTGCCTTTTGAGTGAGGGAGATCCCCTTCGCATTTATAAAGACGCCTTTTTGATTGCGTTGCGGGGGAGAGGCTTGTTTGGATTTCTGGATCACCCTTTTTCTAAACGGTACTCTTATGGCTGGCAGAGTGAATCACAACGAACTGAAGTGCATCGCCAATGGATCGAATTTATTCGGAGCCAAGGGCGTGTATTATTTTTAAATGAACAAGATGTCTTAGATTTTATACGTTATAAGTCTAGTGTAAATATTAATTTGAATAAAAATGGCGAAATAATTTATCAGGCTTCTTTTTCTCGTCCCAATAGCGAGCTGGACTTGGCAGTTGAGCTGGCAGGTCGTCTTGTGAATTTAACGGGGGGGTGAATGAAAGTTCTTGTAGTGTGTGGCACTCGACCTGAAGTCATTAAGCTGGCTCCGATTATTTTGAGAGCGAAACAGCAGAGGGAAGAAGTCGATTTGGCGGTTTGTGCTACGGGACAACACCGTGAAATGCAGCAACAGGCATTTGTGAGTTTTTCGATCGCGCCCGATTTTTCATTGGAGGTAATGGAGGTTGATCAATCGCTTGTGCGACTCTCTGGAAAGTTAATGCAAGGGCTTGATAAAACCATAACTTTTTACCAGCCAGATTGGGTTTTAGTCCAGGGGGACACGATGTCTGCCCTCATGGGCGCTCTGGCCGCTTCTTACCACGGAGTGAAAGTAGGTCATGTTGAGGCTGGATTACGGACCTATGATACGAAGAGCCCTTTTCCAGAAGAGCTCAATCGCCAACTATTGAGTAAGTTAGCCACATTGCATTTTGCCCCAACTGCTCTGGCTGCAGCCAACCTGAGAAATGAGGGAATATCGGAATCTCAAGTTAGAATCACTGGCAATACAGTTGTGGATGCAATAGAAATGATCACTGCTCCCTGGCGGCAGATGCAGCCGAAGTTGCCTATGGAAATATCTTCTTTTTTATCCCCGGGGGAAGCAAATATTTTTGTAACGTGTCATCGACGTGAAAATATTGGGCCGCCTCTCGTGGCAATTTGCGCTGGACTGCGCTGTTTGTGTAAAAAATATCCGAGATGCCGATGGATTTTTTCTGTGCATTTGAATCCTTCGGTTCGAGAAATTGTTTTTCGGGAATTACAAGACATTACTAATATGATTCTGATTGATCCTTTGGATTATGAAACGATGTTGAATCTTTTAAGTAAGGTGAATTTAGTCATGACCGATTCGGGCGGTCTCCAGGAGGAAGCCCCCTCTTTTAGCGTGCCTGTAGTGGTCATGCGCAATCATACGGAACGGAGTGAAGGGGTCTATGGGGGGTTTGCAACATTGGCTGGCACACAGCCAGACCAGATTGTAGCTGCTGCCAGCCGATATCTTGATGCGCCGGAGGAGCAAAAAAGGTTGCTTAATCGAGAAAATCCCTATGGGGATGCCAAAGCCAGTTTACGAATACTCAACGGACTACTTGGTAAAAAAGAAGGGGATTTCCGTGGCTGACTGCATCCTTTTTTCTATAGCAGATTGGGATGCGCAATCTTGGACAAACAGCCAGCATACTGCTGTACATCTTGCTAAGTTGGGTTTTCGTGTGCTGTATGTTGAGAGCATAGGACTGCGCGCGCCTACAATGAATCGGAGAGATTTAACGAGAATTTGGAAGCGTTTAAAGAGGGGAATCTCAGCGCCTCGCATGGTTCAAGAAAGAATTTGGGTATTTTCTCCTCTTGTGATTCCCTTCAAGCACAATTGGGCGATCATCCGCCGACTGAACCAAGGGATTCTTGCCTGGAAATTAAAAAAATTCATACGGAAGTGTGGATTTAATAACCCCATTGTCTGGGTGTATCATCCATTCGTTCTCGATGCGCTAAGATCTATTCCCTATAAGAAATTGATTTACCATTGTGTAGATGATTTATCTGCTGTACCGGGGATTGATTCAATTGCATTTAAAAATCAAGAACAACGGTTGCTGAAGCGCTGTGATACTGTTTTTGTTACGACCGATGTTCTCTATGAGCGCTGCGTGAAGAGGAACGATCGGACCTACCAATTTCCCAATGTAGTGGACCTGGCTCATTTTAGCCAAGCGCGGCAGCCGGGTCGGGTTTTGGCCCAATTGGCCGACATTCCCCACCCGCGCATCGGGTATATCGGAGCTTTGTCTGACTATAAGATTGATTTTGAGTTAATTTTTACACTAGCAGTGCAACATCCCTCGTGGCATTGGATATTGATTGGAGAAGAGCGAGAGGGGCAGCAAAACGCACTTGTGGCTAGATTGCGTTTATTGCCAAATATCCATTTTTTCAGACATCAGTCCTATGCTGTTTTGCCAGATTATCTCAGAGAATTGGATATCGGTGTAATCCCTTCACTCTTGAATGCATACACTCGAGCTATGTTTCCTATGAAGTATTTCGAGTTTCTTGCGGCGGGATTACCTATTGTTGCAACTCCTCTGGAGTTTACCCGGACTCATAGCGCGGGTTTAATCATAGGTCAATCGGCCCCTGCTTTTGCAGAAGGAATTCGGAGGCAATTACAACGGGGGCGTTTGACCGATCAAGAAGCGGAAGGGTTTGTGGGGGAAAACACCTGGGAAATTCGGTTAAAAAAAATGCTCCGCCAAGCAGATATATCTGTATGAGAATACTTTACAATACTTATCCAATGGCATTTCATACTCCGGGAGGAGGGGAAATTCAGTTGAGAGCTTACCGGCATTATTTAACACAAAGGGGCCTGCAAGTAGATCTATTTGACCTTTGGAATCCTGACTTTTTAAGTTACGATAGAGTCCACTATTTTTCTGTAGTGGGAGGCTCGGAGCATTTCTGTGATTTTGTCAAAAAGCTGAAGGTGCCTCTATTTGTGACATCGAGCCTATGGATCAGTGAAGAAACAAGAGATCTTTATCCGTGGCAACAAATCAGGCACCAGCTCTGTGTTGCAGACCGCGTCGTTACAAATTCAAACCTTGAGAGTCAGCAATTATCTCGTGTCTTTAATTTGCCAATAGAAAAGTTTTTTGTTGTTTATAATGGGGTAGACCCTATTTTCTTTAATTCGGTTTCGTCGGATATTTTTCGCCGTCATTTTAACATCGATTATCCTTTTGTTCTCAACGTCGGCAATATAGAACCTAGGAAAAATCAGCTTTGTTTGTTGCAAGCCTTGAAAAAACATCCCGATCTGAAACTAGTTTCCATTGGGCATATTCGGGATGAGGCATATGGAAAACAATGTAGGGAAGTTGGCAAGAATCAATTTGTATTTTTGGGGCCGCTTGACCATCGGGATTCTATATTGCGCTCAGCCTATGCAGCCTGTGAGCTATTTGCATTGCCCAGCACATTAGAAACACCTGGGCTTGCGGCGATTGAAGCAGCCGCGCAAGGAGCTAAAATTGTGGTTACGGGTGTGGGCTCTGCCAGGGAATATTTTGATGATCTCGCTTGGTATGTTATGAATCCCAAGGAAGTCGATGAGATTGCAGAAAAACTAGCGCAAGCGCTTTCGTGCAAGCATCCTGGGCGGGCATTGAGTCAAAAGACAAAGCAACAGTTCTCATGGGATCATACTCTGCAAGCGTTAGTAACGCTTTATCGCAGTCCCATTTCATAGTCGTATATTTAAGCCAATCGTAAGTTGAGTCCCAGAGCTATCACTAAGGAAACGAGGGTATGCCATTTGGGGTTGCCGGTCGCTGAAAGCGTTTTATAGAGGCTTTCTCTTCCCATTCCGGTCTTTTTGGCGAGGTTGCTGATGCCGCCTTGAGCCTCAGTCACATTGCGAAGTGCCATGATGAAGAGCCGTTTTGATTCAGGATCGCCTTTGAGGCTTTCGCTAAGCGCTTCGTTAAGATAAGCGACGGCC
>DATIIR010000064.1:0-37647 GCA_035479435.1 Chlamydiales bacterium
TCCGATGAGAGCGTGAGACAGGCGTTTGCCCACATCAAGGCCGTCTACGGGACGAAGATCGCGTCGGTGATCCACCTGGCCGCCTACTATAGCTTCGATCAAAAACACTCTCCACTGTATGAAAAAATTACAGTGCAGGGAACGGAGCGGCTCCTTAAGGCATTGGAAGAGTTCGATGTAGATCAATTCATCTTCTCCAGCACCATGCTGGTCCACGCGCCGTGTAAGCCAGGCCACCCAATCAAGGAGAGCGACCCGCTGGTGGCTAAGTGGGATTACCCCTTATCGAAGATCCATACGGAAAAAATCATCCGAGAGAAGAGGGGGAGGGCATCGAGCGTCATTTTGAGGATCTCGGGCGTCTATGACAATGATTGCGACTCGATCCCGATCAGCCACCAGATCCAACGCATTTTCGAAAAACAGATGGAGAGCAGGGTCTTTTCAGGCAATGTTCACCACGGGGCATCGTTCCTGCACATGGACGACCTGGTCGATGCGATGGTCCTGTGCGTCGACAAGAGAAAGCAATTGCCGAATGAGTTGACGCTGCTGATTGGGGAGCCCAAGACGTTTAGCTACGACTACTTGCAGCGGAAGATTTCCCGCTTGTTGTTCGGGAGAGAATTTAGGACGTGGCGTGTGCCGAAGCTGATCGCGAAGGTGGGGTCGTGGATGTTGGGACGCGTGCCGTTTACGCCGGCGCCGTTCATCAAGCCGTGGATGATCGATCTGGCCGATGACCATTATGAACTCGACATTTCACTGGCTCAGAAGACGTTGGGGTGGCAGCCGCGCCATAGTTTGGATACGACGCTGCCGGTGATGATCGAGCGGTTCAAGGGCGATCCGATCCGCTGGTATAAGAACAACCATTTGGACATGCCCAAAGACCTAAAAGAACGGATCGAAAAGAAAGAGCCTATGATGGAAAAGCCGAGCATCTGGAAAGTGTGGACCTTCTATGTGATTATCTGGTTGGGATTTTGGCTCTTGACAGCTCATGTGGCGATGGGATACCCGAACCCGATGGCGCTGAGCGATTTCATCAGTGGCTTGCTGCTGATTCTCTTGGGCTTTTTGTCGACGGCCCCGCAAAGACTCTGGTCTCCTTGGGCCTGCGCTTTGGTTGGGGTTTGGCTGAACTTCGCGCCTCTGATTTTCTGGGCCAACCATCCGGGGGCCTATATCAACGATACGCTGGTTGGGTCGCTGGTCATCGCGCTCTCGATTTTGATTCCAGGTATTCGGGGCAGGGTGCCCGATCAGGGGCCTTCGGTTCCGCCGGGCTGGTCCTATAACCCGTCGTCGTGGCCGCAGCGGCTGCCGGTGGTTGTGTTGGGAACGGTGGGGTGGTTTATTTCGCGCTACCTCGCCTCGGAGCAATTGGGCTACATCGACTACGCGTGGGATCCTGTCTTCGGCCACGGGACGATGAATGTGATCACCTCGGCGGTTTCCAAGGCGTTTCCAGTCTCAGATGCGGGATTGGGGGCGATGGCCTATACGATGGAAGTGCTGCTCGCGCTGAAGGGCGATGAGAGGCGCTGGCGCACGATGCCGTGGATGGTGCTTCTCTTCGGCCTCATCGTGGTTCCTTTGGGCTTGGTGAGTATCACGCTGATTGTTTTACAGCCTCTGGTCGTTGGCTCTTGGTGTTTTCTCTGTCTTGTCACGGCCGTTTGCATGATGGTGATGATCTCCTTTGCTGTCGATGAGGTGGTGGCCGTATTGCAGTTTCTCAGGAAAAAACGGCAGGAAGGGAAAGCGCTCGCGTCGGTATTTTGGAAAGGGGACTCTTGTCAGAATGCGGAGGAAGATTTGCGTACGCCCCATTTGGAAGCCTCCATGGGGGCGATCGTGAAGGCGAGCACCTGGGGAGTGGGTGTGCCCTGGAATCTGGTCGTCTCGGCGCTTCTCGGTGGAGCGATGATGCTCTCTCCTTGGTTTTTCGATCTGCCGCAAGGAGCCTCTGATAGCGCCCATGTGGTGGGTGCGCTTGCGATTGTCATCTCGGTGATTGCGATGGCGGAGGTGATCCGGAAGGTGCGTTACGTCAATATCTTATTGGGGCTTTGGATTCTCCTTTCTCCGATCTGGTTTCAGGAGCCTTGGGCATGGGAGTCGTTTGTGGGTCTCTTTTTGATTCTACTCGCATTCCGCAAGGGGCCGATCTACGAGAGATACGGGACTTGGGAGTGGTTTTAACAAAGTGAGGTCATGATGGCTACGGAAGATGTGCAAGGAACGGGGCCGGTCTCCCGCAAAGACGCGAAGATGTATGAGCAAGAGTACAAACAGGGCGCGGCCCTCTTTCAGAAATCGCTCAATGAGTACGCCAAGAGCGACAACATGTACCAGAAAGAGGAGTACAAAGAAGTGATGAACCAAGCGATGCAGGTTCTCAACGAGACGGCGCGAGGTCTCAAGCGGCAGGAGCTATTGAAGCAGAACGAGGAGATCGAGCGGGATTACGGCGACTACCAGAACAACCCCAACGACCGCAGGATCCAGCAAAAGCTCGACCAAGACCTCGAAAAAGCCAAAAACTCCATCACTAAGTAATCAGTCTGTGTAGTAAACTGTGCATCCTGAGAAAATGGTAAGGGTGGATAAATTCATGCACAGAAAACCCAATAAGGTGACTATTAAGGCGATCCGACAATCAGAAACCGGAAGAGGCCTTAAAAAATTCAACACCTTGGACGAACTGTTTGAGGATCTTGGCTTATTGAAACAAAGACAGGACCCGCCCCGCAAGCGCTAATTTAAGAAATCACAGAGTTGCACAGAGGTCCAAGGGAGTTACACAGAGGGGAAATAGGGGCTGAGAAGAGGTTCGCTATATTTTTCTTCTCTGTGTAACTCTCTCTCCTCTCTGTGCAACTCTGTGATTGGCTTTTTCGGTTAGTGCCTATGAGGGGAAGCCCTCTCTGTCTCTCTTTTTTATTGCAGCTTGATCGTGTAGTAGCGCTGGTAGTTTTGCCCTTGGCGCACAATCAGGATCACGTACTTCTTGTCGCTGAATTGCTGCAGCGCAGAGTCGAGTTCGCCGATGTTCTTGATCGGCTTCTGGTTGTTCCAATCGGTCGCTACGCCAGTGATCAGGAAGGGAGGACGGAGCCCTGCCTGAGCAGCAGGCGAGCCAGGTTTCACTTTGGCAATCAGGACACCAGAGACTTCGGGCGAATAGCCGTAAGCAGTGGCTTTCTCATGAGTGAGATTCTCAAGCTCAATGCCGAGCTTTTGCGTGAGTTCGGCTGTGGCTACCTCGCCATCGGTCTGCATGCCGAGCATCACGGTGACGTTCTGCTTTTTGTTATTGCGCAGGATTTGGAGCTTGATGGTGGAGTCGGGATTCGTCATCGCAATGTCGTTGCGCAGCTTGTTCACGCTCTTGACGGGTTTGTCATTGTATTGAAGGATCATGTCCCCCTGCTGCAGTCCCGCTATAGAGGCGGGAGAGTCTTTGACCACCTCGGAAATGAGGACGCCTTCGAGTTTGTCCAAATTGAGGGCGTCACAGAGCTCTTTATCGACCGGTTGGAGGACGATGCCGAGATAGCCCCGTTTGACGGCCCCTTTCTCGACGATTTGGTCGATGACTGGCTGCACCATTTTGCTCGGGATGGCCAGGCCAATGCCCATGTAACCGCCACTGCGGCTGAGGAGGGCGGTGTTAACGCCGACCACTTCGCCAGACATGTTCAGAAGCGGGCCTCCCGAGTTGCCGGGATTGATGGCCGCATCTGTCTGGATAAAGTCCTCGTAAATCGCAAGGCCGAGGTCTTGGCGCCCTTTGGCGCTGACGATCCCTTTCGTAATGGTCCCTTCAAGACCAAAGGGATTGCCCACGGCGACGACCCATTCGCCCGCTCTTAGACTGTCGGAGTCGCCAAAGCTGAGGAAGGGGAGCTCTTTCTCTTCGATTTTCAGGACAGCGAGGTCGGTGCGGGAATCGGATCCCTTCACAACGGCTTCATATTCGCGTCCGTCGTTGAGAATAACGGTGATCTCTTTGGCGTCTTTCACCACGTGGTTGTTGGTGACGATGTAGCCGTCGGCACTGACGATAAAGCCCGATCCGCCCGCCGTTTGCTTCTGCTGGGGCTGTTGGAAAAAGCGGCGAAAGAGGTCGTCGCCAAACATATCGAAGGGGCTTGCGAACTCTTGCTCTGAGTTGGAGATGATGCACTTGATCGCAACGGTGGCGGGCTTGGTTCGATCGGCGAGGTCTGTGAAGGCTTGAGAGATCTGTTCTAGAAGAGAGGTTCCCTTTGTCGTTTGTACTGGATTTGCGAATCCCATCGCGGCCAAAGCCACACTAAATACGATCAACCATTTTTTTGTCATAGATTCACCTCATGCAAGACATCAGTATATAAAATGAGTCACTATTTCTCAATAGGGAGAACGGCGAGAGGCGTTTTGAGCTTGTTCTTCTCTTTGTCCAGGATCTCTTGGCCGAGGAAGGTGACGAGCGTGCCCTGTTTATCGAGGAGGCACTTGGCGACGGCATCGGCGATGTTCTGGGATGTCGCCGAGAGGACGTCTCTGCGGAACTTTTCGCGGATGGCAAAGGTTCTGCCGGCGCGCATCCAAGAGTAGGCGATCATGGCGCGGTTCCCAGGAGCCACGGGGGCATCGAGGTTCTGAAGGACCCCGAGCTTGGCCTCTTCGAGTTCCCGCTCGTTGAAACCTTTAGCTGCGATCTTTTGGAGCGCTTTTTGGAAGGCGGCAATGGTGCTGACAAGGTGGGGGTCTCGGTAGGCATAAAAGTGGAAATTTCCCGTGCCGGGCGTGTAGGTAGCGCCCCCGCCGTAGGCGCCCCCTTTCTCGCGGATCTCTTTGTGGAGAATGAGGTTCTCCATCAGTTCGGTAGAGATGAGAAGGTAGGGCGATTCGGGGTCGTGGTAGGAGACGGTGCGCATGCCGAGCGCCGTGAAGGCGACGGGGGCGGCGATGAGGCGCGCTTGCGGTTCGATCTTGGGGAGCGGGTAGGTGCCTTTCCAGGGCGTGTAGGGCTTGTTGGGAAGGCGTTTGAGGAGGTCTTGCTCGATCTTGGTGAAGTGGTCTTCATCGCAGGTGAGGACCAGGTGGGGATTTTGAACGCCGAGAACGCGGTCAGCCATTTTTTTCAGGGCGTCGAGGAAGCGGTCGTCACATTTTTTAGCCCACTTGAGGACGGAGCGGTAGTAGGGGACGCCATGCCACTGATCGAAAACATAGGAGGGGACCGAAAGGCCCGAGAGCGATGTTTGAATGGCGTAGTTCATGGCGCTCTTGGTGAGGCGATTTTGCATTTCGGTGGCGTGTTGCGAGAGCCACTCCTGAATGCGCTCCTTGTCGGAGAGGTCGACGCTAGTGACAAAGTCGGCGAAGAGGTCGAAGAGCTTGGAACTATTGCGATAGAGCGCTTTGCCGCGAAGCGAAAAGGCGGGGTGGCATACGTCGGGATTGTCTTGCGTCACGTGGAGGGCAATGGAGGCATCGAAGCCGCCGATATAGAGCTGCTGGTATTCGAGGGTTTGGGCATAGGTGCGCCCGCCACAACCGAGCTCTGGGAGGAGTTTGGCAAAGAGGGAGAGGAGGGGGAGCTCCTCCACCTTGAGGTCGGGTAGTTCAAAGACGAGATCGGTGTAGAGGATCTGGTTGGTAAAGCAGCTGTGGTGGAGGACGGCTCCACGGTTTATGAGAGGGAAGTCGCGCGCGTGGGGCGGTACATCTTTGAGTGTGACTGCGGGTAAGCAATCGAGCGATTGGTTCTCAATCTCCTCTTGATAGGCCGCTAGTTTGGCCGATTGGGCTACGATCTCTTTTTCCTGCTTTTCAGTGAGGCGGGAGCGGATGGCTGCGAGCCGTTTTTGTTCGTTCTCCTGCTCCTCTTTTTCCAGTTTGGGATCGGGTTTGAGGATGAGGCGGACGAAGTGGGTGTTGTCGATCAAATACTTACGGAGGAGATTGGAAAGGTAATGGGGATCTTCCAGGCGGGCGCGTAGATCGGCAAAGAGGGTGTGGATCAGAAGGGCGTTTTCGGGTTCGCTGCCGTGTTGTTTGATGAGGGCTGCCCGCATGAAGAGCGTAAGACCAAAAGGGACCCCTTCAGCGCCGATCTCGGTGCGTTGAAACTCGAGTTGATGGAGCGAGGCTTCCAGTTGCTCTTTTGTCGCAGTGAAATCGCTCAGTGTTTTGAAGAGGATTTTCTGGATCCGATCGGCATCTTTTGCGTCGCAACCATTGCAGACAATCGTCCATGGGATTTCGCTCATCTCCACATCGAGGGAGGAATCGACCTGTGTGCAGAGGCCCGATTTGAGAAGAGCGAGGGTCAGCGGCGATGCATCGGTATCGGTGAGGATGCTCTCGAGTAGATTTAAGGCGAGGATCTCCTCCTGATTGGAAATGGAGGTCGTAAGCCATGCGAAAATGACCTGATCTTTCTTTTCGAGCGATTCGCTTTCACTGATTGGGAAGCGGTCCGACACCTTTACGGGAGCGGTATAGCGCTTCTGAAGCGGGAGAGGCGCCAAGGGAGGGATCTTTTTCACGCCCTTGAGTGCTGCGGCCACTTTGTCGAGGTGCTTCTCGAGAGGTAGGTTGCCGTAGAAGAAGAAGAGGCATCTCGAGGGGTGGTAGAAATCGCGGTGGAATGCGATCAGTTCCTCATAGGTGAGGTTGGGGATCTCTTTCGGATCGCCGCCCGAGTTGTGCGCATAGGGCAGATCGGGGGTCAGGTGCTTGGAGAGCGCTTCCCAGAGGCGCGACTCGATCGAACTCATGGCCCCCTTCATCTCGTTGTAGACGACGCCCTGGAATTGGAGCGGTCCCTTCGGGTTTTTGGGATCGACGAATTCGAGGCGGTGCCCCTCCTGCAAGAAGCTCACGTGTTTCAGTTCAGGGTGAAAAACGGCATCGAGGTAGACATCGAGGAGATTGTAGAAGTCCTTTTCGACCTGGGAGCTCGCAGGGTAGCAGGTGAAATCTTGCCCCGTCAACGCGTTCATGTAGGTGTTGAGACTGCGGCGTGTCATGGCAAAAAACGGATCCTTGATGGGAAATTTGCCCGATCCGCAGAGAACGGTGTGCTCGAGGATATGGGCAACGCCATTGGAGCTATCGGGGAGAGTTTGGAAGGAGAGGCAGAAGAGGTTTTCGGGATCGTTGTTGGCGATGTGGGTGACTCGCGCGCCCGTCTCTTCATGGACCAGTTCGATCAAAGCACTTTTCAGCTCAGTGAGCGGCAAGTACTTAGTGATTACGAAGCCTTTATGAGCCTGGCCAACGGCGTCTAATGGGGAGAGCATTTCTCAAGGATAGCAAAATACTCTATTTATTAACGCCGTTTTTTCGTTTTTTGGCCGTTGAGGCGCGCGCATTCGCGGGCCATGTAGTTGCATTCGCCGAGCAGGAGGAGCAGGTGGTTGTGGTCTTTGACGAGGACGCTCGACCTGGCGTTCCGCTTCACGTCGGAGCGGAACTTTTTCCACGCGGTATCGGCCCGTTTCTGCAGATGTCGGTAGGCTTGCCACAGCGCCTTCTTGTTGGCAGCTTTTGCAGCGCCCTTTTTGCCCACTTTGGGGACCTTTCTTCTTCGAACGGCCATAGAACCTCCTCACGGATCTATACCTAATTATAATAAAATCGTTATTAATCAGTTAAAAAGAATCGAATATAATTAAATGACAATGATTTAGAAGCGCTTTTTTCCGAATTCACGGCTGAGGGATTCTTCGTTTTTGAGGATTTCCATGAGTTCGTCGTGATTTTTGGAGATTTTTTCTTTGAGTGCTTGGACGTCTTTGTGGGTGGGGGGGAGTTGGGCGAGGAGTTTGACGAGCTCCAACCGTTCGTCGGCGAGTTCCTTTTTCGGGTCTCTGCGGCGGGCGATCATGTCTTCGAGGCTTTTCGTATCTTCAATGGGCATGCGGTCAAAGTATCAGATTCAAACGTAAAACGCAAAATGCAAAACCGCAGCAGAGGCAAAAACCTGACTCTCTTCCTGCTAAAACTGGGGGACAGGATAACGACTCGCTCCCCCGCGCTTCGCGTCTCCTTGGGGTGCGGGGCCTCCCCGCATCTTGTAAGCCTGCTATCAGGCAGGCGTATCCTTTCCACTCGCAACGCGAGTGGATATCCTAGAGGCTCGCAGCGCGAGCCGTCATCCTGTTCCTTTGTCTTGCATAAATAGCTTGTGGTTAATAGCCAGGGCCTCTGGAGACATCTCCCCGGTTTTGCGTTATGCGCTTAGTGTTTGGGAGAGAAGTGTGGCGCGGACTTTGAGCTCGTCGAGCTCGACCTGATCCATCTGCACTTGCGTCAGAAGCGTGGTGTACTGCGGGTCCGATGAGGGGAGATCGTTGATGAGGGACTTCATGAGCTGAATCCGGCGATTCAGTAGGTTCTGCTCCGCGTGATTTGTGTCTAGTTCCTTCTGTAAGAGAGACTTGCTCGTCTGAGTGTCCTGCACAAATGCCTGCTGGGCCGCCGGATTCGAAAAATCAGGGGCACCTTCTTTCTTCGGAAATTGTTGCATGGATTCAATTCTGTTGTTCAGCCTAATTATATTATAATTTAAATATTTGCAATATTTAAATCATATAGCGTTAAGCTACAGATCTTTCTGCTAATGCTTGCTTTTGGCGATCATTTCCCGCACTTGTGGCATAGGTGTGTCGGTGAGCCATTCGGCTACATCTAGCGGGATATAGACACGCTTCTTTAACTCTTTTTTGGTGCCCTTCGGGCGTCCGGCGCCTTTGCGTCTCCCTCCATGTCCCTTAGTAGCTTTTTCGATATGTGGGGCTAGGTTGTTGTTGAGCCGCTCTTCAATAAAGTCGCGAAGATATAGAGGGTAATTCTTAATCACTTCTTCAGGGGAGTCTCCCGCATATTCAACATCTGGATAGTTTTTATGGCTAAATATCCAAACCTTGAAGCTCTTATTGAACCATGGCTTGATTTGCCCAATTTCCTTCAGAGCAACATTTAGATGTTTTTTAATTTCTTTTGCGGAGGCCATCGCCACCCTCTCTTTTTAAATTCTCTTTCTGTCTTTTGTATGCTAAAGGCTACCACCTCTTTCTTGGTATGCTTCCCATGAGCGATTTTAATTGCACACAGAAACTCTCCCACTTCATTGTAGAGTTTGTAGTCCACACTCCCCTTGGCGAGGCTCCATCCAACAATCTTTAAGCATTTTAGGTATACACCCTCATCCATGGGCTTAAATGCCATACAGCACCCTTTACTCCTCTATTCTAGATTATTTGGTCTTAAAAATCAAGAAATCGTACATATGATGCTTGTAATTAGTTAGTTACAAATTTATCAAAATGCGGAATTTCCAGCTAAACTCTCTGCGCAAATACCGCTCCAGGCTCGCAGGTTAAAAATAAATCTTGCCATTATAAAGGAAATATTTACAATCCTCTGGTCTCTCGTTAACGTCAACTTGGAGGTATTTATGTTAGTTACTCTAGATACATGCGATGGATACGATTGGCATGATGGCTTACCCATTTCTCAAACTGGAGAAATGAATGACACTTTCTGCCAAGCACTCTTTTCGGAGGTCAATAGCGGTACTTTGCGCTTTGCAAAAACAGTAGTTCTCAATAACAATCGAGCTATGGTTGAGGACAAAACTGCCGATATCTTCGGAGACAGGTTGGGAAAATTCAAACCAATGGATGCAGGAGGAAAGGTTGAGGGTAAGATTGATATCCATTTTGGTGGTGAGCAGGCTACCATTACCGTAGGAATTAGCGCGGAAGCTCATGATAACGATGGAAATCACGGTGGCGTAAGTGTTAAGGTCAATGATGACAAAACTGTAGACGTGTCATTTTCCGGTGGTCGTGACGTAGGAGATCAAGGAGAAAAATGAAAAAACTGGGGCTGGCATTTTTCCCTTTGGTGGTCATAGTTTGTTTTTATTTCTGGACCGCTCAAGAGAAAAAGTCGATTATCGACAATCGATATTATATGTCAGCTCCGATTGAATTCATGTCATCTGGTCTGCCCTATTTAACTGTGGAAATTGAAGGCAAAAAATTTCCAGCTGAACTTGATTTGGGTTATTACAGTCACGTCGCCCTAACAAACAATCTGTTAACGAAGATCGCTGGTAAGACTTTTATTGGCACTGCGTCCTCGTGCGGATGGGATGGGAAAAAATATGCGAGCAATGTCTTCGAAATTCCCGAAATAAAAATCAATAAAATCTCAATTCACCCTCTCTATTTATATGAGGAAGATCCTGAATTTTTAACCACTTCACGGATTATCACTAATGAAACAGAAGCGCTTAGTCTAGAACATGGAAGATTGGGATGGAGATTATTCAAAAAAACCAAACTTTTTCTCGATTTGGGAAATGCAAAGATCGCTGTTTGCGACAGCATCGAGACATTTCAGAAACAAGGATACGATCTAGCAACCTTCTCCAAGACTCCCATCCTCCTCGACAATGGTCTTTTAGAGATCGACGCAGATACAGCCAATGGCCCCTTAAGATGTCTTCTGGACACGGGATGTACAGTGAATATCCTAAATACCCCTCTTCCAAGTGAGAAATCGATGGAAGAGATGCTTCAAAATCGGGAAAATTTTTCAGAAATAAAATCCTTTCACATTGGGGGAAAGAACTTAGGGACCGCAGTTTTCCGCTGCCTCTCCGTACAGCTGCCCTTTAAGATAGAGGCAATCTTAGGCATGGAATTTTTCTTAAATCACCAAGTGCTGATCGATTTCGCCAATGGGGAAGTCTATTTTGCTCGACGCGAAAACGGCTAATTTTTAGTGTACTTGAAAGAAATTTTTCCTTAGTATTCTCTCAACTCGCATAAACAAACAAACTGGAGGTTCCTATGCGTTTTTTAGGCCTGATGTTCATCTGTTGCTTGGCTAGTATGGGCTTTGCTCAAGAGGCAGAACCTACTGAAACCCCTGAAGTTACAGCGGTTGATGAGGGCGGTGACGCTGCTGATGTAGCTGGAGATGTTGGCTCTCTGCGCAACGAACACAAGGGCTGTCCCTGTGGTGGCGGCAAGCCAAAGATCTAGTAGGGAAAGGAGGGGGAGACCCCTCCTTTTTTTAGCTCCAGGTGAGATTGGAGGCCGACTGATACTCGGTGACTCGCGTCTCAAAGAAGTTCTTCTCCTTCCCGAGGTCGATCGTCTCGCTCATCCAGGGGAAAGGGTTTTTCGATTTGTAAATCGTCTTGAGTCCAATCCTCTCCAAACGGCGGTCCGCCACGTGTTGTACGTAGTCGCGGAACATCGGTGCCGTCAGTCCTAGGATACCGCGTGGAAGACAGTCCTCCGCATATTTGATCTCGAGTTCGACCGCTTGCTTGATCTTGTCGATGACCATCGCTTGGAAGGTGGGCGACCAGAGTTGAGGATTCTCCTCTTTAATTCCATTGATGAGGTCGATCCCGAAGTTGAGGTGGACGGTCTCATCTCTGAGAATATATTGGAACTGCTCGCCCACTCCCACCATCTTGTTTTGTCTCAAGAAGGAGAGGATCATCGCAAAGCCGCTATAGAAGAAGATGCCTTCCATGATGATGTAGTAGCCGATTAAGTTTTCGAGAAACTTCTGCGCCCCTTCGTGGGTGGCCGTAGAAAAGTGGGGGTCGAGCACTTCCTGCGTGAGCTTCATCTCGAACTTATCTTTGTTGTGGATCGAGTTCACCTCGTTGTACATGTTGAATATTTCACCGTGATCGAGAGTGAGCGATTCGACGATGTATAGGAAGGCGTGCGTATGGATCGCCTCCTCGAATGCCTGCCGGAGCAAATATTGTCTTGCTTCGGGGTTCGTCACATGGCGGAAAATGGCGAGGACGATGTTATTCCCCACCAAACTCTCCGCCGTGGAAAAAAAGCCGAGGTTGCGCATGATCACATGCCTTTCATCGGCGCTCAATGCCTTCGATTTCCAAAGCTCGATGTCCTTGCCCATCGGCACTTCGCTGGGCATCCAGTGGTTGGCGCAGCCATTGAGGTAGTGTTCCCATGCCCATTTGTACTTCAACGGCATGAGCTGGTTGACGTCGACGGTGACGCAGTTGATGAGCCGCTTTTCGGCGACATTGACCCGTTTTTCAGTAGCTAGTTCTTTTGTTTTACTCATTTTACCCTCGTTTTATTGACAGCTTTCGCAAGCTTCGCCTAAATTGCAGGCTTTTGGTTTCTCTTCTGTTCTTTCGACCGCGATATTGCTGGAGGCCGATTTGTTTTTCATCCAGCGCGGTTGCAGTCCCCGTTTGTTGACGTCAATCGACGATTTCTCGATCTGCGTTGCAGCAAGCGTGCGCAGATAATACTGCGTCTTTAACCCTTTTTCCCAGCCGAGCATGTACATCTGGTGGAGTTTTTTCCCACTCGGTTCGGCGAGATAGAGGTTGAGCGATTGGCCCATGTCGATCCATTTTTGGCGTCTAGCCGCGCACTCGATGATCCACTCGGGTTCGATCTCAAAGGCCGTTAGGAAGAGATTCCTCATTTCCGATGGGATTCGCTCGATTTCATGGATGGAGCCGTCGAAGTACTTCAGGTCGTCGATCATCTCGTCGTCCCAAAGGTTGTTGGCCTTCAGTTTTTCGACGAGGAATGGATTGACGACGGTGAATTCGCCAGAGAGATTCGACTTCACGAACAGGTGTTTATAGACCGGCTCGTTACAAGGGATAACGCCGGTGATATTCGCGATCGTCGCAGTGGGGGCGATGGCCATGGTGTTGGAGTTGCGCATGCCATATTTTTTCACAGCGGCGCGCACGGGGGCCCAATTCATAGCGCCTCCTCGATCTACATCGACCTTGACGCCCCGCTCTTTTTCCAGAAGCTCGATCGTGTCGATGGGCAAATAGCCCCGATCCCATTTAGAGCCCTTGTAGGTGGGATAGGCCCCTCTCTCCTGTGCGAGTTCTGCCGATGCGAGGATCGCATAGTAGGAGATCATCTCCATGCTCCGATCGGAGAATTCGACCGCTTTGTGGCTGGCAAAGCTGATATTCTGGATATAAAGCGCGTCTTGGAATCCCATGAACCCCATTCCCACTGGGCGGTGGCGCAGGTTGGAGTTCCTTGCCTCCGCAGTAGGATAGAAGTTGATGTCAATCACGTTGTCGAGCATTCGGATGGCCGTCTTGATCGTAGAGGCGAGCTGTTTCTCATCGAGACCCTTTTCGGTCACGTGTTTGGCCAAGTTGATGGAACCCAAGTTGCAAACGGCGGTCTCTTCGGCCGAAGTGTTGAGCAAGATTTCGGTACACAGATTGGACGAATGGACAACGCCCACGTGATCTTGCGGCGATCGGATATTCGAAGGATCTTTGAATGTGATCCAAGGATGTCCCGTTTCGAAGAGCATGCTCAACATCTTGCGCCACAGCTGCAGCGCCTCGATTTTCTTAAAGAGCTTGAGTTTGCCGTCCTCTACTTTCTGTTCATATTCGCAGTACCGTTTTTCAAAAGCGCTGCCGTAGAGGTCGTGCAGATCGGGTACATCGCTTGGGCTAAACAGCGTCCACATGCCTCCCTCGCGCACCCGTTTCATAAACAGGTCGGGGATCCAGTTGGCGGTGTTCATGTCATGGGTCCTTCTCCGCTCATCGCCGGTATTTTTTCTCAGCTCCAAGAAGTCCTCGATATCGAGGTGCCACGTCTCCAGATAAGCGCACATCGCTCCTTTTCTCTTGCCCCCTTGATTGACCGCTACTGCCGTATCATTGGCGACTTTGAGGAAGGGGATAACGCCTTGAGAGGTGCCATTTGTCCCTTTGATGCGGGCGCCGGTGGCGCGGACGTTCGTCCAGTCGTTGCCGATGCCGCCGGCCCATTTGGAGAGCTGTGCATCGTCTGCAACCACTTTGAAGATGTGATGGAGGTCGTCCATTACGGTGGAGAGATAGCAGGAGCTGAGTTGGGAGTGGGGTGTGCCTGAATTGAAGAGAGTCGGCGTTCCGGAGGTAAAGTAGAACTCAGAGAGCACGTTGTAAAACTCAATGGCCCGCTTGTTTTTTTGGTCCCCTTCGTTCAGCGCAAGACCCATCGCGACGCGCATCCAGAAAATTTGGGGCGTCTCGAGTCTTCTTTGCTCGTTGTGGATGAAGTAGCGATCGTAGAGTGTCTGAAGGCCGAGATAGCCAAAAAGGTCATCCCGTTTCAGGTCCATCGCCAATGTGAGCTCATCGAGATCAAAGTCGAGGAGTTTTGGGGAGACACGCTCGAGGGCGATGGCATCTTTGATGTATTTTTTAAAGTATTGGCGGTGCGCCTTGGGAAGCGTAGAGTCGGAGGCGGGTAGGCCCGTAGTCTCTCTGTAGGTCACGTCGAGGAGAAGGCGCGAGGCGACTTGCGAATAGGCGGGCTCCTTTTCGATTTTTGACTTGGCCGCAAAGATGTTGGCGAGGTCGACCTCTTGTTCCTTCATCCCCACATAGTATTGTGTGATGGCCGTTTCTAGGAGCTCATCGACAGAAACGAGATTTTCTAGGCCGCGACAGGCATAGGCGAGTTTGCTGCGGAGCATGGTCTCTGTAATGATCATTTTGCCGTTGTCGTTCATCGCGATCTCAAATTGGCGGACAGGGGCATTCTCATCGACAGCTGATTGGGTCGATTCATGGGCCTTCGCCTTCACATCGCGGTAGAGAATATAGTGCTTGGCGACATCGAAGTACTTCTCGCTCATGAGTTCCCGCTCAATGCGGTCTTCGATCATATCGATATAGAGGAGATCTCCTTTGGCAGCGAGCTCGGTCATCTCTCCCACGATTTTTTGGGTGAGGAGGTTGACAGCAGAGACCGCTTCGTCGGTTGTCTGGTCTTCGATCTTGCGCGCTCTTCGGAAAGCCCGTTCGATGGAGGAGGCGATCTTCATCGGATTGAAACGGGCTGGAGTCGTCTTGTCTCTGCGGTAGATCTTGAGGTTCTGAGGCGAACCATCCCGCTTGATCTTGCGGCTGTCGCGATAAATGATGTAGTCGCGGGCGACATCGTGGTGACCGTTTTTCATAAGCGTTACTTCCACAACGTCTTGGATCCCTTCTACAGTGAGACAGGCGCCCTTCGAGGCGAGATGCAACACCTGCTTCACGACTGAGTCGGTCATCTGATTGATCGTCTGTTGCAGATCGGCATCGGCTCCCTCTGCCCGTTTTGTATCGCGGAAGGCAGCTTCTATGGCGCGTAAGATCCTCTCTCTGTGGAAGGGAACTAACATTCCATTCCGCTTCACAACCGTATACTGCGCCTCTTTGGGTGCCACGTTTTTCTTCGATCCGCTGCCAGATGTTTTGGCGGGAGTCTCTTCCAAAAATGATGCCGTAGTATCGTGGCTAGTTTGTTTTTTCATAATCGCCTCTAACTATCTTTGGTTTTAAATGAAAAAAACCCTTTTTAGGGTCTCTCTGTTTTTTATTCTTTTTTGGCTGTGACTACCAGATCTGGTAGACCACTGCACCTTCAACACACTATATATTGTAGTTGGCGTTTTCGTGTCCAGAAAAAAATCGTCGCCTCAAAATGAACGACATGAAACCAAAAAAATAGGAGTTTTTAAGTAGGGTGTGATAGTTTAGGTATATGAAACGCGTGTATCTCGTACCCAATATCATCACGGCCTTTGGTCTTGCTTGCGGATTGTTTGTGATCTTTAAGATCAATATGATCGAGCCGGGGAGCGGTGATTATGAGGTGGTTAGGACGTCGGCGATCTTGCTCATGGTTGCGGCACTGGCCGATTTCATCGATGGGGCGCTCGCACGGGCGATTCACGCTGAGAGTGAGTTTGGCTTTGTTTTCGATACATTGGCCGACGCCGTCTCTTTCGGAGTGGCTCCCTCCGTGTTGATGTTGAAAACACTCTCGCTAGAGCAGGGGAGCCTCCTCTCCTTTTTTGGCGCGACAGGAGCGATGGTCTACTCGCTATGCGGCGTTCTGAGATTGGTCCGGTTCAATGTAAAAACCGCCGAGGCGAAGGGAAATATCGAATTGCAGGCGGCGCAGAAGAAGAATTTTACGGGGTTGCCTATTCCCGCAGCAGCGGCGGCTGCCATCTCGCTCAATCTATTTTTCCTGTCGCCGGTAGTGCGGCAGTGGATCGAGCTTTCCAACGCCAACCGGTCGATCATTTTGGTTTCGGCGATGATCGTCTTGGGCTACTTAATGGTGTGCAGATTGAAGTTTCCCAGTTTGAAAGTGCTCCATTTGCGGATCCCCTCTTTCCACCTGGCATTTTTAACGGTGGTGGTAGCCGTTTTCGTCCTTTACGGCATCCTCTATTTCTTTGCAGAAATATTGGCCCTTGTCGCCTGGAGTTACGTCATTCTCGCCCTGATTTTATCCTTCATCCGGTTGATCGCGGGGAAAAAATCAAAAACGCTCGAGGATTTTGAGCCCGAACCCGATGATTTTGACAATGGATAATTCACTTCTTCTCCTCTCGTTTCTGGTCTTAGCTGGCGGATTTGTGGGCCTTTGGCTTTGGATGCAAAAGCGGATCGAGATGACGCAGAAACAGATGCAAGACTCCTTTAAGGCGCTCTCCTTCGACGTGATGGAGAAAAGTGGGCGGCAGTTTATCAGCCTAGCTGATGCCACTTTGCAGCCCTTTAGAGAGTCGATCAAGTTGCTCGACGAACACCAGAGGGAATTGGAAAAAAGGCGCGAAGGCGCCTACGCAGCCCTCTCGAAGCAGATCGATGGTTTAGTCCTGTCGGAGAAGGAGTTGCGGCTTGAGACCACGCGCTTGGTCCAGTCGCTCCGCTCTTCGCAGACGCGAGGTTCTTGGGGCGAAGTGCACCTTCGCCGAGTGGTGGAGCTCGCGGGCCTAATCAACCACTGTGATTTTTACGAGCAGAAGAGCTTTGAGAGCGATGGGCGCCTCCTCCGTCCAGACGTGATCATCCGGCTGCCTGGGCAGAAGCTGATCGCCATCGACGCCAAGACTCCGCTTGCCGCCTACCTCGACGCGAGCGATGCGGGAGATGAGACGCTCCGGAAGAAAAAGTTGCAAGAACACGCGCTCGCCGTGCGCAAGCATATGAAAGACCTCTCGGCCAAAGAATATTGGAAGCAGCTCGATCCGGCGCCTGAGTTTGTGATCCTCTTTTTGCCCGCCGAGGCCTTTTTTAGCGCGGCTCTACAAGCCGATCCGACGCTCATCGAAGTGGGCGCCGATCAGAACATCATCGTTGCGACGCCCACGACTCTGATTGCGATTTTGCGCGCCGTGGCGCACGGTTGGAAGCAAGAAAATCTCTCTAAAAGCGCCCGGGAAATCGCCCGCCTTGGACAGGAGCTCTATGAGCGCGCCTGCACTCTGTGCGAGCATTGGAATAAAGTGGGCAAATCGCTCAATACCGCAGTCGATGCCTATAACCAGAGTGTCGCCTCGCTTGAGTCGCGCGTTCTCGTCAGCGCAAGGAAACTAAAGGAGAGCGGCTCGATGATGAAGGAGTTGCCTGAAGTGGAGACACTCGACAAGACAGCGCGTCCTGTCGGAGTTGCTCTAAGCATCGAAGAACCCTAATTTGGAACTGAAGCGTTGCAAGGGCTTCTATCTGCGTCCTGTCGAGAAGGGTCTCTCTTTTTAAGAGCTCTCTTCGCTTGATCAAATCTGCGCTATTTTGGGGTTGGTAGAGGGGGTTGTCATATATGGCGGCCATAAAATCACTCCGGTTTAAAAAGCGGAGCATTCTACTATGCCTCTTTGATTTTTTCAATCCATTCATCGGGTATACCTGCCTGGCGCCGATGTTCTTCCATCACAGTGAACCCTTTTGCCCTTTTGGGGCTGAGTTTGGAGTGGAGTGAGGCGACCCAACTGTCCCACGAGCTCTCCTCTCCCTTCAAACGATTGAGCCACCGGTATCCAAACGAAACGTGGTTGATCTCATCTTTGAGGATTTGCGCCATCAAGGCGGCGCTCTGTTCGTCGCCGAAATGGGAAAACGACTTGCCGTACAAGGGGGCGAAATCGAGGTTGGCCGCCTCGAAGGTAAGGCTCATCACGCTCACGTAGCGGATCGGAGAAGTGAGGTAGGGGACATGGTTCCAAAAGTGCTTATAAAGGGGGAGATCTCCAAAGTGGAGTCCCATTTCGGCCATGCGAGACATGTAGAGTTTTACGTGGCCTTGCTCCTCTTTTAATGTGTGGGCGACGCCCTTCCGGAAGGCTTTGGGAGCGTTGGGGAAGGCGGTGAGGGCGTGGGCCATGATTTCGACGGCGAGCAGTTCATGGCCGGCGAAGCGGTGGAGGCAAACGGCCCGATTTTCCTCTTTGCCGTGGTTTTGGAAGTGGGGGAGTTTTTGTTCGCGCGTCCGCTTATTGAAGCCCATGCCTACGGGCCTCACGGGCTCGTTGAAGAGGAGAGGCTCGCCTGGATGATCGTCAGTGAGGAGGGGAGGGCACAATAATTTTTCTTCCAGCGTATCGGCTGAGAGGATCCGAATCGCCCAATCTCTTAATTCCACACGGGCACCTCATTCATTCAACAGAGAGGGATTATGGGGGCTGGCAAACCGGTGCTATCCGATGAGGGTACCGCCCTCTATTCAACACAAAGGCGCAAAGACACAAAGGAGAACTATCTATTTTTTCTCTGTGATCTCTGTGTCTTTGTGTTGAATAGGGCCTGGTGCCGCTGATGCGTAGCACAGGTCTTCCTATTCTACGCTGAAGACGAAGTAGGCCGGGAAGGCAAAGTGGTTGTTGGGTCGCGGAGAGACCAACAGCGTCACCGATTTGCCCGCATACTTCTCTAAATCGACTTGCGTACTATAAAGGTAGGCAAGGGGGGCCTCTTCCGCACCGCGCAGGATAAAATCACCGGGCTTATTTCTCACGTCGAAGGTATAGCGCTCGATCGTACCTGTAAGAACAGAGGCGCTGGCTTTCTGCTCGCAATAGTAGTCGTCAAATGTCTTCCCCGCATGGAAGGCAGTCCAGCTGAGATAGAGCGACTCTTCCAATGTGCTCCAGAAGGAGAGATCTTCGCCCTTGGGCGCCCGTTTGCTCCAAAGAGAGGGGTCCAACTTGGCTGGCTCATTGGGGAATAATTCTGCGCTCTCCGACTTGTGTTTAGCGATGAGTTCTTGCTTGGCTGTGGGAGAGAGTTCCGCGGTGGCTTCAAGGAAGGAGATCTTCTTGTTGAGGAAGGTCTCTTTCAAGAGAGCGAGGCCCTCTTTGGCATGGGAAACCGCTTCTGGGAAGTCGGCGAAATTGCGCAAGATCGTTTGGAATTGCTCGATCGCTTGTTGCGGCGCCATCTCCTCATACGATTTTTTGCACTCGGCGTCTGCGTTCAAATAGGCAGAGGTGAGGAGCTCTTCAACTTGTGCTTTCCTCTTCTCCATGTTGGCGAGGTGTTCAGGTCCACCTGCTTGACCGACAAATTCGCGTGAGACGTAAAAGAAAGTTCCCTTGGGAGGGGCGATTTCGAGCCATTTGTGGTTCATCGCACAGACGGTCCCCTGTACTTTATCACCTGCTTGGAGCTGGCCGATAATGGGGGCGTCGCCATGTGGTTCCAGGCGCACATTCACGCGGTTCGCCTCAACGACATTGTCGAGCACATAGCTGCGGAAGACATAGGCTTTTGTATCTTTGAGCGGCTCTACCATGAGGAAATCTCCCTCCTCGCCGACGACGAGAAGCAGGTCGTTTTTGTTCATCTGGCGGACGATGGGGCTGTCGAGATCTGCCTTGGCCCGGATCCTCACCTTATTCGCGAGCAACTTGCCAGTGTACGGCTTGAATTTTTCCTCTTTTTTTGCCTGTGCGGGCTTCGCTGTAGCAGGCGGCGCTGCAGGGGCGGCGAAGGCGAAGGTGACGAGGGAAAGCATGAGACAAGCTGATCGCAAAAACATAAAAGCAACTCCAAATACTACTTAAGAAAAATAGTATGCGTTCAGCTCTTTATCACCAAGATTTTTCTGATTACGAGTTGAGAACAGTGCGGATATGCTCGCAATTTTGCGACCCACACGTGCATCCGATCGGCGTTCCGAGAAAGACCGTATAGTGCTCGTTTGCATCGAGCGGATTGGTCACAATATAGAGATGGTCGCCTGTCTTTTTAATCTCCCAATCGCGGAAAGTGAGATCTTGCTCTGTCACCTCTTCGACCGGTTCGCCATCCTGATCTTGCAGCGCTCGAGCGACCTGACAGTAGACGCAGTTGCAGTGGGGCTCTGCTTTGGGGAGGGCTGAAGCGTCTTCGAGGCCAAAAGCGCGGGCAATCAGGGTGAGCTTCTTCAAGACGTCGGGAGGAATAGGGGGGAGACCAGCTTGCTCGGGATTGTGCTGCATCCCAGCGCCTAGTGTGTCGATAGGGCCATCCGCTCTAAGAGGAAGACTAAAGCTAAACGGCCCATCGATTGGATTTGTGGGCTTATGAGGGGCAGACTCCTCCGCATAGTGGGCGTGAGCCTCAAACACCGTGTCTACGCCCTGCTTGTCTAGGCCCGGGACTTCGATCTGAACCCGGTTTTTAAGGATGACGATCAAGGTGTAGGCGCCCCGCTCTTCTTTCACGTGAAGGGAGGAGATGTTCCCCCAAGTAGTTGATATGTAAGGAGGTATGCTTAGGATCGTAGAGGTGATTTTCATAGGAATGCCCCTTGTATATCTTTTATTATACGAGAGTTGGTCTCTTGCAGTCAAGCGAATTTAGCACTCAAAAAGTCAGTCTGCTTGTATGCGTCTTATCTAGTTAATAATGAATAACTTAAAAGAATTTTCTTGCTTTCGTGGTGGAGAAGTCCTATAAGGTGGAATTTTGGAGACAAGGAGGGAGGCAGAGTCCTAAGAACTGATAAAAACAACTGGAATATTAATAGAGGTGTCTGATGATACTGGCTCAACGGCCAAACCGAAGTAATGAACCTAAAGTCTCCGAGGAAAAGAAAGTGTCCCGAAAAACTTTTGTGATCGATACAAATGTTCTGATCCATGACCCGACAGCGATTCAGAAATTCAAGGATAACGATGTAGTGATTCCTCTGGCTGTTCTGGAAGAATTGGATAGTTTAAAGCGCCATTCAGATGAGGCGGGGAAGAATTCTCGCGAGGTCATTCGGTATATTGATTCCCTGAAGGCAGAAAAGATTGGCGATCTTCACGTGGGTGTTGTGATCCCGGAAGGGCCCAAGGTGCGCATTCTCCTCAATGTGAAACCGGAGCGCGTAGAGGGATTTCCCTTGCCGCTGGACCGGAACAGCAATCGATTTCTCCTCTCGGCTTTTCTCCTGAAAGAGAAAGGGGAGGCGGTCGTCATCGTCTCGAAAGATTTTGTCACTCGCGTAAAAGCAGAGGCGATGGATCTGGAGTCGGAGGACTACGAAAATCTCAAAGCGTCTTATGAAGGGATCTACAAAGGACTCCGGAAGATCGAAGTGCAAAAACGGGACATCGATCTCTTCTATAAAGATGGAACGCTCCCCATCACAGAAGGGGGATTTAGACCGAACGAGTATGCGCTTCTCTCGTCGCCTGAGAAGTCGTCTGCCGTGTGCAAATTCAATGAGAAGAGCAAGAAATTAGAGCCGCTTCTCCAAATTTCCAAAGATATCTGGGGCATTCAGCCGCTCAATATTGAGCAGCGGTGCGCCATCGACCTACTTCTCCGCGATGACATTCAGCTCGTGACGCTGATTGGCCCTGCGGGAACAGGAAAGACGCTCATGGCGCTTGCATGTGGAATGCGCAAGGTGTTTGATGAGAACGCCTATTCGCGGATCCTCGTTTCGCGCCCCATCGTTCCTCTCGGCAAAGATATCGGATATCTCCCCGGGACGAAGGAGGAGAAGCTCTACCACTGGATGCAGCCTATCTATGACAACCTCGAGTTTCTTTGCTCGACGACGAGTGGCGAAGGCAACGGTCCTGCGACCCTTGAGTTTATCATGGAGAGCAAAAAGATCGAAATGGAAGCGGTCACCTACATCCGGGGCCGATCTCTGCCCAAGATGTATATGATTATCGACGAAGCGCAAAACCTGACGCCTCACGAAGTGAAGACGATCGTCTCGCGAGCAGGCAAAGGGACCAAGGTGATTCTCACTGGCGATGCGACGCAGATCGACAATCCCTATCTAGACCAAGATTCAAACGGTCTTACCTACATCGTCAATAAGTTTAAGAACCACCGTATCTACGGCCACATGTTCCTCGACAGGACCGAGCGCTCTGAGCTCGCCTCCATCGCCGCAGAAATCCTCTAATACACAGGCCGGGACCTCTCCCGGCCTATACTCAAAAAAAAAGGCCGAGGTTTTCACCTCGACCTTAGCTGAGTGGAGAGCAAAAAACGATTAGCCTTTCTTGATGTGCTTGTTGAGGGCGGTCGCCATCTTCAACATGTCAATCGGTCTGCTACCTAATACTTCGGCGAGTTTCTTATCTGGGCAAATCATCCGTCTGTGTTTTGGATCTTGCAATTTTTTTGCCTTGATATAGACCCAAACTTTTTTCACGATCTGCGGACGGGTCGATTTTTTTGCTCCTACAATCTCTGCCAGTTCAGGCGACAGAGAATAGTTGAGTTGCATGAGCGCCGATTTTCTTTTTGTTTTAGCTCTCGGCTTTTTTTTCACCTTAGCTTTTCTTTTTTTTGCTGCCATATTTCCTTTCCTTCTTTTCATGCCGATTGGGAATATTCCATTTCCAAATCTTCTATTACCTGGTGTAAAAGCTTTTTTGAATTCGCGCAAGAATTTTTTGAAAAAATTTTTTAAGTTGAGGTACTAGGCGCTAGGATTTCCGTAAACGCGGACGTAGATGATCTGCTGGACTTGCTCGGGTGCAACGAGGATAGTTTGTGAGGGCGATGTGGGGCCTGTTTGAAAGGTAAATTGGATGAGGCTGCCGCTATAGGAAACGGCGGTGATGTTTTGGAGAAGACCTGCCTTGGGAAGGGAGGGATTGTAAGGCCCATTTAGAGTGGTTTGTACATAGACTTGGCTGTTTGTGCTTGCGTTCTTGAACGGCTTTTTCATCAAGGTGGTAACGGCAGAGACGATGTCGATGGCGCGTTGGGTGGGGTCAACAGAAAAAAACGGAGTGGTTCCAGGAATGGTCGTAGAAGTGAAGGGAGTTTGAATGTTGGGAGTGGGGCCGTAGCCGACGAGAAAATAGGAGAGGGTCAAAATTTGCTCTGCGGGGACCACGATGTATTGGGGGACCGCTTGCAGCGCAGATAGAGAGGGAATTAGGTAGGTCACAATGAGGAGTGTGTTGTAGGGAGTTTGCGTGAGGCTTTGCACGCACGGAATAATCCCATTTGAGAGATATCTGTAGGTGGTATAGGTGGGCGAATGGGGAATGGTAGTTTGCATGACGAAATAGGGAAGTGTTGAGCCAGAAGTGGGCGTTGGATAAAAGCCAAACGCTTTGACGACTTCTGTTCCCCGAACGCCAGCATCGATGGGATAGAGCACTTGGCCGGTGGTGGCGCCGAGGGCGACGGCCGCGCTGGACACGGCCGAGAAAAGGGGGATGCGGAGAAGGAGAAACAAGTACCGGCAAAACATAAGCGAGCAGTGTAGCGGAGATGGGAAAATCGAAACAATAAATATTTTTATTATGTCCAGTGGCGGAGGAGAAGGTCTTTGGCGAATTGTAAAAAGGAGTGCGTGTCGTCGTGTTCCGCAGTTAGAATTTGCTGGCGGAGGGCGAGAAGTTGCGCATTGCCTTTGAAGAGGAAGCCGAGGAGTTGCTTCAGCTTGCCCGATCGCAATCTGACGGGCGCCTCTGGGTTGATCTCCGCGTGATAAATGTCGATATATCTCATGAGATCTTCCCATTTGGGGATATAGGGTTGCTTGGAAAAGTGGGCGCGGATTTGCTGGAACAGGAAAGGGTTGATCACGCTGCCTCTGCCGATCATGAGGGCGTCGCAGCGGGTCATGCGGAGGATGTCGAGGGCGTTTTCGAGGGTAAGGATATCGCCGTTGCCGACCAGGGGGATTTTCAGAATCGATTTTGCTTCGGCGATGAGATCCCACCGTGCGGGAGGGCCGTAGCCGTCGACTTTGGTGCGGGGGTGGAGCGTGATGTAGCGGACGCCGCTCTCTTGGGCCGCCAGGAGGTTTTCCTTGAAGAGGGAAATGTCTGAGAAGCCAGATCGCATTTTGAGTGTGACCGGGATGGAGACGGCGTTGACGACCGACTTGGCGACCTCATGCAGAACATTGGGGTCTTTGAGGAGGCTCGATCCAGCGCCTCGGCCTGTGACTGTGTGGGAGGGGCAGCCGCAGTTGATGTCGATGCGGGGAGCGCCCCTTTGGACGAGTTCTTGGGCCATAGCGGCCATGAGGTCGGTGTCAGACCCCATGATCTGGGCGGCGAGGGGGATTGGGGAGAGTTCGTCGGCGTCGTAGACTTTGGATAGCGACTTGACGTGGGCGTTGGCGGGCACGCGGAGGAAATCGCGTACGGCTTCATCGAATCCGCCGATCGAAGCGATCGCCTTCCGGAAACAGGCATCTCCCACCCCCTCCATGGGGGCTAATTGCAGATAAGGACAACCGTTGGGATCTCTGGGCAGCATGGACCGACATGATACCACAAAGCCTACTTGGTTTTACAGAAACCCTTTGCTGAATCTGCTTCTGGCCTTTCTCCGGAGGGCGATCTTCGCCGTGCGGCCGTAAGCCACCTCATGCAGATTTTCGATGGCGATAAAGGCGCTTGGGTCTTCGCGTAGGACGATTTCCTTGAGCTCGGCCAAATCGAGCCTCTCCACGATGATGAACAAGATGTCCCGATCCTCGCCTGAGTAGCCCCCCTTGCCCTTGATGAAGGTGAGCCCGAGGCCCAATTCATGGGTGATGATCTTGCTCAGTTTATCGGGCTTAGAGCACATGATGAGGACCGATTTCAACTCCTCGAGGCCCGCGATCACAATATCCATCATCTTAAACGCGACGATGTAGGTCATCAGGGAGCGCAGCGCAATGTGCCAGTCGTCAAAGATCCAGCCGTAGGCGGCAAAGATGAAGATGTTAAAAACAAAGATCACTTGGCCAACGGTGAATCCCTTGCTCCGGTTGATCATAATCGCCAAGATCTCGGTCCCGTCGGTGCAGCCTCCGTTCCGAATGATCAACCCTGCGCCGGCGCCCAGCATCGCGCCGCCGATGACGATAGCCTCCAGAGGATCTGCGCCAAAGCTCGGTAGCTGCTGCAGCAAGTAAAGGAATATGGCAAAGAGGACGATCGCCACGAACATGTGGACCACGAATGATCTGCGAATGTACTTATAGGCTAGATAGATGAATGGGAGGTTCAAAATGATTAGGAAAAAGGAGAGGTAGGCGCTGCCATACAGCCTAGCCAAGATCAACGCGATACCAATGACGCCGCCATCGATCAACGAGTTGGGGATCAAGAAGATGCGGATAGCCAACGCGGCAAAAAAAGCCCCAACCGCCATCGCGAAGTAGTGGAAGGCCTGATTCAAGATCTTCTTTGAGAGAGGTGTGTTAGCCATAATTTTGAGAATATCAATAGAAGTGTTTTTGTACAGACAAAACAGATGAAATTACGCGGGAGACGGGGCCCCCCTCTCGGCGAGACGAGACGTCTCGTCCTTCCTCCTCCCCTGCGGGGTGCACCCTGGGCGGCGATTCGCGGCCGTCAAAGGCCGCTTCATTCTCGCTCCCGACGCACGCAAAGCAGTTTCCACCCCAAAGATGAAGCATCTTCGGGGACCCCGGAATGCGTGCTTCTCCTCGCTTCATAAAATTACGCGGGAGACGGGGCTCGAACCCGCAACTTCCGCCGTGACAGGGCGGCGCTCTAACCAATTGAACTACTCCCGCGAAGGAATCTCGTATCATAAAATGGGCGCAACAGGACTCGAACCTATGACCACCTGTGTGTAAGACAGGCGCTCTACCAACTGAGCTATACGCCCTTATGAAACGAACAATCATGTTATGCGCTCCACAGATTTTTCTCAAGAAAAAGAGATCTCTCTGCTATAAAATGGGGTTTAATCTGAAGGAATATGGCCTCCCATTTGTGCAAAGGGCTTTTTTTGGTGATCCTCGTCGGATGCACTTCGTTTGACGATTTGCGCTACGAGGGGGCGGCTGAGACCCGCAAGCTGGCGGCAGAGTTGCGCTCGATCGAAACAAAAGAAGAACTGCAGAGGGCTGTCCCTCGTCTCAAAAAAAGATTTAACAGACTCGCCGATCTGATGATCGCTGTCCGTTCCTACTCGGTGGAAGAGCCAGAGCCCTCACCCGAGAGCGAACAGCTCTTTATCGAACTGGCCCGCCTGTATGAAATGGCAGGCGGAAAAGAGTTGATCGAAAGTGCCCAGACCGATGCCGTCCTTCGATTAAAGCGATAGGGCTAGGGCTCTATAGGTAGGGCGAGCCGTTTGCGCATGAGGAAAGAGACGCCGTAGATGGCGATGATCCCAAAAGTGAAGCCTGGAACCAGAGAGGGGATGCCCCACTGATAAAGGCTGTCGAAATAGGGCCAGATCGCCGCGGTGAGGCCGCCGACGAGGATGCCGGAGAATGCGCCATACTTGTTGATGCTCTTGACATAGAGAGAAAGAAGGAGGAGCGGTCCAAAGGATGCTCCTAGCCCCGACCAGGAGTAGAGAACCAGCTGGTAGATCGTGGAGATCTTGAAATAGGCGATGACAAAGCCGATGAGCGAGATCAAAACAACGCTTAGGCGGGAAACCCAGAGAAGTTCAAGGGCGGTGGCGTGCCTGCGGAAGAGGCGCTTGTAAAAGTCCTCGGACAGGTTGGAGGCGACGACGAGGATCTGCGCCGCCATCACGTTGGTGGTCGCAGCCAGGATCGCGCAAAGGACGAGCCCAGCAAAGAAGGGCGCCAGCGTGGTCTTGACGATATTGAGGATGACCTGCTCGGGGTCGGCCAGCCCATTGGGAAAAACAAAGACCCCCAAAAGCCCAACGACTGTAGCTGCTGATAAGGCGATAGCCTGCCAGCTGATGCCCACATATTTTGCCTTATGCATCTCTTCAACACGGCGGATCCCCATGAATTTAGTGATGATGTGGGGCTGCCCAAAATAGCCGAGCCCCCATCCCGCTGCAGTCATGACGATTTGCCAAAATGTCTTGAGTGAAAAGTCGGGGAACAGGGAGGTGGAAAGTTTTTTGAGTCTGACCGCCTCCATAACGGGGCCAAATCCGCCAAAAGTGATCAGCAGATAAGTGGGGACAAAGACGATCACGCCGAGGAGAAAAAATCCCTGGAACAGGTCGATCCAGGCGACGGTGCGGTATCCTCCCATGAAAACATAGGCCATCACGATAAAGAGCCCGATCGATATCCCGAAGAGATAATTCAGGTTGAAGAGCGTTTCGACTAGGATGCCCATCCCGACGAGGCCAGAGGAGATGTAGAAGGTGAAGAAAAGGATCGACATGGCAGCAGACACAAGGCGGATGCTCCCCGAAGTATCGGAAAAGCGCGCTTCGAAATAGGAGCTCAAGGTCAGGCTCGCCACTTGTTCGGTCGCAGTGCGGATTTTGGGGGCGATGAACTGCCAATTCAGATACATGAAGACAGTGAGTCCAATCGCGGCCCAGGCGGAGAAGACCCCCGTCGTAAAGATCAAGGCCGGATAGCCGAGGAAAAGCCAGCTGCTCATGTCGCTCGCGTGAGCAGAGAGCGCAGTCAGCCAGAAGTTCAGCGACCGGTTGCCCATGAGGAAATCGGTGTCAGACTTTTGTTTTCGATAGGAGAGAGTAGCGACCAAAATGAGAATGACAAAATACCCGCAAAAGGTCGCAAGCTCTAAAAAAGCGTAAGAGAGGTGCATATTTTAACTAAAATACTCCCTATCCAGAATAATTTCAAGGAGTAGCAGCCTTGTCAGAGCCATATAAGAGACCTGCCTTGGCCAAGTTGCCCCTCACGTGGGGAAAGTGCGCCTCAATATCGCGGATAATTTGGTCGACGACCTTCCGCTTCGAATTTTGACCGACAGGGCACTGACAGGTAATGCGGGCAAAGCCGTAGTGTTTGGCGAAGTTGCGGAGCGACTCTTCGTCGATGTAAATCAGAGGGCGAATGATCGTGATGCCGTAATCGTGCATGGGCACTTTGGGCAGGTTGGCGGCAAATTCGGCTTTGTGGAAGAGGTTGAGGAGGAGCGTTTGGGCGCTATCGTCTCTGTGGTGGCCAAAGGCGATTGTCGTGGCGCCCACTTCTTTGGCCGCTTCGAAAATCAGCCGTCTACGCTCCCGCGAACACCGGTAGCATTCGAGCTCTTCCCTTTTTTGGGTGGAATAGCGGGTGATGAAATTCACCCCCAACTCGCGGCAAATGGCCCTCAAAAAGCCCTCCTCAATCCCTGCGCCGCAGGAAAATTCGCCGCCCACATGGATCGCATGGATTTCGAAAAGGGGGAAGCCGCGCCCCCGAATCGCATGGAGCAAGAAGAGGAGCCCGAGAGAATCCTTCCCCCCGCTTAGGGCGATCGCGACCCTCTCCACGTTTTTGTCCAGCATCGAAAAATCGAAGAGGGCCTTCCGCAGGCAGCTCTCAAGTTCTTTTCCCAGAGCTGTCCACGGCGGACGCGCCACCGGTATCCCAATATCCACATTATCCTAGACTTTTTGAATTCCCCATGATACAATAGAACCCATTAAAACTGAACAGAATGCATTTATGAAAAAGACTGGACGAAACGATCCCTGCCCCTGTGGTTCGGGAAAAAAGTTTAAAAAGTGTTGCGAGAGCACGATGCTCGGCGGAAGATTTATGGCGACAAAAGTCGATCCGGGAAGTTCTGCGCCGATCCGGAAGGCCGCCAATCTGACCTCTCTGTTTCAGGCCCGGTTATCAGAGACTCCCAAAAAACCGATGCCTTCTGAAGTATACACAAATGACTTCAAGGATCGGGATTATGCCAAGGAGGCGCCCTGAATTTGGACCAGGCGTAGCCGGCGCCGAAGCAGCTCAACTGACTAAGTTGAGCGATGCAGGTGGGGCTAAATTCAGTGGCTGCCCGACGCCGGCAGAAACCGATTCTTGAAGTTGTTTGTGTATAAATGTTGAGAGCAAAGAGAATATTTGTTAATGTTGTTTCCGTTCTATGCTGGCGTAGCTCAATTGGTAGAGCGCCCGACTTGTAATCGGATGGTTGAGGGTTCAAGTCCTTTCGCCAGCAAAGGTCTCAAAATTCCCCTTTACAAAAATGAATTTCAGAAAAAGCTATTGGAGTAAAGGCGAATTTTTGTTAACCTATCTCTTCCTATCCACCCATGGGGGTGTCGCATAGCGGCAATTGCAGGGGACTGTAAATCCCCCGACTTCGGTCTTCGGTGGTTCGAGTCCACTCGCCCCCAGTAAGGTTTTGCGAATGCAAACTTAGGAAAAAACAGAAAAACCACAAAATTAGGAATGTTAACGTGGCACATCACAAATCAAAAGGTACAATCAAGTTCTTCAACGAGCAAAAAGGCTTTGGCTTCATCACACCAGACAACGGCGGCAAAGACATCTTTGTTCACGCTAACAACGTCAATGGCGATGTCAAGATGTTGCGCGAAGGACAAAAAGTCGAGTACGTAGAAGGACCCGGACGTAAGGGCCCAGAAGCGACCGACGTCAATATCATCTAATCGAAGCAGTTCGTAGAAGCAGCCTCTTTGAGGCTGCTCTTGTTTCGTAGGCCCTCTAGCGAAAGTTGGGGACGGTTTTCCTATCCTTTTAATCTTCGGTTCGTTATGATCCTAACCGCTTATGACGTCCATAGATGACTGTAGTCCTATATTTGAATTTGCCTCTTTGCTGACAGATCCTATCTGCATGGCGCATGAAAACTTGCGCCGGATTGAGGTCGTCGATGCGCTCAATCCGTGGGATTGCAAGCTGGTCAATTTCGTAAGAAAAATTTTCCTTTGGCTGGTTGTCCTGGGGTATGCGTTCTTGGCGGCTTTTACGACCCTGCCTGGGATTGCCCTTCGGGGGGTGGCCGCCCATTGGCAAAAAGAGCCCTTTATCTGTGAAAAAAGCGCCTTTGCAAAGCAGTTGCCCAAAGACCGGACATTTACCCTTCTCTCTTGGAACTGCTGCTGCGTAGCGGGCGGTTACACGATCACTGACGGCGGCGTTGTCCCATGGCGCGATCGGATCGACGCGATCATCGATCGGATTGCCGAGCAGGGCGCTGATGTCAATTGCCTCTATGAGACTTTCGATACCAAATCGGCCTTTCTCATAGCCGAGAAATTGAAAGAGAGGGGATATGGCCATATCTACTACGATATTGGACCAAGGGCGATCGGCGTCTCTTCCGGAATCCTGATCGCAAGCAAATTTGAGATTCAAAATCCCGAATTTACGCTGTTTCCTCAAGATACGCTAGTAGGCCGAACCAAGAATGCCGCGAAAGGGGTTTTTGGTTTCGATCTCGTCAGCGATGGAGAGAGCTTCGCCCGTATCTTCTCCACCCATTTGCAACACTCAGAAGAGCCCCAATTCCCGACGCAGGAAGAGATCGAGGGCAGAAAGAGACAGATGGAGATGATCTCCTCCAAAGTGGGTCAGGTGAAGGATCGGTGCGTCATTGTCACCGGGGACCTGAACATGGACGACAATGAATTGAGCTCCTTTTCCTGGCCTGTGCACCTCGATCAGGGGCCACCTATTGAGGGGAAAACGTGGGGCGGGGATGAGTTGTGCGCCCGTCTGACGGGAAAGCGGATTTCAGGCGCCCTGAATCTGGATCACACCTTGGGAAGCGCGAAGCAGCTCGTCACCGTATTGGGGGAAACAGGCTACGATCCCACTCGCATTGACCCTCGCGTCCTCTCCGATCATAGACCGCTAATCAGTTGGGTCCAGCTATGAATTTACCGAATATTTTGGATGGTGAAGATAAGAGCTCGATGCTCGGGAACCGGATCCGGAAAAACTACCGCCACGTGCGGAAGTGGGCCAAACGGACGGGGACCGATTGCTTTCGCATTTACGATCGCGAAATCGGGCGCTACCCATTGGCTATCGACTTCTATGCAGGTCGGTTTTGCGTGCAGTATTTTTCCAAAGATCGGGACAACTATGAGCCGCCTCAGGAGCTCGAAGACGAGACGGTCCAAGTATTGAGGGCGATTTTTGGGGCCGACCCCGAGGCCATTTACTGGCGCAGCCGCATCAAAAGAGCCAAGTTTCAGCAGTATGAGAAAGCAGCTGAAGAGAGAGATTTTTTTCCAGTGAACGAATATGGCGTCAAGTTCCAGATCAACTTGACCGATTATCTCGATACTGGCCTCTTCCTCGATCATCGGGAAACACGCAGATATGTCGCCTCCGTCGCCAAGGGAAAACGGCTCCTCAATCTCTTTGCCTATACCTGCTCCTTTAGCGTGCATGCGGCGGTCTCTGGCGCCCTTTTCACGAAAAGCGTCGATATGTCCAATACCTATACCGAGTGGGGGAGGGAGAATTTCCTCCTCAATGGAATCGCCTCGAAGAACCACCCCATTGTGCGGGCCGATTGCCTCAAATTCCTCGATGAGGAGATCCGTTCCGGCACAAAATACGATCTCATCGTCATCGATCCGCCCACCATCTCTCGCTCCAAAAAAATGGATCAGATGTTCGATGTTCAAGTAGACTACGTTTCATTGATTGAAAAGGCATTAAAGCTCATTGCTGAAGGGGGAGTCGTCTATTTTAGCACGAATTCGCGCCGATTTGTCTTTGACGCAAACCGGTTCCCCGGCCGGGTCATTCTCGACGTCTCCGATAAGACGATCCCCATCGATTTCCACGATCCGAAGATCCACCGCTGTTGGAAGATCGCTTGACTGTGAGAATGCCGAATCGTATAATTAGCACAAAATCTAGGTGGTTATGAAGAAGATGCTCGCTTTCTTTGTTATGCTTTGTGCTGTTTCTTTTGCTGTCGAGGAGGCTCCTCAAATGAGTGACCTGAAGGTCATTTTGGAAAAGACCTTTTTGAGTCCTCAATCAAAGCCGCTGATCGACATGGTTGCGATGGAGACTATCTCTGAGAGCGAGAGGAAAATCGATCCCGAGCAACTCACCGCAAAATTCCGCGACTACTTCCAGAGCGAGAAGTCGCTCGCCAAGTTTGGAGAGCCCTACAAGGCAACTTTCACTGACGCTGAGATCAAGCAGTTGAGAACGATGATCGAGACTCCTGTGTGGGAGAAGTATTCTCAACAGGGGATGCAGATTTTTCAAGCCAATTTGGAGTGTCTGAAAGACTCATTTAAAGAGCTTGCCCTCACATGTGAACCGATCGAGACAGCCCCAGCTGTGAGCGAGGAAGCTGTTGAAGAGATCGCTGCGACAGAGGAAACCGCTGAAGTTGCCGCAAATGAGAATATCGTCGACGTCACTAAAGAGAATTTTGACGATACGGTAGCGAAATCGACTCTGCCCACCATTGTCGACGTGAATGCCAGCTGGTGTAATCCGTGCCGCATGATGGAGCCGATCATAGACGATCTGAGCGAGGAGTACAAAGGCACCATTCAGTTCGCCAAGGTCGATTTTGACTCTCAACCCGACTTAGCGAAGAAATTTGGAGTGAGCTCTCTCCCCACGATCTTGTTCTTTAAAGCAGGTCAAAAGACCCCCGCGATGAAGAGTGTGGGATTCATGAGCAAAGCGGACTTTGAGACCAAAATCGGGCAGTTTCTCAAAAAATAGACTGCCAGTCCACTTAAAAGTTTAGATGGTAGAAAAGCGACCTCTTTCAGCCCAACGCATTATTGACTGCTTAAATGTCGATTATGGCATCGCAGTCTCTACTCTTGCGTTTCTCCCCTTGGGCGCGGATAGGGATGCGTCGGTCTACAAAGCTCATACACATGGCGGGCCGTCTTACTTTGTAAAGTTAAAGCGGGGTCACCAATATGATATCGGCGTTGCCCTACTGTCAATATTGCAGAGTTCAGGAATTCAACAGATTATTCCTCCCGTCAAAACAACCCATGGTAGGCTAACCCAGCCCATCGACGACTTTACTCTCATTGTATACCCGTTTGTCGATGGACGGAGCGGATTTTGTTATAATCTGACTGATGATCAATGGGTTACACTTGGAAAAGTGTTGAGACAAGTTCATGAATTTGACGTGCCACCATCGATCAAAGATCGCCTGAGGAGAGAAGTCTATTCTCCCAAATGGCGAGAAGTCGTTCGGGCGCTCTATGCGCATATTGATGGGAACCCAACCGGTGATGAAATAGCTTTGAAATTGCAGGCGTTTATGAAGGAGCATAGGGTGGCCATTCATCGTCTGGTAGATCGGGCTGAATTTTTAAGCCAAAAGGTTCAGGAACAGTCGCCCGAATTTGTGCTGTGCCATTCCGATATTCACGGCGGCAATGTGTTGGTTGATGGAAATGGCGCTATTTACATAGTGGACTGGGACGAGCCTATCATGGCCCCCAAGGAGCGCGATCTGATGTTTATTGGTGGAGGGGTGGCTAATGTCTGGAATAACCCTCGCGAAGAGGAATTTTTTTACAAAGGCTACGGGAAGACTCAGATCAATAAGGTCATCTTAGCCTATTATCGGCACGAACGGATCGTGGAAGATATTGCAGAGTATGGACAAGCGCTGCTTTTGACACCTGCCGGAGGTGAGGAGAGGCGGGAAATGTACCAACAGTTTGTGGACATGTTTAAACCGGGCGGCGTGGTAGACATAGCATTCAAAACAGAAGATCGGGCAATGGGGAAGTATTGATGATTTATATATTTTGGAGTTGCCGAGACGAGACCGAGGCTAAGAGAGTGGTTTATGGTCTGTTGGAAGCGCATTTGATCGCCTGCGCTTCGATTCTTCCCAGAGTCGAATCCATTTATCACTGGGAGGGGAAAATTGAGGAGAGTCAAGAAGTTAAGGTCATTCTCAAGACCACTCATAACCACTACGACACAGTTCAAAAATACATCCAATCCCATTGCAGTTACGAAGTCCCAGAAATCGTACAAATCGACATCGCCGACGGGAATCCCACCTACCTGTCATGGATCAAAGATGCCGTCTCCTGCCCAGAGAGGCCTCCTGATAGCATTCTTTATCGGGATTAGACCTGAAATTGGGCGCTAAATACTTCTATGGCTTAATTGTCTATTAGTTTATAATATATTAAAATTAATTGAACTATATAGGAATTTTTATGGTCAGTCCCTTATTACCCGTTGGTCCATCGGTTTTTCTTAAGAGCCCCACTTTTGGTGCCAAACGGCCAGCAGGGCCAGTGGAGGGAAGGACAGCCAAGGTTTATGTGGCGGCTCTTCCAGCCTCTCCTCCGATGGGTCCCAGTGTGCACGCGGCAGGACGTATCGAAGCACCTCCATCAGTCAGAAAGAAGGGACCAGAGAAAATGTCCTATTCATCTCAAGCTTACAAAGAATACGCCGACAGTCAGTTTATCCAAAACTATTTCAAAATCCGTAACGACATTCAGGATCACAAACCTTTTACAGTTCCCGGAATCGATGTGCGAGTGACTCGAATTGAGGATCTTGGAGAGGGGCACAATTCAAAAGCATATAAGTGCCAAGTTAGTGGGGATGTGAATGGGGTATGCGTTCTTAAACTATTAAAAGCCGATGAAAAAATCACTCGTGATGGCTACAAGGAAGACGTGAGAGAACTCGTCATCAAAACAGCCAATCAGCTCAAGCAATATGCCCAATTCAAGCGCGATGACGTGATGCAACACCACGTGCCCCAACATTTTAATTTTGATCCCCATCTTGAGGCAGCAAACGCACTTCTAGATGATGATGGAGATTTTCGGACATATGTTAAAGAAAAGATGGAGTGCCCCGCTCTATTGGTGAGTTTTTTCCCTCATAAATGTCCCCGCTTTCCCGATCTTCCCAATCCATTGCATCCTCTTTGGGTGCAGGCAAAACGTTTGCGCGAGTATCTAGAGAAAAATTGCGCGAGATTGGGTGTTGCCGATTTCAGATGTTCCAACATTTTCCTCCCTGTGGAAGCAGCTTCCTTCGATGCAGAGAAAAAGATTCTACTCGGCGATCTCTATGAATTTAGTGTAGGTCCTGGTGAATTGCCTGGAGAAGTAGCGGCTCTCCGAACGGAGCAGCTCGCCACATTTGGATCTGCAGAATGTTGGCCCCACCTTTCCAGTAGCGTTTAATCACTCTTATCTCTAACATATCTCCTTGTCAGGAGGAGATTATGAGATGGTTATGGGCTTTTCTGCTCGCTTTTACTTCGTTACAATCCAGAGAGAAAAAGACTCTCGAACACTTGGTCTACGAGATCAGAGATCCAGCGACGGATCGCAAGCCGTTTCGCAAGGCGCTTGAGAAGATTGGCGAGTACATCGCTCTGGACATCAAGAGCGAGCTCGTTCAAAAAACCCACCAGATCGAAACTCTAACAGGGGAGGCCGCTGTTCACGAGTTCAGCGATGAGGCGCCTGTTCTCGTTACGATCCTCCGCGCAGGGTTGCCCCTCTGTTACGGCGCGCAAAAAGTATTCCCCTCGTCAGAAGTGGGTTTTATCGCCATGAGCCGCAATGAGGAGACCCTCATCGCCGATGTGAGCTACATCGCTCTGCCCGATGTTCGAGACCGGTCTGTCATCATCGTCGATACGATGATCGCAACAGCTGGATCTCTTCTTAATGCAGTCAAAATTCTCGAAGAGCGCCAAGCCAAGCAGATCATCATCTTGGGCGCCATCGCAGCGCAGTATGGGATGGATCAAATTGCCGCCTACAATCCCAATATCAAGGTTTTTGTGGCAACGGTCGATCCACTTCTCAACGACAAGGGGTATATCGTGCCCGGCTTGGGCGATGCTGGCGATCGGTGCTTCGGACCAAAAGTTCAATAGCCGGTTAGGGTGGCGGCTACGCCATTGTGATCCGATAGGGCGGTCTTCGTGTCGTAGAGAGCGTCGAATGCCCTCACTAGGTGCGTGTTGACGAGGTGCGCCTGTCCCGCATGGTTTCTAAAGAGGGAGACGTAGTCGATCGTCTCGTTGGGCACACCAGACGCCTTTAAATCCCATTGGCGCACCAATTGGTTGGTGCAAGTGGGCTCCCGTCCGGTGTAGCCGTGGATGAGGTGCTGGTCGAGTACGCCCCCTTCTTCAGGTTTGTCCCGCTCTAAATTGAGATCGCCCGTAAGGACGGTTGGCAGGGGGAGAGCTTCTCGGGCCACGCTGTTTACGATTTGCGCTACTTGCACCATCCTCTTGGCGTTGTCGTCGTGGATCAGGTGCGTGCCGATGATCCGGGCGCAGGGGAGCGCATCGGAGGGGCTGTTCTTGATCTCAATGGATGCAAAGGTGCGGTTGAGGGTCCATTCGTTGTTCGTGAAAGAGGTGTTCGTGAACCGGTGGACGGCGCACTTGGAGAGGACCATTTCGCCACTGACGCTGCCTAAGGAGTTGGCGCCGAGATGGAGGAAGAAATGGGCGTAGCGGTTGTTGAGTCTCTGGACGATCGCCTCAGCGAGGGCGGTGTCGTAGATCTCCTGGAGAACGAGGACGTCGGGGTCTTCGGCGATGATTTTATCGACGATCCGGTCGATGCGGGAGCGCCAGCTGATGACGCCGCCATGGTCGTAGTGCATGCCGCCACACACGCCACACACATTCCACGTCATGATCTTGGCTTGTCCATGCAGCTCTTTTTCAGGTAGAGCGCCTGGAACGTAAGTGTAGTTCTTCTTTTGCAGCGCAAAGCCAACGGCTCGGAAAAGTCTGCTTCCCACGCCGAGGAAGGTGGCTACAAAGACAGTGGGGAGGGTGAAAAGCGTTAGAGAGGTAGCAGCGGCGATCGCGATGAGGGCGCGGGTGGCGATTTCGGCGATTTTGGTGTCGCAGTTGTCGAATTTATTCGGCTCAAGGGGGGCGACCATCCGGTAGCGCAAGAGGCCGTAAGCCCAACAGAGGGGCTCCGCCATTTTAGAGGAGAGGTCGAGAAGGGTGCGGTCGAGGCTGCTCTCCTCTAAAATTTCCACTGTCATCGTTAAAAAATCCTTGCCTATTTATAAAGATTTAGACACCATACCATGGACGGTTTTTTAAGGATAGGTGTTTTATGGTCACAAGGATTGCGAATTGGAGTTGGCGGGAACTGGAGGGGAGTCTTCTCCCCACAAAGGGGAATTTCATTCAGAGGACTGCGGTTTATGCGTATCAATTTTTTAAGTTTTTGGTGATGTTGCCCGTGGCTGCCAGCTTCTCCTTGTTGGCGACGATCACGCGCCTTTGCAGTAGGAGGCCGGTCGATTCGCCGTTCGTTGCCTTTGCGAAAAAGCCGCAATGGGGCCCCCCTTTAGACGCGGCTCCCGTGCCGATCGGGTTCGCCTCCGCCGACTACCAGGACAACGGGCCTGCTGTTCATCCGCTGACCAATTGGGGGCGCCACGACATTGTGAACAATAAAGATGGCAATTTCGGACACATGCCCGACATTTGGCACCATCCAGAAAGGGTGATCGAACGACTCAATGAGACTGGGGTAAAGATCTATCGCTGCTCTGTCAGTAGAGACAAGTTGCAACCGCAAAAAGATGGTCCCTTCGATCCGGCGGCAGTGCAACATCTCCGCGATCACATACGCCTCTTCAGAGCGAATGGGATCGATCTCAGAGTGACCTT
>DATIIR010000065.1:0-1616 GCA_035479435.1 Chlamydiales bacterium
GAAGTCTTCTAAGCACATTGTCGTGCACATGGGAAGTTCTAGCAAATTGAAAGAATGGGAGCCCAAGAAGTGGGTCCAGCTCATTCAAAGGATTGAAGAGTCTGACAGTGAGGTTATTTTGACAGGAAAAGGAGAGCGCGAACAGGCGATATGCGACGAGGTAGCTTCGCAGACCAACGCCACGAATCTCTGTAACCGACTCGATTGGACTCATTTCGTTTCGACGATTCAGGAAGCGCGACTGCTGATTTCCGTGGATTCTGTATCCGTCCACATCGCTGCGGGCTCAAAGACACCTACTCTGGTTATTTTCTCTGGGATTAATCCGCCACAACTGTGGCTTCCTCCTTATCCTCTTTGCAAGTCGATTATGAGCCCGGTTTCCTGTTCGCCCTGTTATAAAAAACAGGGCTGCTCAAGTATGTCCTGCATAAGAGGGGTTGGGGTAGCTGGCGTCTACCAATGCGCAAAAAATATCATGTGCCGAGATGAGGTGCTAGCGGGCTAGGTTTTCCCAAAAGTAGGTTTCGACTTGTTCCGGCGCATCTAGCTCCATTAGCTTCATCTTGCAGAGCCAATCGCCTCAGGGGCTTTTTCATCGGAATCAATCTTTGTCCGTTTTGAGCATTTCGAGGTTCTGGTAGTAGCGCATGAGGTCGCGGGCGCGGGCGGCGTCTTCAAAGCGGAGATCTTTGGCCGCACGGCGCATCTCCACTTCACACTCCTTGATCCTCGATTCGAGGTCGGGAATGTCCACTTTTTTGGGAAGAGATACGGGCTCTTCGGCTGCGGTAAAGCCGAAGGTTTCGTCCAGCGAGGCAATTTCGCCCCGTTTTGCAGTGGCTGGAATGATATTGTGCTCTTCGTTGTACTGCTGCTGATAGGCGCGCCGCTCTTTGGTAGTGGTAACGGCGTTGCGGATCGCGCTGGTTTGCTTATCGGCGTAGAGAATGACTCGACCCCGGATGTTGCGCGCGGCCCTACCACAGGTTTGAATGAGGGCCGTTTCTGAGCGGAGAAATCCCTCTTTGTCGGCGTCCAGAATAACGACGAGGGTCACTTCGGGCAGGTCTAGCCCTTCGCGGAGTAGGTTGATGCCGACGAGAACGTCGAAGTCGCCCAGGCGGAGCGATTTGAGAATTTGCATCCGTTCCAGAGTGTCGATATCGGAGTGCAAATACTTGGCCTTGACGCCAATTTCATTGAGATATTTGGAGAGATCTTCGGAGAGTTTTTTGGTGAGAGTAGTGACTAGGATGCGGCCGCCGAGCTCGGTCTCTTTGCGGATCTCTTCGAGACAATCGTCGACTTGACCCGTCGCGGGGCGCAGTTCAATTTCGGGATCGAGTAGGCCAGTGGGACGGAGAATCTGTTGCACAATGTCCCCTTCCGATTGCTCCACTTCCCACTGGCCCGGTGTGGCCGATACGTAGATCACTTGCCGAAATTTGGCATACGACTCTTCGAACTTGAGAGGGCGGTTGTCAAAGGCAGAGGGAAGGCGAAAGCCAAACTCGATGAGGGTCTGCTTGCGGGACCGGTCGCCGTTGTACATCGCATGGAGCTGAGGCAAAGTTTGATGCGACTCGTCGATAAAGAAGAGATAGTCTTCGGGA
>DATIIR010000066.1:0-6481 GCA_035479435.1 Chlamydiales bacterium
TTATTTGGGGATAGGGATAGGGGTGCTGATTGTATCGGCCTATGCGATCCACCATTATGGGTACGAGCACAAGCAGATCAACAGTCTCTACAGGACGGCCAGAGCCGCCCTGGCCCAAATCTAACCTCTCTACACTCTGACTGCCTTAGTCGGCAGGAACAGCTGCGGTTGTTTCAACGCATCTTTTTCCCAAGTTAAGTTTGCAAACATCATTGCTGACGTCGATCCGCCAGGCATCGGCCCCCTAAAGAATCCACTACTATCTGTATACTTGTCCAATCGTTCGGCTGATACCGAGCATAAGCAATTGTACCCCTGTGGACATATGAGTGTCACTTTTTTAGCTGTAAGATTGACTTCATCGCCGAGAATACGGTCTGCCTTAATGACGAGATTGCGCTCAGGCCCAATATCCAAAGGGGCGTCGATAATAAACAGTCCCTTTCGACAAATGCCCACATCTCCTTTCTCTGGAATTGCGGCGCGCGATAGATGCGTGTAGGTTTTTACAATTTCAGGTACCGCGTTATCTAAATCCGCACGATTCACCGCAGCGAAAAACGCATCGAGGGAAACGGCTTGTGGATCATTACGTACTGCCATAAAATATACTCCTTGTTTAACGGGAGGGACAGTTAACCACTCGACCTATTTTTTTCACAATCTCAAAGAATTTATACTGTTGACCCAAGAATTGACCACAGTGAGGAAGATTCCTCCTGACTTGTTACCCACAAGTCTATCTATGCAAGACAAAGATACAGGATAACGACTCGCTCTCTCGAGTCTGAAGATACCCACTCGCTATGCGAGTGGGCATGATACGTCCGCCTGATGGCGGACTAGCAGGATAAGAGGAAGGGGGAGCGCCGGGCGCGAATGGAATTCGCAATTGCGCCGAAGGCGCAATACCAGCCTTTCGGCTGGGCCCGGCGCTCCCCCGCGCTTCGCGTCTTCGTGGGGTATGGGGCCTCCCCATATCCTGTAAGCCTGCTATCAAGCAGGCGTATCTTGCCCACTCGCAGCGCGAGTGGACATCCTTAGGCTCGAGAGAGCGAGCCGTGATCCTGTTCCCTGTCTTGCCTAGATAGACTTGTGGGTAAGATTCAGTTCCCCGCCTCTGGGGGATATATGAGTGCGAAAAACCACACCTTTAGTGCGCTAGCCCCGCTTACTCCGGCGATCTTCCGTACTATACAAATCTCAGACTAACTCCAAGGGTAATTAACAGAGTACGGATAATTCTTAAACCTGGATTCCCTCTAGGCGAAAGAATGCGATAGAGCTGTTCCCTGCGTATGTGCACTTTCTTAGCCAATTTGCCCAATCCACCCTGAGCTTCTGCAACATTACGAAGGGCGAGCAGAAAAAGCTTCTGAGATTCATCATCGCCTTTCAAGCTCTCTTCCCAAGCCGCATTTAAATAGGCAACAGCTTCATCGTGGTCTTTGAGATATTCGATAAGCTCTTCTTGATAATCTCTGTATCTAGGCATCTTTCTTCTCCCCCCGCCTCGATTGTAACATATAGATTACAGAAAGGCAAAATTTTTGTCTCAAAAATTTCATACTCAATGACCTGAGTGACCCAAGGTTTGAAGAGAGCTATTAATCGCCGGCGTCTTTGAACATGAGCTCGAAGACGCGGAGGAGCTCGTCGCGCGAGAGATAGTTGATCTGATCTTCTTGGCCAATGATGTCCTCGAGGAGCCCTTTTTTGCGCTCGATCATGTCGTGGATGTGTTCTTCGATGGTGTGTTTGGTGACGAGTTTGAAGACCTGGACGCCGCGGTTCTGGCCGATGCGGTGGACGCGGTCGGTGGCCTGGTTCTCTTTGGCGGGGTTCCACCACCGGTCATAGTGGATGACGATGGAGGCGACGGTGAGGTCGATGCCGACGCCGGCGGCGAGGAGCGAGGCGACAAAGACTTCACAGGCGGGATCTTCGCGAAACTTACGGAGCTGCTCAGGTCGGTCGCGGGTGGACCCCTTGATGGAGGCAAAGCCAATGCCTTTTTTCTTCAGATAGAGCTCAATGATGTTGAGCATTTCCAGATACTGAGAAAAGACGACGACCTTTTGCCCGCTATCGCGCGCTTCATGGAGCAGTTCGACGAAAAGATCCCATTTGCCCGATTGGTGAGAGAGGTACTGTTTGGGATCGCCGGTGACCAGCGAGGGGTGATCGCAAATCTGTTTGAGAGAGGAGAGGGCCGAGAAAACGTGGACGAAGGAGACAGGTTTCGATTTGTCCTTGAGCTCCTGATAGACCGTGTCGCGCATTTTGAAGGCGATTTGCGAGTAGAGCTCTTTTTGCTCGGGACTGAGATCGCAGTAGGAGATCTCCTCGATTTTTTCAGGAAGATCGGTGAGCACTTCGCTCTTTTTGCGGCGGAGGATGAACGGCTTGACCAATTTGCCGAGAAGGGTCCTTTTCTCCTCATCGCGGTTCTTCTCGATAGGGTTGATGAAGATGTCGCGGAAGATGGGATCGGGGGGCATGTAGGAGGGGAGCACGATGTCGATGAGCGATTTGAGCTCGCGGATCCGGTTTTCAATGGGCGTTCCAGTGAGGCCAAGCCTCATTTGCGCTTGGAGAGAGCGGAGCGCCTTGTGCGTTTGCGAATTGTGGTTTTTTGCAATCTGGATCTCATCGAAGATGGCGACTTCAAAGCGGAACGCTTTGAGATCTTCACGCCCCGTACGGAGGATGCCGTAGGAGGTGAGGATCAGATCGTAGTTCTCTTCAAAATCTTGGAGGGTGCGCTCAAGGCCGTAGTACGTACAGACCCGCAGCTCGGGCAGAAACCGCTTGAGGAGCTCTTGCCAGTGGTAGATGACCGATGTGGGACAGACGACCAGGTATTTGTTCCCCTTCTCTTCGTCTTCATTGATGACGGCGGCGAGAAGCGCCATCGTCTGGTGCGTTTTCCCAAGGCCCATGTCGTCGCAAAGCAAGCCGGAGAGTCCGTGACAGTAAAGGAACCAGAGCCAGTGAAGCCCCTGCTCCTGATAGGGGCGAAGAGTCGCTTTGAGACGCGTGATGTCGAGAAGGCGGTCGGTTTCTAGGCGATTGAGCTCTTCGAGGAACTTCCTCGTGTCGGGATCGGCCGGCTCTTCGAACGGCTCAAAGACAGTGAGGCGGATCCACTCGAGTGTATTGAGGCGGATCAGCCCCTTTTTCCGATCGAGGCGCCGCTTCTGGAGCTGCCGGATCCAGTTGAAACGGGGCTCCTTCAGATAGAGAAGGCCCGCTGAGGAGAAAAGGTGCCGTTTTTTCTCCTGGAAGGCGTCCCAAATGGAGAAGATACTGATGCTCCCCAGCTCAGATGAATAGGCGAGATCGACAAACCACTCTTGGCCCCGTTTCCTCTTGCTCGGGACAATTTTCCGGATCTTGATTTGGAGATTTTCGGGCTTAGTGAGGCGGGGATCGATGTCGATGATGTAGGGCTTGAGGGGTTCCAATTCGTAGGCGAGAAACGCGGCCTCTTGCGGAGCGGTGATCACAACGGGTTCTTGGAACCGTTCGGGCATGCGGGCTGCGTGGGGGATTTCAGAAAAGCCCTTCCCTTCGACAAAAACATAATCGCCAAATCGCTTGAGCGTTGCAGGATCCACGCCCGGCGCGTAGTGCATCTTGGGCAAAATGGTGATGAGACCCTCGTCGTTCAGGGTGACGTTTAATCCCGTCTTGAGAATGGGCACTTCGGCGTTATAAAAATGGGACACCTGCTCCAGCTCTTCTTTGTGGGCGTGGATGAAGTCGGAAATCTCCTCTTGGGTCACGTGGAGGCCCGGGTGAAGGGGGAGCCGCCCTCTCGCCTCCCGCTTCATGTAAAAACCTTGCCCTTTGATGTAGACCCACTCATCGAAATGGTGCGTCTCGTCATATTCTTCGGGGAAATTGAGCTCGGCATCGAACGAGAGCTCATGATTGGGGCTCAAGTAATAGATCAAGTGGGACTCGAGGCTGCCCAAGTGGGTCTGGAAGCCGGGAAAATTGTGCAGCCAGAGGCGGTGGCGGTTGATGAAGTCGGCCATTTCGGCTTTCGGCACGATCTTCTCTTTGCCCTCAAAGAGCCAGTTCTCAAGGAGATAAAAGCCTTGACCTGGAAGGTAGACCCAAGGGACAAAGCAGGCGGCCCGCTCTGTTTGCAAATCGCCCGATTCAAAGACGTAGAGCTCTATGTGCAAATTGCCTTGCGAATCGAACTTAAGGCGATACTGGCAGTCCCGTTTCTCTGAATGGATCGGCAGGAACCTCTGCAGCGATTTGCTCGACTGCGTCAATGCCGCGGCGATTTTGTCGGGGGGAATATGAGCTTGAGAGAGAAGCGGATCATAGCGCCGTCGGTAAAACCCTTTGCCCTCAACATAGAGCCAATCGCCCACGGGTATGCCTATGAAGTCGCTCTCCCCCACCGGCGGATTTCCCTTGTGGCGAATGAGGAGGCTTTGGGAGAGTTCATCGTAGTCGATCCCCTCGATCGACTCATCTTCGGCATCGAAGACCTTCAGCGGCGAATCGACCGTGGTGAGCGCGGGGATGATCCAAGGCAAATTGACATCGGAGATATAAAACCAGATGCCGAGACCTGGGAATTTGAGCGTGACATCATTCGGCAAGGGGTGCCCTGCGAAGACGATCTCGTAAGGCTCCCCCTCATCCTCCAGATACATGAGCCACTTGGCCAAATCGGACCAGAAGGAGAGCTCAAAGCGGAGAAAATGGCTCGCCTGCCCCGAGCGATAGGCGGCGATCTCCTCGGCGGACAGATTGGAGAATTTAATCGAGGTCTCCTCGGTCTCTACGGGGCGCTCCGCGACGATGGAGGAGAGCTTCTTTTTCGACTTGGGCGCGCTCGCCTCGATGGAGAAGAGCGGTTTTTTGGTCTTTGATTCGCAGGTGTAGAGCCCCTCCTTCTCTTTCACCAGGCAGTCGGGGTCGTAGCCGTGCCGTTTGCTCGCCATCTGGAAGAGGCGATTCCAGAGCGACTTCCGGTAGCGGACGTGGAGAGGCTCCTCTTTGCCGTTGAAGATGCGGAGGTAGCCAGCCGCCAGGTGGGGGCACCCGTGGCCCGCCTCAGAGACCTTGCAGCTGCAGAACGAGTCGGTCACCTCCCCGTCGTCCTTTATCTGAATAAACGGGAAGGCCTTTTTCTTCCCCTCGGCCACCTCAAACTGGTAGGTCCCTTTGGAGAAAACGGGCTCGCCCACGGCCCCCGCCTCTAACAAGGCCCGCGCTTTCTTGAGATGCTCTTTGACAAATTCCGGTTGACGATCCATGAGAGGAAAACCCTACCCATTTCATATAGGCATTCCCCTCATTGTACCCCCGAAGTCAACTTCCTGTCTAGATGAGTAACGACCTGGGCGGGTGATATTCATATCCTAAGTCTTCTGCGACGAAGGGATTAGTGACTTTTCCCCGATAGACATTGAGTCCTTCCATCAACCCCTTGTCCTGGAGCAGCGCTTTTTTGTAACCCAGATTGGCGATTTTAAGAGCGTAAGGGAAGGTCGCACTTGTAAGTCCTTGAGTCGAAGTCCTCGCGCAAGCGGCAGGCATGTTGGTAACGCAATAGTGAACCACCCCGTCGTGGACAAAAGTAGGCTCGGAATGGGTCGTGGGGCGCGACGTCTCGACACAGCCGCCCTGGTCGATCGAGATATCGACAATGACCGCTCCCGGCTTCATCCTCTTCACCATGGCGGATGTGACTAGTTTGGGCGCCTTTTTTCCCGGTACGAGCACGGTCCCCACGACTAGATCGGCCTGGATCACGGCCTCTTCGACAGCTGTTGGAGTGGAGAAGATCGTCTCTAGCGCCGGCGCGTAGAGCAGGTCCAACTCCCGCAATCTCGGGATCTTCCGATCGAAAATGGTCACATCGGCGCCGAGGCCGAGAGCCATCCGCATCGCCTCAGTTCCGGCGACACCTGCACCCAGAATGACCACTTTGCCCGCCCGAACGCCCGGTATGCCCCCGAGCAGAATCCCCCGCCCCCCGTTGGCCAACTGCAGAGCCGTAGCGCCCGCCTGAATGGACAACCGCCCTGCGACTTCGCTACTCGGGATCAACATGGGCAGCCGCCCCTGCTCATCGGTCACCGTCTCGTAGGCAATCCCCACCACTTTCCGTTCGAGTAGGTGCTTTGTCTGCTCAGGATCGGGCGCTAAGTGGAGATAACAAAACAGAATGAGCCCCTCATGCATCAAGGGGAACTCGCTCGCCTGCGGCTCTTTGACCTTGATCACCATCTCATTTTGGTAGATCTCTTTGGCCGTAGCCACGATTTCGGCACCCGCCTGTCTATACATCTCATCGGAGTAGCCGATTTTAGAGCCTGCGTCTTTCTCCATCTGAACCCGATGGCCCGCATCGACCAGAGCCCTTACCATAGCCGGCGTAGCCCCAACCCGGTACTCATGTACCTTCACTTCCCTAGGCACCCCAATTTTCATAAGACAGTTCTCC
>DATIIR010000067.1:0-27244 GCA_035479435.1 Chlamydiales bacterium
TCTAGATTTTGATGTATCGTTCGCCAGGTTTCGCACCGCCGCCAAAAGATGACATCTGGTCGGGTGGAGGTACCGGAAACTGGAAAGGCCCTGGATCTTCACCAGCCATCAGCTTGGTGACGATTTCGCGCCACTTCTCCACCGTCTCAACAAAGAGAGGGGCGAAACGACGAAGCGCCGCCGCATCCACGCCCAGACCCATGTCAATGACGCAGTGCATCAGAATCAGCTCTTCTTTCGGAGCTACGCCAATGCCGCCGCCAGCCATTTGACCGCCCAACATCGACCCTTCAAGAAGCCGCTCATAAAGCTTGAGGCGAATCTTGTCGTCTTTAGGAAGTCCGTCGAGAATCGGTGAATAAAGATACAGGCGATCTGAATTGGGCTCGTAAGTGATGTGGAGGGAGAAGGTATTATCAATCCCTAAAATACACGTGTTGTTCTCGTCAAAATCTAAACCCTCAAGGTTTAGCTCCTTGCCAAACTCCCGCAGGTTTGCCTTGGCGTTTTCATAGGACATTGGTTACTCCTGATTTTTGTTGAAGTGTTCAATTCGTAAAATGAGCAGAAACTTTTATAAATCTTTGCAAGGCTTGCCTGCAAGCGAAATCTGACTCCATCCCAAAAAGGGGAAAATTTCCGACCGACAACACTTTTCTCAGGACTATTTTAGTGTGTTCAATTGTAAATTTCAATATTAAAGAAATTAGAATATAAAACATTTTTTGAATCGCGATGGACAAACTAGAAGTAACCAAAGGCGTCCCAGGACCACTAGGTCTTTCTATCCACGGGGATACGGCCAATTTTGCCCTCTTTTCTCAGCATGCGGATGGAGTGACTTTGGGCCTTTTCTGGGATAGGAAAGTGAGGCAGCTACCCATGAACCGAACCGGGGATATCTGGCATATCGGCCTAAAAGGGGCGCTCCCCCGAGACGTCTCCTACGCCTTCCAGTGCTCAGGTCCAGCAGAATACCTCTACAATCCACAGGCGTGGCTAGCCGACCCGTACGCCAAAATCCTCGTCGATCAGGTCAGGGCCAAGGTAGATCTTCCTGCGCAATTCGATTGGCAAGGGGTGACCACCCCAAAACTGCCTCTGCAAGACCTCGTCATCTACGAAATGCACGTGCGCGGCTTCACTAAGCACGCTTCGAGTGGAGTAGCTCATCCAGGAACTTATCTCGGGGCGATTGAAAAAATCCCCTACTTAAAAAAACTCGGAGTCAATGCGGTGGAGCTGATGCCGATCTTTGAGTTTGACGAAACCTACAAAAAGCAAAAGCCCCTCATCGACTATTGGGGTTACAATCCACTCCACTATTTCGTCCCGAAGAAGGGCTACGCCGCCTCCGATCCGATCGCCGAATTCAAAACGCTCGTGAGAGAATTGCATAGGAATGGGATCGAGGTGATCCTCGACGTCGTCTATAACCACACAGGCGAGGGGAAAGAGAAGGATTTCTACAACAGTTTCCGGGGGATCGACAACCCGGTCTACTACCAGCTCGACGACAAAGGGAACTACATCGACTATTCGGGTTGTGGCAATACCGTCAATGCCAACCACCCCATGGTTCGGAAACTCATCCTCGATAGCCTCCGCTACTGGGTCCTCGAGATGCACGTCGACGGCTTCCGCTTTGATCTCGCCTCCATTTTGACCCTCGATTGCAACGGCAAGCCGATGGCCCACCCACCCCTCTTTGAATCGATCGTCCTAGATCCCGTCGTCAGCCAAGCTAAACTCATCGCCGAGCCGTGGGATGCCGCCGGCCTTTACCAGCTCGGTTCCTTTCCCAAATGGGGACATTGGAGCGAGTGGAACGGCCGCTATCGGGATGTGGTCCGAAGATTCATCAAAGGAACCGATGGAAAAGTGGGCATTTTCGCCTCCGTCATCTGTGGCAGTGAAATGATCTATCGCTCTTCCAAAACACCTCTCAGCAGCGTGAACTTCGTCACTGCTCACGATGGCTTTACCTTACGCGATCTCGTCACGTACCAAAACAAACACAACTTTGCCAACGGGGAATCAAACCGCGACGGCAACAACCAAAACGACAGCTGGAATTGCGGCCATGAAGGCCCCACCGACGATCCCCACATCATCTCGCTGCGCGAGAGACAAATGCGCAATTTTCTCCTCACCCTTTTCAGTTCGCAAGGAATTCCGATGCTCCTCATGGGAGATGAATATGGGCACACACGCCAAGGAAACAATAACCCCTACACTCTCGACAATGAGATCAATTGGTTCCTCTGGGATGAACTGAAAAAGAACCAAAAAATCTTCCAATTCGTTGCGAAGCTGATCCAATTTCGAAAAGAGCACGCCGCTCTCCGACACACTCAATTTCTCACCGACGAAGAGGTCTCTTGGTACAACAGTTGGGATTCTGGATCGCGACTCCTCACCTTCAGCTTCAAAACGAAACCGTCCCTCTATTTTGCCTTCAATGCGAATTATGAACCGGTGCAAATCGCGCTCCCTCCGGGCAGCTGGCGACAAGTGATCCACACTGCTGAAGATTGGGAATTTCACACCGACGGAAAACCCATTTCCACAGTTGAACTTGTACCCTATTCCGCTTTCCTGGCCATTGCAAAGTAAAGTTCCATAGTTTATATTCGAGTTTTATATTTTCTGGAGGAGATTCATGCGTTACCTATCTGTAATTCTGAGTGGGCTATTGGCCGTGAGCTGCAACCGCACCGGCAGTGATGAGATGAGCCGTTTTCATGAAGATGGAAGAGCAAAGCCTTCCGTAGCAATCGCATCGATGTTGGATACGACATCGTTTGATGCTTCGTGGAGTTTATCTGAAGAGTTGACGGCGGGGATCATGGATGTCATCGCAGGAAGTGGGCAGATCTACGTCCACTCCCAAGAGGAGTCCCCTTTCACCGAAAATCCGTTCGGCAACGATCTGTCTTGGATGAAGAGAGAATTTCACTCAGAGGAGTTCGTCGCCTTCATCGAATTGGTCGAACACGAGTTCGCCCCCGTGCAGACGAAAACGGTAGCCCCTTACGAATCGTCGAACAACCTCAACATGGCTGTGCGTGTTCGGGTGGTTGATTTGAGAGGCCCTTCTCCCAAAATCGTCCTCCAAGAGATGGTTCGTGAGACCTATTTTGTCCCCAAAACACTCATCCCCGTCGACTATTCATCGACCGTATGGGGAACAGACGAATATCGGAAATCTCCCATGGGTATAGCACACGCTGGGCTCGTCCAAGAAGTAGCGAGCCGGATCAGCGATTATATCCTACTGGCAAAAAGTAGATGAGTTCTGAAACCTACGCAATAGTAGCGCTCGGCATTCTCGCTTATCTTTTGCTTTGGACCGGTAAGCGGAGGGGTTTCTTTGTCTTTTCAGTAAAGCCTTGGGAAGTCCCCCTCCGATTCGTCCACCTTATTGGAGCTTTCGCCATCTATTTTCTCGTTACTTTTTGCGGCACCACCATCGTCGTCTCCTTCTTGAAGAACCAAATCGCAAATAACTATGTCGGCTTTTCGACCTGGTTTAATTTTCTCATGTCGTTTTTGATTTTCTCTCTTCTGGCCTTCTATCTCTCGAAATTGCCAGAGCGGGTGAGAAAGGGACTTCTCCGTAGACCTTCAGAACGGGGCGAGCCGCTCCTTCCCGATGTGTGGGCCGCCTTCTACGCGTGGATCCTCGCCTTCCCCCTCGTCCTCTTCCTCAGCCAAGCGCTAGAACTCCTCGTCACAAATGTCTTTCAGATCACTCAACTCCCCGATCAAGTCGCCGTCCAATTCCTCAAATCGACCTTTGCCAGCCCCCTCTACTTCCTCTTGGCAACCGTTTCGATCATCATCTTGGCACCCCTTGTCGAAGAGACTCTTTTCCGCGGCTTTCTCCAGACGTTCATCCGACAACACCTCGGCTCTAAACAGGCGATCCTCATCACCTCCGTCTGCTTCTCCCTCTTTCACTACGCATCGGGGCAGACTCTGGGCAATATCTCGATCATTATCTCCCTCTTTGTCCTCTCCCTCTTCCTCGGTTTCCTTTATGAAAAACGGGGCTCGATTCTCGCGCCGATGACGCTGCACGCCTCTTTCAATGCGATTAGCGTGATCAATCTCTACATCTTCGGAGGCTTCACGCCAATCACATGAAGCTGCGATCGTTTGGATTATCAGACATAGGAGTGAGTCGTTTAAACAATGAAGATGTCTGGGTAGCTCTTCCGGAAATGGGGTTTTTTGCCCTAGCCGACGGGATGGGAGGACACCAAGCTGGCGAAATCGCCGCCAAAGAGGCCATTGAAAATCTCACATCCTCGATGCAGACCATTCGGTATACAGATCCCATTGAAGTCATTGTAGAGTTGCGCCATGCGATCGAAAGAGCCAATCAATGGGTCTACAAACTCGGCCAAAAAACCAATGCGCTCAATGGCATGGGGACGACTCTTTGCTGTCTCATCTGGTCTCCCGAGGCTATCATCTATGCCCACGTCGGCGACAGCCGCATCTACCGCCTGCGGGACAAAAAGCTCGAGCTCCTCACCCAAGACCATTCCCTCTTTGCCAAGTGGCTCAAGCACGGCAAGCTCGCCGAGGAGTGCGAGACCCCCTTCCCCTACAAAAACGTCATTACCCGCGCCGTGGGAACCGCCCCCAAAGCCAACCCTGAAATCGCCCTCTCTGCCCACCAGCCCGGCGACCTTTTCTTCCTCTGCTCCGACGGCCTCTCCGACGTCCTCTCGCTCTCTGACATGGAAAAGATCCTCAACCGTTCTCCCGACCTAGAAAAAGCCTCCCAGCGCCTCATTCAAAAAGCGAAAATTAAGGGCAGTTCTGATAACATTACGATCCTCATGGTTCAATCCGAGGGAGAAAGTGCAGAGAATCTATCTAGACAACAGCTCGACGACAGCGCTAGACCCGAGGGTCTTCAAGGCGATGCTAGTGGACCTCAGTGGTCCGCCAGCGAACCCGTCTAGCACCCATTGGTTTGGACAGCAGGCCCGTAACCTCCTCACCCAGGCCCGCAGCTCTGTTGCCCGTTTTTTCAAAGCCAAGCCCGAAGAGATCGTCTTCACCTCTGGCGGCACCGAGGGAAATAATTACTTGCTCCGCGGCCTCCATCCTCAAGGCCACGTGATCACTACCGCCATCGAGCACTCCTCCCTCTATCGCACCATCCAATCGCTTGAAGGACAAGGACTTAAGACAACCTATCTCTCCGTCGGCGCGTGGGGCGCCCCGCTCCCCGCCCAAGTCGAAGAGGCCATTCGGCCCAATACCACGGCCATTGTCCTCTCTGCGGTCAATGCGGAGACGGGGGTTAAAATCGACCTCGACACCATCGCCCAGATCGCTGAGAAACACCACATTCCCCTCCTGATCGACGCCGTGGCCCTCGTCGGCAAGGAGCCCATTTCGATCCCCCGCGGCGTCTCGGCCTTTTCCATTGGAGCCCACAAGTTTCATGGACCCAAGGGCGTTGGCGCAGTCTTTGTCCGCTCAAACCTCAAAATCGCCTCCCTCATCACCGGCGGCAATCAGGAGAATATGCACCGAGCTGGCACCTCCAATCTCGCCGGCATCCTCGGCCTTGCCGAAGCGCTCCAAATCCTCGCCGAAAGCCAACCTGCCATTACCCAGACTCTCACCGATCTGCGCAATCACTTTGAGCTCACCCTTCTCCGCGCCCTTCCCGACATCGTCGTCAATGGGGAGGGTCCCCGCGTCTCCAACACCTCCAACATCTCCTTCCTTGGAGTCGATGGGGAGACGCTCCTCATGCAACTCGACCTATCCGGTGTTGCCGCCACCCACGGCTCCTCCTGCTCCTCGGGCTCCTTTGAGCCCTCCCGTATCCTCATGAACATGGGATTAGACAAGAAGAGGGCCCGCTCCTCGATCCGCTTCTCCGTCGGGCGCACCAACACGCGTGAAGAGATCGACATAGCCCTGAGCCGCATCATCTCCATCGTGAACAAACTGAGAAGACTTTAGTCCAATTTAGCGGTATAGAATTGCCGGTGCTGCTCGTTGAGGGCACCTAGCCCTTTTAAACACAAAGGCACAAAGACACAAAGAAAATTATATATTTTCCTCTGCGTCTTTGTGTTTAATAAGGGGCCATAAGTCTACTGAGCAGCAAAGGACCAAGTCATCAAGGGCCAGGGGCTGGAGAACCTCCGCCACGCCGAAGGACGACGGCGAGGCCGACGTAAAAACGGTCAATGCCAATGGCGAAGCTGCCGCGGACGGAGGGCCAGTCGGAGCCGCAGCCCCCCCCAAAGGCTAAACCCCCATTATCCACTGTTGTGGTGGAGGTGCGCGCATACTCCTCTTCGAATAGGCACGTTCTGGCTCCGCCTGATCGAATGTATTCCATGAGGGAAGCGACCACTACCTGAGGAAGAGTGGCTTCCATGTATTCGGGGTGTTCTCTGAGAACTTCTAGCTGCTCTTGATAAGTTTTGCCTCTCGTACCAGGCAGACAGGTTTTAAGAAGAAGGTATTGGCCGGCGGGGATTGGGACGTCGCCAAGTTCTTGTAAAATTCTGTTCCAGGGGATGTTTAAGCATATCTGGTTGCCACGGTTATGTTCAGCAAAGTGTCGAACTCGGTTCCATGTGAGGGGCTGACCGTCGACTGTAGGTGGGGTATCTATGCAGACATGTGTTTCATCCTTGGTTTTGCCGAAAAAGACAGAGCAGGGTTCTCTCAAAAGGGCGTCTGTACCGGGAAGCAACGGCTTGTTAGGGACTTGTCCGATGAAGGCGTTCCATTGTCTAGTATCGATAGCGCGAGCAGTAGAGGAAGTTCGTAGAGTCGGGCTATCTTGATAATAATCCATGACCAGATCAATGACTCTTCTGGGAAAATGGTCATGTGGCGGGCGACTTGCTTGGAGAGTATTCAAGCCCCTTCTGATTGCGACTTCTTCCGCAGCAGGATCGCGGTGTTCATCGGGAGCCTCACGTGTTCGTCTTAATCTCTCCTCCAATCCATGAATGTTTCGATCGAGCTGGAGGAGAGCTCGCCACCGGATCGGCCATGATTGGGATGATTGGTAAGCTGCTAAAGTCCTTTGCACATACCAGAGCTCTCGACTTTGGCCATCCGAGATCGATGTACGCATGTCTCGGCAAGTTTTGCTCAATGCGCAGATGTCACCTATTTCAAGGTAGGAGCACAACGTCTTGTGTATGTCGTAGGGGAGGGTATGCCAACTGGCGTTCGCCGGACCACTAGATAGTGCACTTGCCATATTATCTCCATAATATTGTAATTAACAACTAGATATCGTACATAATTTACTGGTTTAATGCAAAATACATATTTTTCCTTTGCGTCTTTGTGTCTTTGTGTTTAATAAGGGGCCATAAGTCTACTGAGCAGCAAAGGACCAAGTCATCAAGGGCCAGGGGCTGGAGAACCTCCGGCACGCCGAAGGACGACGGCGAGGCCGACGTAAGCGGGGGCATAGCCATCGACGCAGTAGCGGACGCCGGGCCAGCCGGAGCCGAAGCCCCCAAAGACTAAACGCCAATTATCCACTGTTGTGGAGGTGCGAGCATACTCCTCTTCGAACAGACGCGTGTTGGCTCCTCCTGACCGAATGTATTCCATGAGGGAGGCGACCAATACTTGTAGTAGAGTGGCTTCCATGTATTCGGGGTGCTCTCTGAGAACTTCTAGCTGTTCTTCATAAGTTTTGTTTTTCGTGCCAGGCAGACAGGTTTTAAGAAGAAACAATTGGCCAGCGGGGATTGGGACGTCGCCAAGTTCTTGTAAAATTCTATCCCAGTAGATGTTTAAGCGTATCTGGTTGCCGCGGTTATGTTCGGCAAAGTGTAGAATCCGATTCAATGTGAGGGGCTGACCGTCAACTGTAGGTGGGATATCTATGCAGACATGTGTTTCCTCCTTAGTTTTACCGGGAAAGCTGGAACAGGGTTCTCTTAAAAGGGCGTCTGTACCCGGAAGCAATGGCCTGTCAGGAGCTTCTCCAATGAGAAAAGTGTTCCATTCTCTACTGTCGATAGCATTAGGGCGAGTTCGTTTAGTCGGACGATCTAGATGATACCTCATGACCAGATCGATAACTTTCTGAGGAATTTGATCATTGGGCAGACGGCTTGCCCGGAGAGTATTTAACCCCCTTTCTATTTTTTCCACAGTCCGATCTTGGTCCTCAGCGGGAGCCTCACGTCTCTTTCTTAACCTCTCTTCCAATTCACGAATTTGACTGTTCAGCTCTTGGAACCTTAGCGGGTTAGAAGCAGATGCCGACGAGCGATAGGCTTCTAGCGTCCGCTGCACATACGCCGGCTCTCGAATTTGGCTACACAGGTCTCGGCAAGTTTTGCTCAATGCGCGAATATCACCTATTTCAAGGTAGGAGCACAACTGCTCGTGCACGTCGTCGGGAAGGGTATGCAAATTGGTCTTAGGCGGACTACTAGGTACTGCACTTGTCATATCATCTCCATAATATTGGAATTAACAACCAAATATCATACAGAATTTACCTCTTTAATATCAATTAAAGAAACCACAAGAAAAATTATATATTTTTCCTCTGCGTCTTTGTGTCTTTGTGTTTAATAAGGGGCCATAAGTCTACTGGGCAGCACCGGTTCGCCACTCCACCATCCCCTCTCTTTGCGTTGAAAATTACGGGTTGAAGACTTGGCGGATTTCTTCGATGAGGGCCTCGTTATGGGAAGCGACACCCAGGCCTTGTGCGAAAGGAAAGATAAACTTGTGCATGGGAAGATCGTTGAAAAATCGCCCCGTCTCATTGGGAAATGAGGTCACATCGTGCAAAAGAACCACCCCATCCGTGTTTAGGTAACGACTCCAGTTGTCGTAATGCTGCTTAGCAACGGTGTATTTACTGGCCAAGCCAATGTGCAAAATGTCGATCTTCCTCTTCCACGTCTTCGAAACGTCCCGGAATGGCCCAACAATCAAATGGATGTTCCTCGCATAGTGAAAGCGAATGGCATTCGAAATGTTCTGAAACGCCGTGTCGAGCGCAAAACACTTGGAGGCGTAATTGCCCTCATCAAACCAGTCAATGCCAAAGACCTGCCCCCGATTCCGATAGGCAAAGGTAATCGTCGAAAGCCCCCGATCAAACCCAAGATCGACAATGGTCTTCGGATGGAGCCGCTGAACCAGCCAAAAGGCAAAAGGCTCATGCCCCTTCCACGTACTGTCTATCTGGTTGATGAACGCTAGGGCGTTATCCTTGCGAACATTGAAGCGCCGTTTGCGAACCCGAATTTGCGGAACCGATATTGCCACTGCAGCCATTACCATCCAAGGTGGGAAGAGTAGGTTAACTGAAAAGAAAATTAATTACTAGTGCGGACTGAAAAAGTCTTGACGCCGCGCAGCGTGGGCTCATCTACCGTAAATTCAAATTCGCCTAGGCGAATCGACTCGTCTTTCACAGGCAAATGACCTAAGGCATCGACAAGAAGATCACTGAGAGTATCTCCTTTGCCTTCGGGCAGCTCCGCTCCAAATTGCTTGTTGAATTCAGAGACGCTCATCTCTCCAGAAAGTGTCCGCTCGATGTAATTTTGCGGTTCCTCCATAGTCAGAGAGGGGCCGATCTCCTCACCAAAAATTTCAGCGAGAATTTGATCCAAAGTCAAAAGACCACACGCTTGCCCCGATGAATCGAGAATCACAGCGACATTTTGATTATTGCGCCGAAATTGTTGCAAAAGCTGCAGGATGGAAATATCCCTCGTGACAAACCAGGGAGAGCGGGCTAGGTCGATGATCTTCTTGGACTCTTCAAGACAGATGAGGTCGCGCAATTGGGCGATAGCGACAATATTATGAGGTGTTCGATGGTAGATGGGGATCATGGGAACATATTGGACGCTGAGGAGATGGCGCACTTCAGCGAGAGTGGACTGGGAAGGGACCATCCGCACTTCTGCAAGCGGTATCATCAGTTGTCCAGCCGTTAAATTCTTGAGCTGAAAGATCTGACTCACCGCAGCATTGAATTCGTCCTCGCCCTCTTCGCTCTCTTCAAAAGCCATCCTCACCTCTTCGCGCGAAAGGAAGAGGGGCGCCTCTTTTTTCTTTCCCATGGCGCGGTGAATGAGCCGCGAAATGGCGTCAAAGGCCCACGTAATCGGAGTGAGAAGACGGGCCAGGACGATCATGAGGGGAACGCAAAACATAGCCGATTGCTCCGGATGGCGCCGCGCGGCAAACATGGGGGCGATTTCACCGAAAATCACTACGAGGGGGATCTGCGTCAACGGAGACCAGTCGGGATTGAGGTGGATCGATTCATAAAATCTTCGAGCGCACTCAGAGCCGATGACGAGAGAGGTAGTGATGCCGATGAGCGTGGTCCCAAAGAGGCGCGAGGGGCTCTTCAAAAGATAGTTGAGCCAAAGGGCCCTCCTCGTCCTGATGCTCACGTAGTATTGCAGACGCACTTTATTGAAGGAGACACAGGCCATCTCGAAAAAGGCGAAAAGCCCCTGCACGGCAATCGAAAGGAGTGTGAAAAACAGGTAGGTACCGCTCATTTTTTCAACCGCCTCACGTAGATCCGTTTGATCCGATTCGGTTCTGCAGCAAGGACATAGAAGAGGAACTGATCGGTCGCATATTTCGTACCGGTGGGTGGAATGTCTCCCAGTTGTTCAATCAGCCACCCTCCTAAGGTCACAATCCCCTCTTTGGAGCGCAAAGGGATGCCGAAGAGCTCTTTAAACTCGCTCAGCTCTAGCTTGCCGCTGGCGATGATGACGTCTTCACTCGAACGGGTATAGAGACTTCTTCCGTCGCGCCGGTCGACGATCTCTCCAATCACCGCCTCAATGAGATCTTCCTGCGCAATCAGGCCTGAAATCGATCCATATTCATCGACAACCACCGCTAGATTTTCTTTTCGCTCCCTCATATTGCGGAGCAACGTCCAGGCGCGGGTCGATTCGGGAACATAATAGGGGTTTCTCAAGATGGGGAGAAGGTCGGTCGGGGTTTTGATCTGGTCGCGATGGAAAAAGTACTGTTTAGCCGAAATAATCCCCTTCAGATTTTCCAGGTTCCCATCATAGACGGGGATCCGGGTGGTCTCCTGATCGATGAAGAGATGCGTGAGCTTCGATAACGGCTCCTGGATATCGTAGGAGAGGATCTCTTCTCTGGGACGCATGTGTTCTCGGACTACGGTGTTTTGCAGATCGAGAGTGCCGCCGATGAGCTCCGACTCAATGGGCATGAGGATGCCTCTCTCCTCCGACGTCTTCAACACATGGCGCAGCTCTTCAGCCGAAATCTCTTTCTCCTCCCGCAGGAAGAAAAAGCAGAGGCGGGAGATGAGGCTCGTCGCCTTCGTGAGGGGCTTGCGGATGGGGCTCAGTATGCGGGTGGCCCAGCGGATCCAGGGGGCTACGCGGTAGGCGATCGAAGCGGAGTTGGGCATCGCGAGGGCCTTGGGCAACACTTCCCCGAAAATCAGCGTCAGAGCGAGAGGGACGAAAATCTTCAGCGCCCAACCTGGAAAGGGATCGAAAATAGTCGAAACGGTGTTCTGGATGAGGATGTTGGCTAAGATATTGAGGATCAATATGGTAACGAGCACCTCGCGCGGCCGCTCCATCAGCCGTCCGATCATCACCAAGCGAGAATCGGCCGCGTTTCTATACGATTTGACAGCGAGAGGCGAAAGCGAAAAGAGAGCTGTCTCCGACCCCGATAAAAAGGCTGACATGAGAATCAGGAAAAAGAGGAAGAGGATCATTTCTTGAAGTGTACTTTGAGAAAGCCTTCAGGAACAACCCCTAAATCACGCATCAGGATCATCTCGATCCAGCCCGAGTCATTTTGAGAGGCGATGCGGAGCTGCAAATCTTCCCGCTTTTGGAGGGCGAGACATTTGGCCTGCTCCATCTGTTCCAGCCGATAACTCAACAATCGGACTGCGCTCTTTTTCTCTTTCAGGGAATGAAAACAGACGAGGCCCGTAAAGGTACAAAAGATAAAAACCCACCAGTAACGACTCCAGACGGACATACGACTCCCCAAGAACCCTGCAGGGTTTCAGTTTATGTATAGCTTTTCAAATCCTTTTCTTGCTACAGTTTTCTGATATGAGCGAAACATTCATTGAGTCGTCGTGGGCAAAGCCCGATGTGCCATTTGAAAGTCCCCTTCGCCCTCAGGTTTTGAGCGAATTTATTGGGCAGGAGGCGGTTCGGCAGCGTCTGGAGATTTTCATGGGGGCCGCCAAGACCCGTGGCGAAGCGCTGGGCCATTGCCTTTTTTCAGGCCCCCCCGGCTTGGGTAAGACCACCCTCGCCCACATCATCGCAAAATCGATGGGAACGCAACTCTCTGTCACTTCGGGACCCTCCATTCAAAAGCCAGGTGATCTCGCCGGCGTCCTCACAAACCTAAAACAGGGGGACATCCTCTTCATCGACGAGATCCACCGGATGCCCAAAGCAGCCGAAGAGTATCTCTATTCGGCTATGGAGGATTTTTCCCTCGACCTGATGATCGACACGGGCCCCAATGCCCGCACGGTCCAAGTGAAACTCAATCCCTTCACCCTCGTGGGAGCCACGACGCGATCGGGACTCCTCAGCGCGCCGATGAGATCCCGCTTTTTGATCACCCTCCGCCTCGATTACTACGAACCGGCCACCCTCCAGCAAATCATCCACCGATCCTCGAAAATTTTATCCCTATCCCTTCGCGATGATGCAGCGCTGGAAATCGGAAAAAGGTCGCGTGGAACACCCCGTATCGCGAATAATTTGCTTCGCTGGGTGCGCGATTTTGCACAGATCCAAAAACAGAATTTCATCGATCTTTCCCTCGCAAGAAAGGCTTTGGAGATGCTCGCAATCGATGAGCTCGGACTCGATGAAATGGACAAAAAAATCCTAACTGTTATCATTGATCATCATGACGGAGGTCCAATCGGACTCAATAATTTGGCCGCCAGCTGTGGCGAAGAGTCTCATACCGTAGAAGAAGTGTATGAGCCTTTTCTTGTATTACAAGGGATGATTAAGCGGACCCCGAGAGGCCGCGAAGCCACACAGCTCGCCTATGAACATCTTGGACGGAAGTCCAAAAAACGATCGGAGTTAAAGCAATGAAAACGTTTGTCGCCGCAACATTTTTAATGGCCTCTGCAATTTTGCCCGCCCAAGCACAGGAATTCGCCTCTTACGAACGGGTTGCCGAGCCGATGGCGCCGCGCAACATCCAAATTTTGCTCGAAAAAGATACGGATGGCGCGCTTCTTGAAGTGAGAGGGCCTTACTACATCTTCAACCCCCACGACGGATCGCGCGTCTCTTCAGGCCTCCTCGGCAAACGGTTCATGATCCATGAGACAGAAAACGGTCTCAAATGGGGTGAAGAGTTTCCTGGCATCCACCAGATCTACATCAAGCCCCGCTCCGCAGATACGGCGATCTTTATCAATGGGATCCAGCATAGCGGCGCCGTGGCGATCTACGGAGTTTCCAATACGATCAACATCGTCAACGACCTCGACATCGAGTCTTACGTGAAGGCCACTCTCACATCGCAATTCACCGCCCCGCTCGAACCCGAAGTGATCTCAGCGCTTGCCATTCTCGTCCGAACCGATGCCTATTACCGCGCCACACGCGCATCGCAGAATAGCTTCTGGCACACATCGGCGCAGGAGATCAACTATCAGGGATCAGCGCTTGTCGTCTCCAATTCATCCATCGACCGCGCCGTGGACAGCACTCGCCACCTCATTCTCGTCCATGCCGAAAATGGGCACAACCTCCCCTTTGCAACCGCTTGGACAGAGCATAGCGCCGGAAAAACGGCCCCCTACAGCTCCATTTTCCGCAAAGAGGCTCTCGCTCCAGAAAAAGGCGTTGAGGCTCCCCTTGCTGCCCTCGCTCGCCAAGAGTCGAAATGGACCTATCAGATCGGCAAGAAGACCTTCGCCCACCTCTTCGACGTCCCTCAAGTCAAATCGATTGAACTCTTTGTCGACGCCCCCTCGACCAAAGTCTATGGAGCGCGCATCAAGGACGGCAGCGAATCGTTCGATGTCGACTTCCTGACCCTACAGAGCCGCATAGGCGCTGACCACCTGCAAAGTTCCGACTTCACAGTGACCATTAAGGACGACTCGGTCTGTTTCACTGGATTTGGGAAAGGACACGGCGTGGGACTCTGTCTCTATTCGGCTAGTGCGCTGGCTCAGAATGGCTACAACGCGGTGAAGATTCTCTCGAAGTTCTTCCCGGAGACTTACCTCTATAACCTCGACGCAGTCCCAAAATAGAGAGACCCGGAGGAAAGATACGCTCCTCCGGTCATTCCCTCTGCGAGCTCTGCGCCCTCTCTCGCCTCTGCGGTGATTTTTTAAACCCTCTGCGTGCCCTCGAGTCGAATTCAAGATTTACCGCAGAGGCGCGGAGAACGCAGAGGGCGCAGAGGGGGCTTCACAAAAAGTGAGGTAAGTGTTACTATTTTCTCAGCCGGGGACCTCGTGGAACGAGCAGTCTGAACCAGGTCAGGGCCGGAAGGCAGCATCCTTAAGGAATCTGCCTTGTGCCACGAGATCATCTCCGGTGTTTTTCCTCATACGCCTGACACGTCCTCCTCAAAAGACTCTCCGCATCGAGCCCTTGAGCCTCCGCCTCTTTCACCAGATCAAAAAGTTTTTGACCCAGATCCTCACCCAACGTCTCCTCAATCACAGGACTCTTCGCCCGCTTCAGCTTATGGATCACTTTTTGAGCCCGAGCAAGCGCCGGCAGAGTCGGTGGAATGTTATCGATAGGACTTTTTTTACCCTCCCGCTTCTTCACCTCCTCCCAATTGCTAACTATCTCATCCGTTGAGGAAATTTTTTTATTGGCGAAAACATGGGGATGGCGCCTGATCAGCTTCTCAGAAACAAGACGGATCGCATCCGCAAGCGTAAAAGTCCCCTCCTTTTCGCCCAACTTGGAGATAAAAATAAGGGCGTAGAGGACGTCGCCAAGCTCCTCGGAAATTTTTGAAGCATCCTTGGCATCGATCGCCTCAATCAGCTCATGCGTCTCCTCAAGAAGGTAGGGCTGTAAAGTAAAAAATGTCTGCTCCCTATCCCAAGGACACCCTTCAGGACTCAAAAGCCGGTCGGCTATTCCAATCAAAGTTTTAAATTCTTCCATATCAATTTTCTTGTTGTCAGATTAATCGATAAAAAAATACAATACCATGCTCTTGATATTTGAAACCAGAAATTTGTTTAGGTGAGTTTTAATGAGAATTTGTTGTATAATTGTGCAAATTTATTAAGGATTTATGGCAAACATTCCTACCAATAACAATTTGATTCATGGCCCTGCCGAAGTAGCCCCTCAGCCGGTTGCAGCTGCCTCCAGCATGCTCCAAAGCATAGGGCAAAGAATTTTTGGGTGGGGAGAGGCCTTTTCGGGACCGCTCCGCGCAATGGGGTTCAATCCGATTACCGATCCTGAGGGGCAGCTAAAAAGAATCGACGACCTGGCAAACAACGGGCTCCAACGGGCCAACCTCGGCAAGGTGAAATATGATAAAATTGTGGGAACCCTCCACCAAAAATTCGATAGCCTAGAGATCCCCGCTTCCAAGACCCCTCAAAAAAATCTCGCCCCTGGCGTGGGCGAAGTCGCCATCCTGCCCAACCAACCAGTGGACCCCGAGGTAACCCGAGCCATCCCGCTGCAAGCCCTCGAAGCCACGATGAACTGGAAGGATAAGGCTGTCGAACATCGGAAGAATCTAGCTAAGAAGCTGAGCGCCTTTAGCGCTATCTACCAAATGCGCGAAGCGTGTGGGATTAAAGAGAAGGATAACTCTTTGCTTTTGAAAATGGTCGATAAGGCAACGAAAGAGGAAACAAAGGAGAATCTTTGGGATCTATTCACCAATCATTATAACCTCACATTGTCCCAAAAATTACGCGCAGGTTGGGTCTATTGGTCCCGTTTTCAAACATCTCTGATTTCCAATACCGTTGGAGCCTACCTAGAGTCCTTTGTCAAAAATATGACGGAAGATTTGACCTCTTCAGACCATCGGCCACGCCTCAAACTCATTCGAAAACTCCTCGAACAGATCGACGAATTCCTCAATGAAGACATGGGAGCAACGAAGGCTTTTGCCCTTGCAGTCCAGCCCGACAGTTTGGACAAATTCCGGAGAAGAGCGATCGAGAACAACTATAACAATTCTCTCGAAGATTTATGCAAAGCATTTAGCGCCAAGATAATCGACGAAAATTACCGAGTTCCCTTCTTTCGCAGATCTCAAAAAATCCCCATCCTCGGTTACGTTTTTCAATTCTTCGAATGGTTGGTGAACCGATTGATCATTCAACGAGCCATGAAATCGGCTATCTTGCCTGCAGCCCTCAAATCGGCTGTGGAAAACGGCCTTGAAGCGACAGAGCCCCACAATGTGCCGTTCGCTCTCGCGATCGCGCGGTTCTTAAATAAACAGCTGGACAAACTCAAACACTCCTCTCCTACCACTCCGCCAGCGCCCCTTCCAGGGACAGAAATTCTCCCTGGAATCATTAAAAAGCTCCAAATGGTGATCGAACTCGAGCCCCTCAAAACGCAGTCTGAATTGAAGCAAAAATTCAAAGAATTTGACGAGGGAAAAGGGTTTCTGGATAAGAAAATTGAAGAGGGAATCCAGGAAGGGATCTCCGAAGCCTCTCGCTTTCTCTTCGATTATTTAAATAACGCGGCTCAGTCGGGTGAACTATTTGCCAACCTCTTAGAACTGTCGTGCGCTCCCTTCTCCGACCAAACCACCGATCCTGCTGCCTTGGTGACTGAATACAAGAAAGAGCGAGACAAACTGAAAAAAGATGCTGGCGACCTATTTAAAAAAACGATTCGCGAATCCGTTGAGAAGAAATTGACCAGACCCAAACTAGAAGCAGAGAAAAAGGCCACAGAACAGGCTTTTTTAAACGGTCAAAAGATCGCCACGGAGACCTTTGGTTCGCTCAGACAACTTTGCGAGCGGATGGCGCCGAAGATCGACCGGTCAGCCCAAGCGCCCACTCCAGAGAATAATGTGCAAGCAGATATCGCGATCTTCCTGCAGAACATGCAAGTCTTTGCCAACCGCAAGGAGCTCCAAGACCGGATCAAGGGCCTTCAGAAGGGAGACCGGGACGCGATTTGGAGACTGATGACCCCTTTCTATGAAAAAGCCGTTCAATTGGAGGAAAAGGTGTTGCATCTGCAGGAACTGCAAGACCAATATCCAGCCCACATAGCTGTCGGGAACAAGCTGAAATTCACTAAAGAGCTTCTTGAATCGATCCGCAACCAATTCCATCTGCAGCCGAGACACCAGCGCAATCCGCTCGTAGAAACGCTGAAAAAAACACGCGATGAGATCGGCAAATTCCTCGGTCCACAGGCCCTTCCAACCCTTCAGCAGAACAGCGACTTGATTGCAAAGTATTCTGAAAGCATCGCTACAGAACAGCAAGTTCTAGACGCCCTGCACGCATTCTACCCTCCCCGCGTTGAGGGACAACACGTTGAACAGGAAGGGCTTTTAGAACAACTCCTCCGCTATGAACAAGGGATCCATTCTCCCGGCTTTCAGCCCCGAGCCTGCCTGAATGAAGTGGGTAGACTCCTCGAATTTTTCCCCCCAGCTGAGCAAGAGGAACTGAGGATATTGATTGGAGATGGATCGGATCTAGGCGGCAAGTGGGCCCGACTCGGCGCCCTGTTGCAAAGGATTTATGAAAGACACAGAGAAATCAAAGACCGGGATGCAGCCATTCTCGATGAGGCTCTAAGGACGACCCTCGAATGGACAGAAGCGAAAATCCAACAGTATACCCTGCTCAAGGATCAAGACCACGTGGAGATGCAAAGTGAAATGAGAAACATTTCAGCTGACGTAGTTCGTCTCCATAATGAGGCCCACTCTTGGACGACGCAATTACACCTTCCCTTCACTCTCACCTCGGGACAGGCGAAATTTGCCTATACGAGTTTAGGGGCGGCGGTGGGGTCTTTAGGCGGCGGTCTCGGTTGGCTCACTGGAGGAGCTGGTGGCGCTGCAATGGGAGCTTTCGTTGCTTCAACCATCGTTTCTGGCGTACGCAATTGGCGCGGAATCTTAGATAAAGAGCCTGGAGCCGCTGCGACGACCCTGGGATCTATTGCGTTTGGAACAGGCCTCTCTTACTTTTTGCCCGCCGTCGGCACGGGCGCCCTCGGACTGGCTGGGGCCTACACGGGGCACCACGCTGTAGAGACGCTCCAAACCGACATCCAGGACAAAGTCGTACCTGCGGTGATGGACCTATTCAACAATGCCTATGATCTTCTGGTTCTCTCTCCGAGAATCCCGCTAGCGGCCATGACCCGACCCATGCAGCTAGTTGCCCGAGGTGGACTCAACAATGGAGCTGCTGCGGGTTAATGGATCGGCAATTCACAGCGACCGTCTATATTTTCCACCAGAACAAGGTGCTCCTCCATCGCCATGCCAAACTCGGCAAATGGCTACCTCCTGGCGGACACATAGAACCCAATGAGACGCCTCCTGAAGCTGCGCGTCGCGAAGTGCGCGAGGAGACGGGGCTGGAGATTCAATTCATTGAGCAGGAAAACCTTCAAGTTGCGCACCCGAACGCAGTCTCTTTTGAAAGGCCGTTCTTTTGTCTTTTAGAAAACGTTCCGGCTTACAAAGACAAGCCGATGCATCAGCATATGGATTTCATATACTTAGCCACATCCACCACCTCCACTGTCCGAGATGGATTTCAGTGGTTTAGCTACGAAGAGCTGCCCCACAGCGAACTTCTACCCGACGTGGAGCAACTGCTTTGTATGCTGTTGAAAGAAAGAGGTTTGAACCGCCTCCAACCAGAAGAGCAGATCAAAACTCTTATCTAACTTACCAGCGGCGATCTCTTTCGGTGCCCTGTTGACTGCGATCCCAACGGTAAGGGCGTTCCGCTCCCTCTTGGTTAGGTTTTACGCACTGTCCATTTTCTTGAGCTTTTCTCATATTTGCTGGACATCTGCTCTGATCGCAGCAAGAGGAGATCGCAAAAGCGAATGCCAATGCAACAAAGGCCAATAATAACTTTTTCATAACTTAGCTCCCTGCTAATAACCTCCCTGTACATTTTCTCTCTTTTATGTTCAACAACGACTTTAAAACATTATGGAACCACCGAGATCACCGAAATCACCGAGAAGAGAAAAAAGGACCTAAATTTCTCCTCGGTGCTCTCGGTGTGCTCGGTGGTTAATTTTACGCCCTGGAGTTCCACACGTTCGGTAATTTTTCAACCACCGAGAGCACCGAGGACACCGAGGCGCGAAACGCGCACTTTTCTATCCTTCCTCGGTGCTCTCGGTGTGCTCGGTGGTTAATTTGATTTATGCAGCAATACCGAGCTGGAGCGGAGGGCGGAGGTGAAGTCGGCAGGTAAGGGAGCCGTTAGGTCAATCTGGTTGTTCTGGAAGGTGAACTGCAGGCGATGAGCATGGAGAAGTGGCCTCTGGATAAAAAGAGATGACTGGAAGGTCTTCGCATACTGCCGGTCGATGAGGATCGGGTGACCCATCTCAGCCATGTGAACGCGAATTTGATGCGTTCGACCCGTCTCCGGCTCGACGAGTAGAAGAGAGCACTTTTTGCCAGCAGAGAGCAGCTTCCAGTGCGTAATCGCTGTAAGGCCACTCCCCATCGATCCCCAAATCGTCTGCCCCTGATAAGACCCCTTCTTGCCAAGAAGACTCTGGCGAACGCCAGCGGCTTCCCGAGGAACGCCATCGACAAGGGCGAGATACTGTTTGGAAATCAGCCGTTTTTCAAAGAGATCCATCAGGAGATCGCGGTCCGCTTCGCTTTTTGCGATGATCAGAAGACCGGTCGTATCTTTGTCGAGACGGTGGACGAGATAGTGTTGCGGGCCAAAAGAGCGGAGCGCTTGCTGATCCGTGCAGACCCAATTGGCAGGCTTGTTGACGATTTTAAAATGGTCGTCCTCATAAAGGGTCTCAAATTCGGTGAGTTTGGGAGTGAGGATCGATTTCCAACTCGGAGCTAGCTCGACGGCGTCGCCACCATTGACCACGCGGGACCCAAAGCGCTCCACGCGGCCGTTGATGCGACACAGATTGGCTTCGAGAAGACGGCGTAGAAATTTACCCGAATAGTCTCCGAGTTGCCCCTGCAAAAAGGCAACTAATTTTTGTTGACCAGGAACTAACCATTTCACAGAGAGCGGCTCCAGAGAAAATCGATCAGCATGCGCAGGCCATACCCAGTCCCCTTCATCGGATTGTAATACTTCGGCTTAGAGATAAATGCAGGGCCAGCTATATCGATGTGGGCCCAAGGAATAGAGCTGCCGACAAATTCTTGAAGAAATAGGGCCGCCTTAATAGCACCCCCATCTCTCCCCCCACTGTTGACGAGATCGGCAATCTCCGAGTTGAAGGCCTCTTTGTAATCGTTGTGGAGCGGCAAGCGGCAAAGGAGTTCATCTGTTCGTTCAGCAGAACCGAGCAAATCCTCAGCGAGATCATCGTCACTCGTAAATAGGCCCGAATAATCTTCGCCCAGCGCGACAACGCAAGCGCCCGTCAAGGTCGCGAGATCGATCATGCAGGTGGGCTTCAGGTGCTTCTGCGTGTAGGAGAGGGCGTCGGCCAACACCAGGCGCCCTTCGGCGTCGGTGTTATTGATCTCAACTGTTTTGCCCGAATAGGAGCGATAGACATCGCCCAACTTATAGCTTTTGGAGCCGATGACATTCTCCGTCACCGGAGCGACTGCGGTCACGTTGACTTTGAGGCCCAGTTCTGCAGCTGTTTTCACAGCGCCCAAAACCGTTGCAGCCCCCGCCATGTCACACTTCATCGTCAACATGCCGTCTGTTGGCTTCAGACTCAAGCCTCCCGTATCGTAGGTAATCCCCTTTCCAATCAAAACAATGTGCTCTTTGGATTTGGGATCTCCTCGGTAGGTAGCTTGAATCAAAAAGGGCTCCTGACTCGAAGAGCGATTGACGGCTAAGATGAGACCCATCTTTTCGGCCTCTAGTTTCTTCTTATCGAGGATCGTCACCTTGATCTTTGGATGGAGTTTTTTGGCGACCTCAACCAGCATCACCGGCATCTTATCGTCCGAATTTTTATTGACGAGATCCCGAATGAAATGGACTCCGGCACCGATGGTCAACATCCGATCCAAAGAGGCGCTCTTCTCCACGCCAACGAAGGTCACTTTTTCCAGGAGAACGATGGGGCTCTCTTTCAACGAGTCGTGCTTGTAAGTGAAGGAGTAATTGGTTAGGATCAGCCCCTCGGCGATCCCCGTCAGGAATTCCTCGCGCTGCTTACATTTGGGAAAGAGGATGTCAATCCGCTTGGCCCTCTTCGCCTGAGCCACCTTCACGGCGCTCGAATAGGCTCTGCGCAGCGCCTCGACGGTAGCTTTCTCCTGTTTGCCCAGCCCTAAGAGGACGACTCTTTGCCCCTCGAAATAGCAGGAGGCAGTCTCCCCATTTTTCGCTTTGAAGTCCTTAAGGACGGGAGCCACCGCTGCGTGAAATGGACCCACGTCGGCAGCCTCCTTCGGCCCCTCCCAAAAGGGGATGATCAACAAGTCAGATTCATCCCGCTTTTCCAAGCTGGGAACAAAGGCAAACTTCAAAATGGAACCTCGTCGTCAAATGTTTCGCCCTTGCCCTGCGGCGCTCCCACTTTCGCGCCCATGTAGGGGCTAGGAGCTCCTTCGTGTTGCGGAGCGCTAAACGGCGCAGCTGGTGCGGACTGGTGTCCCCCTTCCCCGCCCGCTTGGCTTCCACCCGGTTTACCGAATGGGCTGAATTCGAGATGGACCGCGGTGATCTCCAATGAGACATTCGGCTTTCCCTCTCGGTCGTTAAAAATTTCTGGCTTATGGATCTCGCCGTGAATGATGACAGAAGACCCTTTCTTGAGGAAAGAGATCAGCTTGTCAAATTGCTCGCCCCATACAGTGGCGCGCCACCAGATCGTATCGTCGTTTTTCCCTCTTCGGGTTTTTGTTGCCACGCGCAGTGTAGTTACTTTTTTACCCGTCGAGGTAAAGCGCACTTCAGGGTCTGCACCAAGATGACCCGCGATATGGATGAAATTCACGTCCGCCTCCAATAAATACTTTGCACCCCATTATCCCCAGTTCCCACAAAACGGTCAACGATTTTTATAGATAAACAAGAAGAGGAATCCGGCTAAAATGGCGGGAAGACTCAGCCATTGCCCCATGGTCAGGGACGAACCGAGCGAAAGGAGGTTGCTCTGCTCTGTTTTAAAAAATTCTATGATGAAGCGGAAGCCAAAGACCAAGATCAAGAAAAGGCCGATCAATTGGCCGCTTTTCTTTAAAATGGATGGCCGGAAACTCAAGGCCCAAAGGAGGAAGAAAGTGGCCAGGTAAAAAAGGGCCTCGTAAATTTGAACGGGATGGCGGGGTATGGGCACGCTATGGTCTGCCGGATGGCCAAAGACGACGGCCCAGGGCAAATTTGTGGGCGTGCCCAAGATCTCCTGGTTGATGAAATTGCCCAATCGGATGCAGAAGCCTGCAAAGGCGGTGGGGACAGAAACGAAATCGAGAAGCCGCACCCAAGTCAGTCCCGGCGCCGTGTTCCGGATCCGGTAGCTGAACAAGATGAGAGCTAAAATGATGCCGATGGCCGCCCCGTGACTGGCCAATCCCCCCTTCCACGTCTGAAAGATCTCGATCGGATTTCTTAAATAGTTCTCAGGCCTTTCGTAGAATAAAAAGTGACCTAGTCTGGCGCCGACCACTGTTGCGACGATCATGTAGAGCGAGAGGCGATCGGTGATTGCGGTCGCTTTCTTCTTTTGGTCTTTTCCCAAATAGCGGGTTAAAATGCCCACAAAAATCGGAAAACCGACGGCGAATCCCAACGTAAAGAGGACTCCATACCAAAGGATCGGCCAGTGGACGATAGGAACTTCAAAAACCTCTGGTTTTGGATCCCAATAAATCGCTGCAAACAGTATCATGTCAACATTCATAGGGGAGAAATGTGTTTAAAGTCAAAGTATTAACTATTGGGCGCTGCAAAGAGGAGTGGCTCTTGGTCGCACTGGCCGAATATGAGAAGCGGCTCCGCGGCAAGCTTTCGATCGAGTGGCGCTTAGCCAAAGACGATGCCGAGCTCATAGAATGGGCCAGCGCCGAGCCGTCCCTTGTCGCCCTCGATCCAAAAGGGGAACTCCTCACAAGTGAAGAGTGGAGTCGAAAGATGATCCGCCTGGGGCTTAGGATTGTCTTTGTCATCGGCGGCGCCGAAGGACTTCCCCCTGAAATCACGAAACGGGCTCAATTTCAGTGGAGCCTCTCTCCCCTCACCTTCACGCACCAGATCACAAGGCTAATTTTAATCGAACAGCTCTATCGAGCTATGGAAATTGAGCAGGGGAGCCGATACCATAAATAGATCTAGAAGCCCTGAAATACAACATGGATCCGTTGATCAGAGCTGAGCCGATCGCAACATCGATCGCCCCCCGCAGATCGACAGGAATGGGGAGAAATTTAAACGACATGCCGATCGCGACCATGGAACCGATCAAGATCCAGTAGGATTTACTATAGGCATCTCTCAGTCGGATCGGCAATGGGAGGCCGGCAATTCGGTTCACGACGCGCCGAACCGTTTTCACCAACACAAAGCGCCCCTTGAGGAAACCGACGACAAGCCCCACCGCGATAAAAACAGTCGCCGCCCTCTGGGCCGACCCGAAGACTTCTTTCCCTCTCGCACAGAGCGAATCGGGTTGGAACGAGGCCTCCGTGATCAGATGGAGCCCTTTGTAGAGCAAAAAAGTCCCGATAAAAAACCAGAGAAAACCTGAAACTGCAATCCAAGCGCGATGTGTCATGCCCGAAAGTGTAGCAAAATTTGCTTAACATTGTCGACAAAAATTCTCTCCCACCATACAATTCGCTCATTTAATAAGGAGAGCTATGAATCTCGCTTTAGCTTTTACTCGCACCCTGTTTATGATTCTCAGTATTTTCTTTATGACGACCTACATGATTTCGGGGCCAGGTGGCTACACACACACCAACTTAGGGTTGGGTCTCGGCCTCGGACTCCTACTGGGCTTAGGCCTGATCGGATTTGATCTCCTGTTTAAGCGATTTAACCTACGCGCTTTCAACGTCGCCATCATCGGCCTCTTCGCCGGCTATCTGATGGGTCAAGCGCTGGTCCTCGTCCTCTCGGCCATTCTCGAGATCAGCTCCGCCTCAATCCACCTGCAGCCCCAGTCGCTCGAAGTGTTAAAAATTGCCCTTTTCCTCTTCGGCGTTTATCTCGGCACGCTCATGACCATCCGTGCCTCTGACGAGCTCTATGTGAGCATCCCCTTCGTTAAATTCACTCCCACCGCCCACAAGAAGAAGGATCTCGTCATCGATAGCTCGGTCCTCTCCGACCCGCGCATCATCGATCTGGCCAGCTCCGGCATCGTCGACCATCACCTCGTTCTTCCCCGCTTCCTCGTCAAGGAGCTCTACATCCAGGCGGAGGCCTCCGACGAGTCGATCCGCTCCAAGGCGAAGCGCTCGCTCGAGATCGTCAAAAAGCTCGAGGGCTTTCCCGAGCTTGAGCTCCGTTATAACGATACCGATTTCCCCGATGTCAAGGACCCGACGGCCAAGATGATTCGCTTGGCGCGTCTCCTCGACGCCAATATTCTCACCGCCGATCTCTCACGCGTCCAGACCGCTGCCATCGAAGGCGTTCGTTTCATCAATATTCACGCCCTCTCCAACGCCCTCAAACCTCTGATGCAAGCGGGCGAGCACATCAAGATCAAGATCCAGCGCTATGGCAAGGAACCGCGCCAAGGTGTCGGTTATCTCGAAGATGGCACCATGGTCGTGGTCAATGGCGGCGGGGAATATATTGGGGAGATCATCGAAGCGAAGGTCCTCTCTGTCAAACACACTACGTCGGGCCGGATGATTTTCTGCAATGCGCAGGATGAAGAGGGAGGTTATCATTCTTATGACGAAGAAGGACAATAACCCTCAGGGCCTCGGTAATGACATCATCGAAATTGAGCGCATTCGGCAGAGCATTGAGCGGCATGGCCAACATTTTCTCAACCGCATATTTACCCACAGAGAGCAAGATTACTGCTATAAGTTCAAAGATCCCGTGCCCCATTTTGCCGGCCGTTTCGCCGCAAAAGAGGCGATCGCGAAGGCCTTTGGGACGGGGTTTGGGGCGGAGCTATCGTGGCATGATGTGGAGATCCTCGGCGACGATGCGGGCAAGCCGGTTGTCCATCTCTCAGAAGCTGCGAAGAAGAAGTTCAACCAGCCTCACATTCTTGTGTCAATTAGCCATTCCACGTCACACGCCACCGCCGTCGCCCTCTGGAGCTAAAGGGAGAAGGGGAGCAGGTAGCTGAATACAAAGCAGTTCACCTGTGCGGGACATGATTTGGCGAGGACCCGTCTCTGGTACTCGAAGCGGAGAGTGCCCCAGACGCCAACGCGATAGCCATAGCGAACGCAGAGATCGATCGATTTTTGCCGGATCTTGGCATAGCCATCAAAATGATCTACGTTAACTGTGGTATGGCGGCCATACCCGTTGCTCCCTTCCGCAAGAAAAGCAAACTTGTGCTGGTCATCGTAGTTAGTCTCAACGGCGACAATGGCGCGCACCCAGGGCGAGCCCCGATTGGCCTGGCCTAAACAGCCAAAGGCCCAAAGGCGCCATGCTAGGGAATCGGAGACGTCCCACTCCTTGCCAAGAGAGAAATTAAACTCAAAGTCGAAGTTCGCATGAGAGGGACAACTCACATCGTGAAGACTGGCGGTATTGGTGAAACGGGCGTTGGCGCCCGTGGCCAAGCTGACCCGGTCGCCAATGATGTCGTCAAGCCAAAGATAGCGCGCCTGCAGAGCAATCGTGCGAAAATTGAAATCCATTTGCGATGTATCGGCAAGCTGCAGGTCGGTATCAATGCTCCATTCAGGCGTGGGGGAGAAGTCGAGCCCTGCATAGAGTAAATTGGACTGGAAAGTGCTTTTCAGTTGCGGCACGCCGCCCTGCACACGATCAAAGTAGCTGTAGGCGTAACTCCCCAGAAAATGAAACTCCAAACAGTCGCCAAACCAAGGTTGCACCTCGAGCGCAGAGGCGAAAAGCGGCAGACACAGGAGCGAGGCAAGCCACTTTCTCATTCGAGCCCCATTTCGTTCAGCCACCTCTCTGCATCGAGAGCCGCCATACAGCCAGTGCCGGCCGCAGTGACAGCTTGGCGATAGGTGGGGTCCTGCACGTCGCCCGCCGCAAAGACACCTTCGCACGAGGTGCGTGTCGATCCCGCTTTTACGAGGACGTAGCCCACCTCATTCGTATCGATCTGCCCATTGAGAAAGGCCGTATTGGGCTGATGGCCAATGGCAAAAAAGACACCCCCCGCCTCCCTCTCTTCCACTTTGTTGGAAACGAGATCTTTGAGATGCACATGGCGCACCACCTTATCGCCCGTGATTTTTGCGATCGCGCTATTCCAAAGCACTTCGATCTTGGGGTGTTTGAGCGCCCGCTCCGCCATGATCTTCGAAGCGCGCAGCTGATCGCGCCGGTGGACGATGTAAACCCTACTCCCATATTTAGTGAGAAAGATGGCCTCCTCAACAGCGCTGTCGCCACCGCCAATCACATAGAGCGGCCTATTTTTGAAAATCGGCGCCGCGCCATCGCAAACAGCGCATGCAGTCACCCCTTTCTGCCAAAACTCCCCATCCCCCGCACCGGGGATCTCGAGCCGCTTCGCCGTCGCACCTGTCGCGATAATCAGCGATTCGGCGCTCACCGTTGTCGATGAGCCTTTAACGAGAAAGGGGCGTTTTGATAAATCGACCGAGACCACATCCTCCGTCAACACTTTCGTGTCAAAACGGACCGCCTGGGCGCGGAAATTGTCCATCAAAAGAGGACCTAAAATCCCCTCGGGAAACCCAGGATAGTTTTCCACCTCCGTCGTGGTCATCAACTGCCCCCCCGACGGCCCCGACATAAAACCCTCAAATACCAGCGGATGGAGATTCGCACGCGCCGCATAAATGGCCGCCGTAAACGCCGCAGGACCAGATCCAATAATTACCAGTTTTCTCTTTTCCA
>DATIIR010000068.1:0-10298 GCA_035479435.1 Chlamydiales bacterium
CCGATCTGGAAGTCATCTTACATACCAGCCTCCCCATCATGACGATCGTCTGTTTTGTCGGCGTATTGGTGAGCTTCTTAGTCAACGGCCCCGTCTTTTCTTTCGAAGCGATGAAATTCGACATCAAAAAACTCAACCCCATTGAGGAAATCAAGCAAAAATTCAAACTGAAGACGCTCGTCGAGCTTTTGAAATCGATCGCAAAGATTACAGGCGCTGCGATCATCATTTACGTCATCGTTTGGAATAGTTTGCCGCAGATCATTTCAACGGTGCTGCTGCCAGTTGCTGCAAGCGCATCCATCGTCAGCGACTTCCTCTTCTCTGCAGCCCTCCGCGTAGGCATTTTCTTTCTCCTCGTCGCTCTGTTCGATCTCGCGTTTCAAAAGAAAAACTTCGCCAAAGAGATGATGATGGAAAAGTTCGAGGTGAAGCAGGAATACAAAGACACGGAAGGCGATCCGATGATCAAGGGAAGACGGCGCGAAATCTTCCGCGAAATCGCCTACCAAGAAGGGCCGAGAGCCGCCAGACGCGCGCGCGCGATCATCACCAATCCGACCCACATCGCCGTCGCCTTGAAATACAATCCCGATGAAGAACCCGCGCCCGTGATCTTGACGATGGGAACCGGTTACATTGCCGACCAGATCATTAAAATAGGACTCGATAACAAAATCCCGATCATGCGAAATGTAGATTTAGCGCGGGAGCTATACAGTAAAGGGAAAATCTCCGATTATATACCTGAACATACTTATGAGGCCGTGGCTGAGATTCTCAAGTGGATCGAGTCCTTGGAAGAAAATCCAGATGTCAACGTGGAACTGTTTAAATGAATAAATTTTTTGATAAATTCGCACGAATTCTCGGCGGCGACAGAGCTTTATCCTCGATCTCTAGATCGAGCGATCTCGTTTTAGCAGGCGTTGTCATCTCCATCATCATGATGCTGATCTTCCCCGTCTCCCCGCACCTGATCGACGTCTTGATCTCGATCAACTTGTCGGTATCGGTCACCTTGCTCTTCGTCGCGATCTACATCCAAAAAGCAGTCCACCTCTCGATGTTCCCGTCGCTGCTCCTCTTGACAACGCTCTACCGACTCGGCGTCAACATCTCCTCCACGCGCCAGATCTTGCTCCACGCCAATGCAGGGCGCATCATCTTCGCCTTCGGTAACTTCGTCGTGGGAGGCAACTACGTGGTCGGGGGGATCGTCTTCTTGATCATCACGATCGTCCAGTTCATCGTCGTCGTCAAGGGCGCCGAGAGGGTAGCTGAAGTCGCCGCCCGCTTCACCTTGGACGCGATGCCCGGCAAACAGATGTCGATCGACGCCGACCTGCGCTCTGGAATCATCGACCAACAGACGGCGCGTGAACTGCGCCTCGGCCTGCAAAAAGAGAGCCAACTCTACGGAGCCATGGACGGCGCGATGAAGTTCGTCAAAGGGGACGCCATCGCCGGTATCGTCATCGTAGCGATCAACGTCATCGGCGGCTTGATCATCGGGGTGACCATGCACGGGATGGATCTCGCCCAGTCGGCCCGCGTCTACTCCCTCCTCTCCATCGGTGACGGTCTCGTATCGCAAATCCCCGCCCTGATGATCGCCATCACAGCCGGTATCGTAACGACCCGCGTCTCGAGCGAGAAAAAAGACGCCCACTTGGGTAAAGAGATCTCCGAACAGTTGCTCAAACAACCCAAAGCCCTCATGATCACGGGCGGTGTGCTCCTCCTCATGGCGTGGATCCCCGGCTTCCCTGCGATCCCCTTCTTGGTTCTGGCGGCCATCGTAGGCGCCCTCGGCTACGTCTTCTGGTCCAACTCCAAGAGAGTGGCTGCTAAAGCTGCCGCGGGCATCAGCGCCATGGATACAGACGTCCCCGGCCACGCCGTTGCCGGCGGCGGCCCCGAAGACTACGCCCTCACGCTCCCCGTCGTTCTCGAAGTGGGCTCCGCCATCTCCCTTCTGATCCGCAAGGACAAACAAGGGCTCACTTTCATCGACCAGATGATTCCGAAGATGCGCCACGCCCTCTACCAAGATCTAGGCGTCCGCTTCCCCGGCGTCCACGTCCGGACCGACTCGCCCACGTTTGAACCGAATGAGTATGCGATCCACCTCAACGAAGTCCCCATCGTCCGCGGCAAAATCATCATGAAACACCTCCTCACCAATGAGAGCGAAGAGACGCTCCGCCGCTATAACATCCCGTTCACCACCTCGAAGGGAACCCTCGGCATGCCCTCCCTCTGGGTCGACGAAAAGTATCAGGAGATCCTCCAGCGCGCGGGGATCCGTTTCTGGACCGGCATGGAAGTGATTATCCTCCACCTCTCCAAGTTCTATAAGCAATACGCCGCTGAGTTCATCGGCATCCAAGAGGTGCGCGCAATCCTCGAGTTCATCGAAAAGTCGTTCCCCGACCTCATCAAAGAGGTCACCCGTCTCGTCCCCTTACAAAAACTCACCGAAATCCTCCGGCGTCTCGTCCAGGAACAGGTCTCCATCAAGGACCTTCGCACCATCCTCGAATCGCTCAGCGAATGGGCCCAAACGGAGAAAGACACCGTCCTCCTCACCGAGTATGTCCGCTCCTCGCTCAAGCGCTACATCAGTTACAAATATTCGCTCGGCCAATCGGTCCTCTCGGTCTATCTCCTCGACCCAGAAATCGAAGACATGGTGCGCGGCGCCATCAAGCAGACCTCTGCCGGCTCCTATCTCGCACTCGACCCCGACTCGGTGCAGCTCATCCTCCATGCGATGCGCCATACTATCCAACCTACGCCCTCAGGAGGCCAGCCCCCCGTTCTCCTCACCGCCATCGACGTACGCCGTTTTGTACGCAAGCTCATCGAAGGGGAGTTTCCCGAACTTGCGGTCGTCTCCTATCAGGAAATCGTCCCCGAAATCCGCATTCAACCGCTGGGAAGAATACAACTAACGTAAACCTATGAGTGAACCCCGCATCTCGCATAGTCTTCCTCTCAGTACGGTGGCCATCAAGGCGATCCAAAAAGAGGTTGCCGCTGAACACGCGATGCAGGTGGAAAGCGAAGAGTCCCTCGAACAGTATTTGGATCCGACTAGTTTTAGTCCAATGACGATGGCGCAAAAATTCCGCAATCTCAAAGAACTCCAAGCAAAACAGCCGCAAAAAATGGCGGAGACGGAAGAAGTCGAAGCAAAAGTGATCGACGTCGAGCAGGTCGACGAAGCCGCAGAGCGGTTCCAGAAAAACAACTACGAACTCAACGCAAAAACGCTGCGGATCCTCCGCTCTCAAGTCGGACAGGGAAACTCGGCGGAAGAGATTTTGGAGAAGGTCAACGCCATCTATGCGGATGCGGCGCTTGCAGACGAGGCAATCGACTTTCTGATGGAGACCTCCGAAGGGGCGCTCCAGCTCGCTACTGCGGAAGCCAAGGACAAACTCAACAAAGACAAAGCGCGCGAAATCAGAGCGGGCCGCAACATGGGCGCGCAGGCGCGCGAGTTTGCCAAAGAGGGGCTCGGCTCCCCCACCAGTTTGCGCGATCTCTACAGAGATATCACCCTCAATCCCCGCGAGCCCATCAAGTTGTTTGACGAACTGACAGAGAAATTCCCCTATCCAAAACTGAAGTCGGCCATCCACTTCATGCTCCACTCTCTCGGCAGCGATCTGAAATCGAAGGGCCCCTCCATCCAGCGCGGTGAGCTCAAAAGGCTGATCGACGAGACCCGCTCGATGCAGGGCATTTTAGGCGTCTTCCGCTTTTTCCAGTCGCGCATGAAGCTGATCCACAGGGAATTTACCTCGTATAATTTGTCCTATCCTCCCCGCCTCACCTTCGAGGTCCTCTCAAGGATCTTCGTGAAGATGCTCAGCGAGCGGTTTATGAATCCCGACAAGCTCATCCAAATCGGCAAGCATTTGGGGATTGCCGAGGAGATATCGGCACAGATCATCATCTTTTCGCAGATGAGAGACGCCATCAAACAGATCGCCCCCAAATACTTTCGCGATCCGAGACACAGAGATGAACTTCTCAAGGCCTTCCTCGACACACTCGAGAAACTCGAAGATCAGCTCGAAGAAGAGGAAGAGGAGGAAAAATGACCAACCAGTTTGAAGAACTTCTTCACGAACTAGGCAAAATCTTCCACCTGGAACTGCGCATCGATCACTCCCACGCCTGCTCGATCCAAATGCACGACTCTCTCACGATCCAATTGCAACTCGACGTCTCTCAGGAAAATCTCTGGATCTTTTCGCGCATCATCGAAGTGCCCCCCGGCAAATTCCGCGAGAACATTTTCCGAGAGGCGCTCAAGGCCAACGCGCTCCCCGATCCCCGCACCGCCCACTTTGGCTATCTCTCCAACACCAATCACCTCGCCCTCTTCCAGAAATACCCCCTCACCATCCTCAATGGCGAACGGCTTGCCGGCCTCGTTGGCGCCTTTGTCGAAATGGCAGATAGTTGGATGCAAGCCATTGCCAAGGGCCAGCCTGCGCCCACCCAACTCGGCCCCAAGTGAAGACAGACGCTCATTGGAAGCCCATTGGATTCCATCCGCACCACGGCATCTGCCTTCCCCTCTCGGCGCTCCGCACGCAAAAGAGCTGTGGCACCGGCGAATTCCTCGACCTCATCCCCCTGATCGACTGGTGCAAATCGCTTCATCTCGACTGCATCCAACTCCTTCCCCTCAACGACAGCGGCAGCGACCCCAGCCCCTACAATCCCCTCTCTTCCTGCGCCCTCGACCCGATCTACCTCAGCCTTTCCGACCTCAACATCCCCCCCTTCGACGCCCCCCATTCCCGCCTCGAAGTACTCCACCAGAAACTCGCCCTCCTCCGCACCCACTTTACCTCCACCTTTCCCGCCCTCTCCCGCACTCCCCGTTACCGCGCCTTTGTGGAGCAGAATCCGTGGCTAGAATCGTATTCCCATTTCAAAGCCCTGAAAGACCTCTTCAACGGCCAGAATTGCCACGACTGGCCCTCTCCAACCCCCACCCTTCCCCGCGCCGCGATCGACTTCTATTCCTACCTTCAATTTCACTGTTTTGATCAGCTCGAGCGCGTGCGCGCCCACGCCACCAGCCAGCACGTCTTTCTCAAAGGGGACATTCCCATTCTCCTCAGTCCCGACAGCGTCGACGTTTGGGTCCATCCCAACCTTTTCCGCCTCGATCTCGAAGCGGGAGCTCCCCCAGACAACTACAATCGCCTTGGGCAAAAGTGGGGATTCCCCCTCTTCAACTGGGAAGTCATGCGCAAAACGGGCTATGTTTGGTGGAAGCAGCGGTTGAAGATAGCGGAGAAGTTCTTTCACATTTACCGGATCGACCACGTCGTTGGTTTTTTCCGCATCTGGGGCATTCCCAAAGACAATCAGCCCACAGACGGCTCCTTCTTTCCTCCCGATCGCTCTCTTTGGGTTCCGCAAGGCAAGGAGCACCTCGAGATGTTCCTCAATGCGAGCCCCCTCCTTCCCATCGCCGAAGACCTCGGCACGATCCCCAAAGAGGTCTACCCTGTCCTCAAAGAGCTCGGCATCTGCGGCACCAAAGTCATCCGTTGGCAGAAGGAAGACGACCATTTCATCCCGTTCCATGAGTATGAGCCGTTTAGCATGACAACCGTTTCGACACCCGACCTTGCCCCCCTTGAACTCTGGTGGAAGAAAGTCCCCGCCGAGTCGGTCCCCTTTGCCCAGTTCATGCACTGGACCTACCACCCCATTCTCACCAACGACCAGCGCTTTGCCATTCTGCGCGCCTCGCACCACACCTCCAGCATCTTCCACATCAATCTGCTCCAAGAATACCTGGCCCTCTTCCCTGAGCTAGTCTGGCCCAACCCCGAAGAGGAGCAGATCAATATTCCCGGCACCATCCTCCCCAACAACTGGACCTACCGCTTCCGCCCCTCCCTCGAAGAGATCGTGGCACACGAAGGCCTAAGAGCCGCCTTCGCAAGAATCTTAGCCCAGTAAAAATTTTGCCTTGCATTGAAGCCTGATTTTCTGTTATACACTTGAGTATAAGCATCCCGCGTAGTACGGCTATGCGGCCACCACGGATCCCGTATCCGTGGTTTTTTTTTAGAGTTAGGTCATGGAACGAGAACGAATCATCTGTTTTGTCGATGGATTCAACCTGTACCATGCCTTGAAAGATTTGGATAAGCCGTACCTTAAGTGGTTGGATCTTCAACTTCTGTTTAGTCGTCTCACTCGATCGAAGTCTCAAGTTATTACACAAATACTGTTTTTTTCTGCCTACCCCACATGGAAACCAGACTCTTATCTGCGGCATCGTCTCTATGTTAAGGCACTTTCCTCTCGAGGCGTCACTCCCATAATGGGAAAATTCAAAATCAAGCCGAAAAAATGCATGAATTGCCAGGCGAAGTGGGAAAGTCATGAGGAAAAAGAGACCGATGTAAATCTAGCGCTTGCATTATTGGATTTGGCATACAAAGATCGATATGACCACGCCTTTCTATTATCACGAGATTCTGACTTAGCGCCTGCAGTGCGCAAGGTGAAAGAAAATTTTCCCCAAAAGAAAATCACTGTCCTGGCCCCATTTAATTACAGGCATAGCGCCGAACTTATTCAAGCGTCTGATGGGCATAAGACGATCAACATGGAACATATCTCCACTTCCCTATTTCCCGAGAAAATCTACGATGCGGGAGGCAATTTAGTAGTATGCCGTCCTACGGAATATGCTCCCCCGAAAGAATCTCCCAGTGTAAAAATGGAATTTGCCAAAGGCTGAGTGCTCAGACATCGCCCATACCGTCTTCCCCTATCGGAAACTATTTAACCACAACTTCCTTAAAATCAATCTATTACAAAAAGAAGCGCAAAATTCGACTAAAGATGCAAAAATGAGACTCAAAATGGCAACTCCGTGGCAAAATTGCATCAGGGTCGGGCTAATATAAAGGTTCTTTCTTTCACAGGACCCGCTGTAAAGGACCTGATCCCCCAAATCGCCCGCCTCCGCATTGAGGTATTCCCTGAATACCCTTTTCTCTATGTTGGGGATTACGAATATGAGATGCGCTATCTGAAAAAATTTCTGACCATGAAAGACGCGATTGTTGTTGCCGCTTTCGACAATGATGAGTTGATTGGCATTTCCACTGGATTCCCCTTCATTTATGAGGCTGAAAATTTGAAAGAAGTGCTCATTTCAGACCAGCGAAATCCCGACGATTATTTTTGCTTTGGAGAATCTGTATTGAGAAAGTCCTATCGAGGTTTGAAGATAGGAAAAATCTTCTTCGAGAAAAGAGAGGCTCATGTAGAGAACCTCCATCGATACCGCTATATTTGTTTTTATACAATTATCAGACCCGCCAACGATCCCAAACGCCCCTCTGATTACCGCCCCCTGGCCCCATTTTGGAAAAGTCGCGGCTACACCAAGCATCCAGAACTGAGTGGCACAGTTTCTTATCAAGAAATAGGGGAAACAGGAGAAACTCCTAAGCAAATGGTGTTCTGGATCAAAGAGTTGCCAAAAGATCCGCGTCGAGTAGACGCCCCCATTTGATCCACAATTTTTGCTAATTTTTTCAACCACCGAGAGCACCGAGAGACACCGAGGCGCGAAACGCGCATTTTCCTACCCTTTCTCGGTGCTCTCGGTGTGCTCGGTGGTTAATTCTCCCCTTCCGGCCAAGATATCTGAGGGTTATGCAACGGTCTCAACGGTTTCTCGGAGAGTCACTCCATTGTCTCATAAATGGCGACGCCTACTGCTGAGTCCGCTGTCCCATAGTAGAGAAGCCATCGCCCGTGAAAAGGGACCAACCCTTCGACAAAAACAGTGCCATTTTTGTACTGGCCTGTTTTCTCATACTCCCTTTCTGGTTTGAAAAAGCTCTCCTCCGACCGCTCAATCGTACGGGTCGGGTCGTCTAAGTCAAAAAGCACTTGCCCCGCTGCGTAGGCCCCTATGCTGATCGTAGGGTCTCCATCCACTGCGGCATTCTTCCCATTGTAGATCAGGAGAATCCCCTTGTCAGTGACCAATGCGGGAGGCCCCGCCTCTACAAGCCTGCTATCAAACTTGCCCAGTCTTTTATCCAACACAGGTAGAAGAGTTCCATACTCATCCACGATTGGATCCCAGGCGATCAGATCATCCGAAGTAGCCCCAAAAACAGGCCCCTCCCCCCAGTACATCCAATATTTATCTTTGATTTTCGCCGCAATCAAAGAGTCCCCTACCCGCTTACAAACAATGGAACCAGACTTAGAATGGAAACGACCTATTCGAGAATTCGCAAAAGCATATCCCCGCTTTTCCCAATGGTGGAGATCCGTCGATGTGGCAATACCAAGGAGAGGTATGTTGCGGGCCACATTGGGAACCCCTTTGTTAAAATAGGTCCACTGGGTATAGGTCATGATGTAAGTGCCATCTTCTCTTTGCACAATCCGAGGATCCTCGCAACCACCGGGCCATTCAAAAGAGCGTTGAGAATCTAAGTCTGGGTAAAGCACAGGTTCCGGGTTTCGTACAAAATGTACACCATCCTCACTCTCCGCTATTCCGAGACGGGAAGTATGGTGGCCGATCCCCTGTCCAAAATCATCTTCGGCGCGATAAAAAAGATAGACTTTCCCATTGTAAACAACCGCCGCTGGATTGAATGTGTGATCACATTCCCAATGCACCACTTTGTCCTGAATAGGACAGTAGAAAACGGAACTCTCATCCGGCTTAATAATGGGATTGACGTCATCCACACGAGTAAAGGGGCCGATCTGCCAGCTTTCCATCTGAGCATAACCACCGGTGGCCACCAAAAAGAGGGTTACAATAGATAATGCACAGTTTCTCATTCATCACCCCAATCTATCGAGTCGTTGTCATCGGCGTCGTCTGCATAGGGAACCAATTTGGAGTCCACAAAAATGCCCGATTGCGCATCGATCTTCACTTTGGCAGTCTCCTTCCCATGCATTAACTTATTCGCCTTTTCCCAAGTGACTAAATCGCGACTCACGTATGCCTTCTTGCCTAGGCAGCGCACGTAGTAGAGCTGATCGACTTTCACCGTGAGGTTGGGCGTCCATTTGAGCGAGAGCGGCCCCCGACTGTACAACAGTGAGAACGGCAGCGTCGTCCCCTCTTTACACTCAATGACAATGTCGGGATATTTCCCCACAGCGAACTCATCGATGAAGGCAGAATCAAGCTCTGTCAGAGCAACTACTTGTCGGATCTCTGGAAAATTCTTCTCTTTTCCAAAAATAGGCGATAGCAACAGTATGGCGACCAGGGCCAATCGTATTTTCATCGTTCTCTCCTAATGAAGTTGAGGAGGGAATACGATATCTGATAGTAATTTTTTTGGCACGGGGTTTTATTTGAACGCACTCATCATCGGAAGAGATCACGGCTTGGCATGGGCGCTTCCGCAGCTGCTCACAAGGGCCGGATTTTCAGTAGATGCCATCATCTCTTCCCCCTTGATGAAACGGTGTAAGTTCCTCCGCAATTGCTTCTTAGTCCCCCACACTCGATCTCTGATTCCGACGATCGCTGAGAAAATGAACAAAGGCTACGATTGGATCGTCATTACCGAGGACGGCCCATTGACGGAAGTCTTGGAATCCAATCTCTCAGTCGAAGACAAGCTCAAAATCTTGCCCGTGCAAGCGCCAGAGAATTTCATCCACCTCTATTCGAAAATTGGCCTCTCAAAAGTCTTTTCCGACCAAGGCGTGCCTACGCCCCCATCCGCAGTAGCCAAAACCATCACAGAGGCACTGTCCGAGGCCAACCGATTGGGTTATCCCATCTTACTCAAGCAAGACTCCTCCGGCGGCGGCTCGGGGATTTTTGAGGCCCATAGCGCTGCAGACCTCAAAACACTTCAGCCGCAGTTCTTCCAAAAGCCCGTCCTGGTCCAAAAGCAGATCCCCGGTATAGAAGTGGACCTATCCCCCCTCTATTTCCATGGAAAACTGATCCATTTCAATTACGCCAAAATAGAAAAGACAACGAGTCGATTTGGCCCCTCTTCGGTGAGAACATATAGCCCCCTATCTAGAGTGGATGAACAGGTGTTTCGGGAACTGGCCCACATCGGCAAAGTTTTGGGGGCTCATGGGTTTGTCAATATGTCCTGTATTGAGTCTGAGGGGCGCCGCTTCTATTTTGAAGCGGACATGCGGCCCAATGCATGGGTCGAGTTCCCTCGGTTTTTCTCCGAAGATCCAGCGATTCGGATTAGAAATTGGTTCTTGAACAAAGAGACCCT
>DATIIR010000069.1:0-11987 GCA_035479435.1 Chlamydiales bacterium
AGGTGCGAATTTGCAAGGTGACAAATAGCGTTACCAAGGAGGAAATATGGCTGTACGCAAGAGAAAAAAAGCTGCTAAAAAAAGAACTGTTCGCAGAAAAGTGGCAAAGAAAAAAACCACGCGCCGCAAGAGACGCAAAACCATGAAGGGCTGCGGCACATGCGGCGGTTCAATGGATCAGCAGTGATTGTTGAATGACGCCTTTCAGAAAGTAGGCGATCCAATCTTCCCAAGCTCCTTTTTCAGAGATGAGAAAGAGCTTTTTGAAATATTCAGTTCTGTTTTGCTCAAAATAGCTGCTCAAAAATAAAGCGGGCTGAGAAATCAGCCCCTTTTTCCACAACCACACGGGTACAAAAATGCGGGCGACGCGTCCATTGCCATCCATAAAGGGATGGATGATTAGGATTTGTCCAAAGAAAATCGCCAATTGGACAAGGGGATCTTTTTCGCGCGATCGCATATAGCGATAGAGCTCTTGCATATAGAGTCTGACTTTCTTGGGCCGTGGGGGATAAAAATAGGCCTCTTCGATGGGGCATCCGTGCGGGCCAATCCAATTTTGTAGAGTGCGGAGCCGGCCGATCTCCGAGGGATTCGAGGCGTCTTGTTTGACAATGGCATGGACACGACAGAGAAAATCGAGCGAAAGGGGCTTCCGCTTCGCCCAACGGATCGCAAATTCGAGCGCTTTGTGCGCATAGACGATCTTTTCCGTATTGCGAATGCCCACTGAGGAGACGCTCTCTTGCCAGCGCCGATCGGCCAGAGAGGAAATGTGCTTAAGCCTCTCGTCAAAACGGGCGAGAGCCTCCCTCGCCTCGCCGATGAGGGGGACGAGAGAGGCCCAGTCGAGGTCCTTGATGGGAAGAGGATCGGGAATGGACGGTCTCAGCGGGGCCAAAGGGGACTCGATTTGAGGCGTTCGAGGACGGGGGCTGGTTCGTGGAGCTGCTCATTGATGGCGATCCGGTCGGCTTCCTTGAGAAGGAGTCCCATGGTTGGGCCTGGTTTGATGCCCGCTTTGATGAGGTCGTCAGACTTGACGACGGTGTCGTGGTTACGGATGCGTTGGATGGATGAGTGGAGCTGCTCCATCCGCTCTTCGTGTTCGCGGAGAAAGGGAGCGCGGCGGGGGGGCTCGAGGTGGGCGCTGAGGATCTGGAGCGAGATGGGGGCGAAGGCGTTGGCGTAGAAATAGGCCCATTCGACTCTTTCGACGGGGCGGTGGAGGAGTTCCTGAGCGCGAAAGAGAAAGGAGACAAACTGCTGGTCGATGTTGGGAAGCTTGAGCTTTTTGCAGAGGGCGAGAGAGTCGTTGAGGGAACTGTGGGGGAAAAGGGGCAGAAGAGAGGCGATGACGGGGGCAGTGGCTGGATAGAGTTGGATCGGGGCGAGGCGGCGCTCCAGGTCGGCGAGGGGGGTCTCTTTGAGGGAGGGGAAGATGGCGGCGAGTAGGCCAAATTCATGGAGCTTGAGAAGCGTGGGGCGTAGGTTGCCAAAGTCGTGCGCTTTGGTGAATTCTTGCCAAATGCGCTCGATCGCAACGGCGGGGAAGAGTTCGGCTGCGTGGGCGCGGATCGCTTTTTCCGTGTGCTCTTCAATGTGAAAATGGAAGCGGCAGGCAAGCCTCACAGCGCGGATCATCCGAAGGCGGTCCTCTTTAATCCGTTCGTGGGGATTGCCGATCGCGCGGATGATTTTGGCGTCGAGGTCGGCCCTGCCATGGACATAGTCGTAGATTTCGCCTTTGAGCGGATCGTAAAACATCCCGTTGATCGTAAAATCGCGCCTCTTGGCGTCCTCGACGGCGGTGGTAAACTCGATGCGGGTGGGACGGCGCCCATCTTTGTAGTCGATGTCCTGGCGGAAGGTGGCGACCTCATATTGGCGGTCATCGATGATGACGATGACGATGCCGAAGGCGATGCCGACAGGGACGGTGTGGGGAAAGAGGGCTTGGATGGTTTCGGGGGGTGCGGAGGTGGCGATATCGATGTCGTCCGAGGGGTGCTTAAGAAGGAGATCGCGGACCCACCCCCCCGCATAGTAGGCGATAAAACCCGCCTTAGAGAGTGTCTCAACGATGAATCTCGCCTGTGGATGCTCTTCCATATCAAAACACAGCGATGGTTGAAAAGGTGTAGGCGAATTCGTCGCGCATTCTTCTCTCAAAGTTGAGGTGGAACCGCCCCGTAAGCGACAGGGTCAGCCCGTAAAAATATCCCCAGCTTACTTCATTGTGATAATTAATGGATGGAATATCTGGCCCCTCTTGCACGTGAAGGCGGGAGCGGAGATAGTTTGCGCCTACGTAGGGGGTCAAAAAGTAGAAGCGCGACGAGAGGCCAAGGCTGATTTGCCACTCGTCGAGAGACAATTTTTGCTTTTCGGCGTCGAGATGCATCGGGAGATTAAGCCGGTTGAGGTATTTGAAAAAGGTCTTGCTCGATGAGGGGATCGCAAAGTAGGTGAAATCGGCGCTGAAATAGGTTTGCCCCCACTGAATGAGAATGGCCTTCGCCCCCGCGCTCCAAGCAAATTGATAGGCCGATTCAAAGTCGAAGACGATATCGGCCCAGTCGGGCTGCTCCCCTTCCGTAACGCTCTCTTTAGAGCCGCCTGCAGATCCAAAAACTTGAAACCGCTCGATGAAAATGAGGGAAAAGCTCGCCAGCTGCGAGTGGAGGCCAAAGCGTTTGAGCGCCTGGTCGGGATCAAAATCGGGTTCGATTTGATCGGTCCCATACCTCTTGTTCGAGGTGTAGTCGTAAATGTATCCCGAGGTGAGTTTGAAATAGGGGTAACCAGCGGTAAAAAAGCCGGTGTTCATGATCGCAGGATCAGCCGGATTGCCCACATAGGCGCCGAAAAGGGGAAGTGTCAATAAGAGAAAAAGGCATCTCATCTTGCGGTGAAGTATGGTATATTTCTGAATATGACACAAAAGATTCTCCGCCTGCCCGATTCCGTTATCAATCAGATCGCCGCAGGTGAAGTGGTTGAAAATCCCGCCTCGATCGTCAAGGAATTGATCGAAAATAGCCTCGATGCAGGGGCGACGACAATCGGCGTGGAGATCATCAGCGGCGGCCAGCAGCTGATCCGAGTGGACGACGATGGTTGTGGCATGAATGGCGAAGACGCGGTGCTCTGTTTGGAGAGGCATGCGACGTCGAAAATTCGGGGCGTTGAAGATTTGCAGTCGCTGGCGACGATGGGCTTCCGCGGAGAGGCGATGGCGGCGATCAGCTCGGTCTCCCACTTTGAACTGAAGACGTGCGATGGGGCTGCAGCGACGCGGGTTTTGGCCGAAGGGGGGCGCGTAAAGGTCGTCGAACCGTGCGCGCGCAATCGGGGGACAACTGTCGAGGTGAAGTCGCTCTTTTACAACGTCCCTGCGCGAAAAAAATTCCAGAAATCGGCCGGCTCCAACGCGGCCCAAGTGAGCCGGATCATCGAAGAGATCGCGTTGGCCCATCCGGGCGTGGCCTTTTCCCTCAAAATGCAGGGGAAAAAGATGCTGGAGACGGTGGGCCAAGAGTGGAAAACGCGAGTGGAGGAGATTTTAGGCGCACATGAGCACGAAATCGAGTTCAAGAGGGGCGATTTGAGTCTCTGGGGCTTCATTGCGGCCCCCGCGAGGGCGATGGGAAACCGCGCAGGCCAGCACCTCTTCATCAACCGGCGTCCGATTTTTTCGCCGTTGATCGCCAAGGCGGTCAAGGAGGGTTTTGGAACGAGGATCGCCGAACACGCTTATCCCCCCTTTGTCCTGTTTTTGGATATTTCGCCAGAGAGTGTCGACGTCAATGTCCATCCGCAGAAAAAAGAGGTGCGCTTCCGCGACGAGGGGGCGATTTTCCGCTTTGTGCAGGAGGCCATTTTGGGAGCCTTTTCGGCCCCCGTCCCCTTTTCAGAACCGCTCCAATTTACCCCCCCGTCCCCTTTTTCTTTTGCCGAAGAGTGGCAGCCTTCCCCATTTGTTGCGGGAGAGCAGGAATTGCCCCTTGCGTTCTCCGATAGGCCGTTGGCGGTGTTTGGCAACTATCTCCTGTTGCAGAAAGAGCATCTCATTCTCGTCGATCTGGCGGCTGCAGGGGCGCGGATTCTCGTTGAATCGCTGCGAGGAGAAAGGGGCTTGAGTCAGGCGCTCATTTGGCCGCTCGAAGTGACTCTTTCGCGAGGCGAAGAGGGAATAGCCGACGAGTTGAACGCGTTGGGAATTGAGTGCCGCGTGTTGAAAAACCAGCTTGTGGTCGATGCGTTGCCACAGTGCCTAGATCCGGCCCACTTCCCCACATTTCTCGACAGCTGGAAAGAGAAAAAGGATCTCGGCCAGATTGCGAACCATTTCTGTCGCAAGGTCAAGAAGAGCTATACAGTCGATGAGGCTGATGCGCTCTGGCGGAGGTTGCAAAAATGTAGCGACCGCATTTACGATCCGGTAGGCAAGCGGATTTGGGTAGAGGTAAAAGAAAAAAACTTGGAACAGATGTTGAATGGATAATTCCCGCATTAGAAGGCTGATTAAAGAGGTCAGCGCTCCCTGTTTGATCGACAATCTCGACGAGCTGTTCTACCTAACGGGGATGAGCGTCTCCAGAGGGCGGATGTTTGTCTCGCCAGCGGAGGCGATTCTCTTCGTCGATGGGAGGTATTTTGAGAAGGCGAAAAAAGAGGCGCCCTGCCCAGTGCAGTTGTGGGATGAGCAAAAACACCTCTTGGACAAGCAGAAACAGGTGGGCTTCGACAGTGCAACAGTCAGCTATGACGGTTATCTAGCGCTGAAGAAGAGCTATCCGCACGTCGAGTGGGCGGCTCTGCCCCATCCGGTGAGGAATTTGCGCGCCATCAAGGATGTGAGGGAGATCGCCCTTTTGAAAAAGGCGGCGAATCTCACCTGGCTCGGCTATCAGAAAATCGTCGAAGGGCTAAAAGTGGGCGTTACGGAAGAGTCGTTGGCGTTGGAGTTTGAGATCTTCTGCCGAAAAAATGGGGCCTCGGGCCTCTCCTTCCCTCCCATTGTCGCCTTTGGGGAAAATAGCGCCTACCCTCACTACCGCGCTGGGAAAACGCGATTGCGGGAGAATCAGATCGTCCTGGTGGACGTCGGCGCCATTGTCGACCACTACTGTGGCGATATGACCCGTGTTTTCTTCTTCGGCAAGATCGATCCAGAGCTCATGCGATTTGAGCAGATTGTGAAGCGGGTTCAGAAAAAGGCAGTGGATCACGTAAAGCCTGGAGTGAGGGTCGGCGACCTCGACAGTCTCGTGAGAGAGGAGTTCGAAAAAGACAATGTAAAGCAGCTTTACATTCATAGTTTAGGTCACGGAATTGGGGTAGAGACGCATGAATTTCCCCTTGTGCGGATCGACAGTCCGGATAAGGATGTGATCCTACAAGCTGGCATGGTGATCACCATTGAGCCGGGGCTTTACCAGCCGGGGCTTGGCGGCGTCCGCATTGAGGACACGGTGTTGGTCACGGAAACGGGCCACGAGAATTTCTTTGCACACGGATAAACTCCAGGACACCTGCAAAGTCTCCGTATACACAAACAACAGAAAAACGATGGTCACGATGAGATCATTGCATAAAGAGCAAAACAGGATCCGCTTCGCGGGAGGATCAGGTAAGATACGCAAGATGCAGGGAAGCCCCGCACCCCAAAAATAATCCTACATATCCTGTTTTGCCTAGTTGTGCAACGATCTCATCGTTGAGACCGTTGCATAACTCGTGGGCCTCAGCAGGATTTAAACCAGAGTTTTTGAGGGATATTTCCAAAATTGTCCCTCTGCGTCTCTGCGTCTCGGTTCTTGCCCTGCCTCTGCGATATCCTTTCATTGGCGTTTTGGACCCGAGACTCTCGCAAAGAGCAATCGCAGAGGCAAAGCAGATCCCTGAGACGCAGAGACGCAGAGGGAAAAATAAGCTTCGCGTGGAATTAGACTAGGGGGTTATGCAACGGTCTCATCGTTACCATCGTTGATCTTGCCGTTAACCTCACAAGACTTTGCATGCGAGAATTTCTTTGCACGCGGATAGGAAACCCTTTATCCTCTAACGCATGTTAGGCATTAGAAAGAAAATCTTCGTCACTGATCTCTTGTTTGCCTGTGTCCTTGTCGTCATTCTCTTTCCCATCGTGGGCTGGGTCTCTCTCGTATTTGTCGTCCCCAGTGCACTCCACGCTGTGATCATCCACGTGATGACGCGCCCCATTCAAAAGATCATCGACTCGATCAGGCCCTACAAGGAGGGGAAAGAAGAGCTCTTGCCGCACATTGCCTTAGACAAGGAGATGCAGGGGGGAGAATTTGGCAAGCTGGCCAAAACGCTCAATTCGTTGACTGAGCGGATTCAGGAGCAGATCGATCACCTGACGAGACAGCGGAAGGAGACAGAGGACATCCTCGAATCGATCAATGAGGGGATCATCGCAACCGATACGAGCGCTAAGGTGACATTTGTCAATCAGGTCGCCTGCCGCATGCTCGGCCTGTCCCGCGAGGCCATTCTCAAGGAGGCGCTCAATACACTTGGGACGGGCGAATTGTCTAAAAAGTGCCACGAACTGGCCCTCCATGCATTGCAAACATCGGAACCGACGGTGCAAACTTGGACACTGCGAGAGAAGGGGCCCCTCTATCTCAATCTCATTTCTGCGCCCCTTACGCATCAAAACGGATCGCTCTTGGTGCTGCAAGACAAAACGTCTGATTACAAGGTGATCGAGTTGGGGAAAGACTTCATCGCCAATGCGTCGCACGAGCTGCGTACCCCGATCACGATCATCCGCGGTTTTGCCGAAACGCTCCAAGATTTGCCCGAGATTTCGCGGGAGATGCTACATGAGATCACCGAGAAGATCGTCCGCACCTGCGGCAGGCTCGACAAACTCATCCGGAGCCTGATCACCCTGGCCGATATCGAAAACCTTTCAGAGAATCGACTCAAAGCGACCGACCTGGTCGCTCTGGCGGAGAACTGCGAGCATCTCTTCCTCACGGCGCATCCCCACGTGCAGTTCAGTCTCAAATGCCAATTGGAGGCGGCGCCCATTGTCGCGGACACAGATCTCTTCGAACTGGCCATCCTCAATCTGCTGGAAAATGGCGTCAGGTACTCCGCAGATCCGGCGCAGATTGAGATGGCGATTGCGCAAGAGGGGCAAACACTCCACCTCAGCGTGTCCGATCGGGGGATTGGGATATCCGAATCGGACCTGGCCCGCATTTTCGACCGTTTTTACACCGTCGACAAGGCCCGCTCGCGCAAATCGGGGGGCGCTGGCCTTGGCCTCTCCATCGTGAAGACCATCATTGAGAAGCACAAAGGACAAGTCATCGCCACCTCCACACTCGGCAGAGGCAGCACCTTCACCATCGTCCTTCCGCTAGCCTCTAGGTCTTCGGCATAGCGATGCAGCGAAGTAACCCGCTAGAAAAATGCAGGGGAGGGCCAAGTAATCGACATTGACATACTGAGACAGAGGCACAACGACTCTGCCGGGGAGAAACGGGGAGATTTCAGACATCGCATGGACGCCCGAATCGATCAATAGCCCCGCCGTCGCCCCGGTCACTGTCCACGCCCCCAACGAGGCGATCACCTCGTACATTCGCGGGGGCGGGTCCTGAACTACTTTGCTCCCTTCCCAGAATAGCCCAACTATGAGACCCCCCAGACTCCCAGCGTTGACGTACGTGGACATGTTTTTCTCCGCTATTGAGTTAGATCTTACGACAGTCTTTTAACGGGCATGTACAAATGCTGCAATTGGCGGCTCTCAGATACGAGGACAAGGTCTCGAGACCATGGAAAGGAGGGATCTTCTGCATATCAACCAGGCGGATCCCTGCTTGCTTGCGTTCTTCTGGTTTGCAATTATGATAAACCCCGACGACTTTCTGACTGGTGTAAAGCACGACACAATGCCCCTCTTGGACATAGGCAACAATCTGATCTGGCAAGCTGAGGAATGGAGCTGTTCTCTTAGTCGGTGAAGTCATAGTTATTTTCCTGTTAAAAGATTTTTTACGAGGAGAAATTTATAGCCGATTCGCCCGATTTTTAGCAATGGGATCAGGTTGACTTCAAAAGCTCATCCATCAACTTGGCTAAACATCGCACTTTTTGTTTATGATTTACATCCTCCGCAGAAACAGCCCCAAAATGCATAAAGGTCTGGCGTAGAAAAAGTTGAACATCCCCAGGAGCAATTGCATAGATAAAGTGAATCAAGAATTTATTAAAACCCATTTCTTTCAGTTCTTTGTTAGTAAATTTGCGAAAAACCCAACTATATTGCCAATAGTATGCAGTTGTTCTGAGATGGGGATATTTCTGAAGATACTTATATACAGCAGCTCCCGTATCGCCTAGGGTATTTTCGGGTAAATGATGGCATCCGCTGATGACATCGACATTCAAGTGCAATTCGCGAGGGTTGGGAAGTTTGCTGGGACAAAAAGCCATAAAAACCACCCAAAACATCTCCTCACCTTGAAGCACAGATATTTGCATTGCTCCGAGGGGATCATTTCTTTGATTGAATGCGATCAGGTCGTCAGAACCTAGCAACTCTCTGATACTTAGAGGCTTAAGAACAAAACAGTCCCCGTCCATGATCACGACGATATCGTCGTGGTTGTAACCGTAATGATCGAGCGCATATTGAATGACATGAGAATGGCGAACACTGGGGTTGTTGGCAATTTCCGTTATAGAGGTCGACGCATTCCATCCCCATATAGGCACCGTGGACTTCTCTTGCAGACGCGATTGGAGATAACTATTCAGCGGGTCAGAAAAATGCCACTCTGGTTCGAAACGAACACATTTGATCCCATGTTTGTCGCAAGCAGCTTTGATTCCCTGTTCGTTGTCAGGAGTTCTGGCATCATTAAAGACAATTAATTCGAAATCATCCTCTAGAAATTTCCTCAGAGCCTTGTACTGCATCTCTACAAAATCGGCCTGATTATAATGGAAGGTAAGAATCCGGACCGTTGAAAAACCTTCAGCGGCTAAAAATAACAAAATGAGCCATTGTAAATTTACTCGATATACCACAAAGCGCCATCCACTTGCACTTTCAGCCCATGTTCCTGTGCGAAGTCATTGACACCGTCGCGGACAGAGGGAGCAGGCCAGTCATCCCCACACAGAACCCCATGCTTCTGCACATAGGGATACCAATAGGTCAAATCATTGTAGACCTGCCATGTCTCGTGACCTCCGTCTATGTAAATGAGGTCGGGAAGCACCTTGTCTTGGAGCCACCGAGATGCACTCTCGCTGTCCATTCTGACAGGGATAATTTTGTCCGTCAAACGCGCATGGATCACATTCGACAGGAACTGCTCATACAAAATGGCTCTATCTGCAGCCCACTCGTCTCCTTGAAGCTCTACAGATCCAAGCCAATGGTCCACCGCATATATCTTACCTCCATTGGGCAAACAGGAAGCGATATGTCTTGTGGATTTCCCCAGCCACGATCCAACTTCAATGGCCACCGTCACGTTCTTCTCTTTGATCAATTTTTCTAGAGCCTTTGCGTTGGCATACCATCCGTGCCCATTAAAGGGGTAAAGCTTAGCCTCGTTATAGGGAGGAGGCAACTGACTGAAATCGATCTGATCTGGTGACGTGTAGGGTTCAAGAGAAAACGCCGAAGTCAGAAATCCGGCGCATAGAACAAAAAAGAGGATGCATTTTTTCATGGAGGGCATTCTAAATCTAAGCACCATTTTTTGGTAGCTCTAAATACGCCTACTCGCTAGCATGTTCATCAAAAAAATAGAGGTGCCCTTATGAAGGTTCTATTATTGACGCTATTGACTCCTATGGTTGCTTTTTGCAGCATCGATGCTGATTACCTCCGCGGGCCGACTCAAGTCGCCGACATCACTTACGAATGGCTGACAGAAGGGGGGGCGCAAGACCACGACACACACCACGTGCGCCTTTGGAAGGAGATCTTCAGCAGAGTCAAGAACAAAAGTCTCTTGGAGTTTGGACTCGGCTACTCGACTAAATACTTCTTGGATCATTGCAAAAAGGTGACCTCCGTCGATATCATCACTTACGGATATGGTCCAGGCATCTTGAAGAAGTTGTTGGGGATCTATTCTGGTTACTCAAACTGGATACCCATTGCGTTTTTCAGCGAGGATAGAGGTTACGACTATTCATGGGCTCCCTACAAGCATTTTGGGTCGGGAAGCGTCTATAAAGCGACTTCCTATCAGGGCGCCTATCGGAAAAACTATGCGGAGATAGACAACTTTTACCAGATTGAATTGAATCATTTTGTTTCGAAGCTCGTGAAGTACAACAAGGTTGGCTTAGCCTTTGTAGGGCACGCGATTTGCTTGCGCGGAGATATCGTTCAAATCTACCTTAGCCATCAGATTCCCGTTATTGTCTCTCACAATTCAGAAAATCGGCATAACGGTGTTGCCGAAGATATGTATGGCCTCTCAAGAGTTGTGACGCCCGATAACTACGAAGAGATCTATTTCCCCCTGCCAGGAGGAACAACCGCTTGGATTATGAAAACCGCTGAGAACGAGGAGCTGATCGACGCCCTCAAGAAGTTCGCCTCAACGATTTAATAAACCAATCAATGCTTCCTATACGTTTATACATAGCAGACTCAAAGTTGGGAGCACCTAAAACAAAAGAAGGCAGCGCATTTTTTCTACAAAGAGACCCATTTTTCTTTTAGAAAGTGTTGCAGATCAATCTCATCCAAAGGGAGGATAAATCCCCACTTCTCCATGAGGGGGATATTTTCTAGGACAAATCGGGGATAGGTTGAGTCGATGTTCACGAGAAAACACCCATCGCATAACTTGTCCATAAGCGCCATCTGATTTTTGAAGGCTGGAGTATCAAATTCGCCATGAGAAAAGGATTCGATTTTTGCAATGTTTCGGGTCTCCCCGCCCATGTAGGTCAAATGCCATCCTCCTTCAGCAATCACTGTCCTGGGGTTCTCCTTTCTCGCTCGATCCCGTAGCAAGTCCGGCGAATATTGTTTAAGTTCTCCGAAAAGAGCGGCTGTTGTCCCCAACCAAATACCTCCACTTCGCATATTCAAATAGAAATAATAGAGATCTAGATCAAATGCTACGTTTGTGACTTCTCGACGCTCCAATATCTCCACACATTGTGAAATGGCGTCTGGGCGCGGGATTTCATCAGCATCAGAAATCAAGATCACATCCGTATCACAGCAATATTGGAGTCCTCTCATGATTTGATCTCTTTGAAAGGTTTCACGAGTCCACGATGAAGAGACATCTAAACGCTCCTCCACACAAACATGGATGACTTTGTCTAGGAACTTGGCAAAGCGTTCTTTGTGATCCAGAAAATAATAGGGCTTCGGATTTCCTCGGAACGTCTCCGCCGATTCAACTAGGACAAAGTGATCGACTTTGTCGTAGAGCTCATGGAATCGGATCTCCAGAACTTCTAACTCATTGAAGAAAATAAAACAGTCGTAAACCTCAGAAAATAAAGGGAGAGCGAAAAGAAGCAAGAGGCACACGCTGAAATTCCGCATAGTGATTCTGTACCCCTTTTAAACTTAGGTTCTAATGAACCAAAAATTCCCTTTTTCTTGCACGCGTACATTTTCCTCTTTCGAAAATCGCTGTAGAACCTCTTTGACATACTGATCGTGGGCCATATTGCCAAAAAGCAAAGTCCCAGGTTTTAGCCTTGAATGAATATCCGATAGGTCCTTTTTCAACTGATGGCGATAGTTACCGATCCCTTTTCTTAAGAGCGAAGACCTTACGTAGGTCAAGTCGAGGAAAACGGGTACGGAAGTACTTTTATCAAGGATCGCTTCGAATTGCAGCTCGGTTTCCAAGACGACCAATCTATCATTCCCCGATTGGGCGAGAGGGTTGTATTCATCTGGTAAGAAGGAGAGGTCTCCTGAATAGAGGAACAGCGAT
>DATIIR010000070.1:0-10736 GCA_035479435.1 Chlamydiales bacterium
TATGATTTTTGGGCTATCGACAACGGTTTATGCAGGACCTGAAATAAGACCGACAAAAGACAGGCAGCCGCATTTCGCATTTGCCTATCCAATGGATATGCACCTTGCAAATCCGATAGATATTTATTTTTATGTGGAAGGGCTTGCTCTGCAGGGCATGGAAAGCAACCTCCAATTTACGATTACAGATACGAGCACGGTCCCTACGCAGCTCAACGGCAAGTTGGGAGGCTTTGGACAAGATGAGAGCTGGAATTACAATTTTGGGCTTCGCGCAGGATTCGGAACCTATGTAGATCACGATGCCTGGAATTTTGATTTCGATTGGTTTTGGACACATATTACAAATTCCGAAGGCTATCAATCAGGTCCAGGCCCTCTTCATCCCATCGGAATTCCGAGTGACGGCTCGACATTCCTGGCGCAATCTTCCACCGGAGCCAATTGGGAATGTGCAGTCAATGTTTTCGACGCGACATTGGGCAAGCCTTATTACATCAGCAGAAAAGTGATTTTCAATCCCCATTTCGGCCTCCGCTTTGGCTGGATCGATCAAGAGTATAACGTGAGCCTTGGCGGCACTACTCCATTGGCTGCGGTTAAATTGAAGGCGGATAATGACTTCTTCGGCATTGGCGCCAGAGTGGGCGTCGACACCAATTGGCTGCTTGGCTACGGATTTAAGCTGTTTAGCAATCTCTCGACATCGGTTCTTGCCGGATGGTTCGATATCAAACAACATTTTGCCGTTCCGGAAACTACAATTACCGGCAAACTATCCAATGAGCCGCAAATGGTGGTTCCAAACCTGGATTTGGCCCTGGGGCTGGATTGGGGAACTAATTTAGCAAACTGTAAGTATTATCTGGATTTCAAAGCCGGATATGAGTTTCAAATTTGGTGGAACCAATGGAATATGAGGCAGTTTACAAATGGCGCATCAGTCGGCAATTTCATCAATGTGCCTGTTCAGGGTGATTTAACATTGAACGGGTTCACGTTCAAAATTCAGCTCGACATGTAAGTCCATCCATTTGCCTTGTAAAAACAGCGCAAAGCCTTGCGAGAACATTCGCAAGGCTTTTTTTTTTATTGTACATATTTTATTGATGTGCATATTCAAAGTTATCACCTACGTAGGATATGATCATGCTGTCTTGGAGAAACGCGAAACACGGAATCTATACATTTTACGCTTTTCTCCTATTCAACAGCGCCTCTCTTCTCGGCGATACGGCACTGACAGTAACTGTAGGGGGCGATGCATTTTTACCGACAGGAACGGGTACCCTCGGATCAGGCGATTTGCGCGGGGTATTGAATTATGCGAATCAAAATCCGTCCCAGGCCCCCTTTATGGTTACATTCGCCACGGGTTCGTCGAGTACTACGCTGGGCGGCTTGCTCCCTTTTTTAAATTTAACGGGCACTTCTATCACGATTAACGGCTCTTCGGGGGGGGGGAATATGACGCTGAATGGCACCGGCCCCATCCCCGGGTTAGTTGCTGTGAAGGGAACGGTTAATCTCCAAAATCTCACTCTGGTCAATTGTAAGTCTCAAGGAGGGACTGGCGGGGGCGGCGGCGGGGGCGGCGGAATGGGGGCTGGCGGCGCCCTTCTCATTGACGGCGCTGCGGTGACGCTCAGCAATGTGGTGTTTGGACAAAGCGGCCAGGGCAATCAGGCCGCTGGAGGAACTGGCGGAATAGGACAGCTGGTACTAGTCCCCCCTCAAGCAGGAGCGGGAGGTGGTGCAGGCATTCTAGGTGCCGGAGGCTCTGCGTCGATCACCGGGCCTAATGGAGGCACAATAGCATTCGCCGCAGGGGGCGGCGGCGGCGGATTCGGAGGAACAGGGGGAATTACGCAAGGTTCGCCTAACAGTACCTCTACCTATGGGGGAGGAGGAGGAGGAGGCATTGGAGGCGCCGCTTTTACGCCAGCAACAGGAAACGGCAATGGGGGAGTCGATGGAGGCTTTAACACCACGGCCACCCCGATACCCGGAGTTGCTGGAGTCGGCTATGGAGGTGGGACTGGTGGGAGCACGCCCGGCGGAGGTACATCAGCAAATGCAGGAGGGGGAGCTGGCGGAGGAGGAACTTCTGGAACGGCTGCAGCAGGCGGCGCCGGAGGGGGATCCGGAGGAAGTAGCAACAGCGTGAACACCGGCGGCGCAGGTGGATATGGAGGAGGCGGCGGCGGGGCCGGCAATGGGAGTGGCACTGTAGGCAGTGGAGGAGTGGGCGGATTTGGCGGAGGCGGCGGTGGAAGCTGCGGATCAGGGTCTGGGACTAGTGTCCCGGGAAATGGAGGGTTCGGCGGCGGCGGCGGCGGCGGAGTCCCCAATACTACAGGCACGAGCGGCATCGGAGGCTTTGGAGCAGGAGGGGGAGGAGGATCATCGGGTACAACTGCGGGTAGTTTTGGCGCAGGAGGCATAGGCGGGGGACGAGGCGGCAACGGTACATCAGCTAAATCTGTATATTCCGGCGGAGGGGGAGCCGGTTTTGGGGGCTCTATTTTTGTGAATGCAGGGACGGGTTCAGGGGGATCTTTTGGCTCCGGAAGTTTGACGATCGCGGGTTCTGTTTCCGTGCAATTCGGCACCGTGGTAGGCGGCTCCGGAGGGCCCCCAATAGCCACCGATTCGGTCAATCAAACAGCTGGCATAGCTGCCGGCACCGGGATTTTCTTCGCGACTGGCACCACCGGCGTCAAAACGCTGACCTTTCCGACGAGTGTGGGTTCGCTCTCGATCGTCGATGCGATTTTTGACGACAGCTCTTACGCCATTCCCGGCAGCAGCGGCGTCACTGCAGGCTCCGGAAGCGGTCTGCAACTGATCGTTACGGGGACGGGCACTTTGACATTAGGTACTTCCTCCTCCTCTCCGAGCAATAAATTCAAGGGGGGGATCAATATCGGAAATACCGGATCAGATGCGCCGACGGTATCGATTTTTTCCGGAAGCGAACTCCCATCGGGCGGGGGATCTGGAACTGTGACATTCAATGGCGCCCCTACCTTGCAACTAACTGGCAGCGCGACGATTGCTTCGACGATGCAAATTGCAAGCAACGGCACAGCGACTTTTGATACACAAGCAAATGCTGTGATTGCTTCCGGAACAATTAGCGGCTCCGGCATCTTAAGAAAAATAAGCACAGGAACTCTCACCTTATCCGGAACAAATTCCTATAGCGGGGGCACTATTCTTAATAACGGGACTGTGGTGATCAATAGCGACGCATCGCTGGGAACGGCGGCCACTTCTATCAGCGTAACCGGCAGCTCCACTTTGCAAACCAGCGCAACCTTTACATCTTCCGCAAGGCCTATCAGCATCACGGATGCCAATACGCTTTCCATAAATATTCCTACAAGTACTACCCTCACCTATCCCGGCGCTATATCAGGCTCGGCCGGATCTCTTCAAAAAACAAACGCGGGAACTCTCACTTTCAGCGGAAGCTCGCAACATACTTATGGAGGTCAAACGACCATTTCCGCAGGTACCCTGGCGACAACGGCCACAAACGTCCTCTCCTCTTCCTCACAAGTCAACCTCTCTTCGAACCTCATCTTAAATGGCAATAACCAAACCATCGGATCTCTTTTGGGCGCAGGGACGGCTTCTTTGGGAGCCGCTCAGCTCTCTCTTGGAGGGGATAATACGAGCACAACTTTTTCGGGGCTCATTTCAGGCAGCGGCGGATCGATCCTCAAGCAGGGATCGGGCGTTTTCACAATGTCTGGTTCGAATACCTATTCCGGAGGCACTACCCTAAACCAGGGAACTTTGGTGATCAATAGCGACGCATCATTGGGAACGGCGACTACTTCCATCAGCGTAACCGGAACTTCCACTTTGCAAACTAGTGCGACCTTTGCCTCTTCCGCAAGGCCTATCAGCATCACGGATGGCAACACGCTTTCCATAGATGTGCAGGCAAGTACTACTTTCACATATCCCGGCGTCATCTCAGGCGCGAGCGCGTCTCTTCAAAAATTGAGCACAGGAACTCTCACGTTCAGCGGAACTTCGTCCCATACTTATGGCGGTCAAACGACCATTTCCGCAGGTACCCTGGCGACAACGGCCACAAACGTCCTCTCCTCTTCCTCACAAGTAAACCTCTCTTCGAACCTCACCTTAAATGACAAGAACCAAACCATCGCATCCCTCCTCGGTTCAGGGGCGGTTTCTTTGGGCGCCGCCCAGCTCACTCTTGGAGGGGATAATACAAGCACGACTTTTTCGGGGACGATTTCAGGCCTCGGCGGCTCCCTTGTAAAAACAGGAAGTGGTGTTACGACTTTATCTGGAAGCGGTAGTTATACCGGCACCACAACCGTGAGCGCCGGAACGCTAAAACTGACCGGAACTCTCGCCAGCCCTGTTACGGTCGCCTCCGGAGCCACTTTACAAGGAACAGGACAGATCAATAATGCCGTAACCGTCAATGGAACCATCCAACCGGGATCTTCCATCGGCACATTGACTGTTTCTTCCCTGACTCTCGCCTCGAATTCCACCACGGTGATCGAACTCGCTCCGGGAAATAACAATTCCTCCGTGATCGCAGTCAATGGCGGCAATGCTTCTCTAGCCGGCACCCTCAGTCTGCTACCGGATGCAGGAACTTATGTGAGCTCTCAAACTTATAACTTCATCACTGCGACAGGAATCATTACGGGTACATTTGGCACGGTGATCACTCCTTCCGGATTTAGTGCAACCGTAGTGTATAACCCGCAAGTCACGCAACTTATATTGATCTCATTTCAAGGGATCGGAACCGGGTTTGGTCTCACTGGGAATCAGGCGGTCTTGCTGAATTACTTGAAGGGACTCTCAGGCGTTGCGGCGCTCTCCCCGATTTTGACTGATCTGGCAACTATGAACGCGTCTCAATTAGCCGCTGCCCTGAATAGTATTTCTCCTGCGAGGAACGCCGCCGCAATGTTCATATCCAGTCAAATTGCTTTTGATATCAACGACATCGAGTTAGGGCATCTGTCGAAAGGAAAAATGCTCCATATGCTCTCTGAAGCCGGCAAAACACCCTCGCTCAGCGAGTCTATTACGGCAGCGTTCATTGCAAAGCAAAACACCCTTTTCGCGGAATCGGCCATCGAACCGATTGTAAATCTTCCCATCGACTTTGAACTTGAAGCAGACAATGCCGAAGAAGCAGACAATGCACCGGACAATAACCCGGCAGGCAGCGCGAAGACCATCGCTGCCCAAGAAAAACAGAATGATTTTTGGGCGAGCGGTTTTGGAAGTTTCATTTCTCAAGATGGCCAAAATCAAAATCCCGATATCGAAGATACGAGCTCTGGTGTGATCGTTGGATATGACTATTATGGCTATGAGAATGGAATTTTTTCTCTTTTAGGAGGGTACATCCATAACAGCATCGATGAAGGCGATGGCTTGGGGAAAGGAAAGTCGCATGGAGGGGTACTCGGTCTTTATGGAACTGGATACCTGTGGAATGGATATCTCGAAGGCGGAGTGCAGGGAAGCTACAACCGCTATGGCATGAATCGCAACGTCGGCTTTGATGGAATCACCCCATTCCAGGCAACCGCAAAAAGTTCATTCAATAATTGGGGACTCTTATTGCATGTAGGCGGCGGTTATGATTGGATGTGCGATCTCTCTGCAAACGACGATCACAATTCGATGTTCGATTCCGTCATTGTCGAACCGTTCGCTGGTTTCGATTGGGCGATCAACTTTCAAGAGGACTTCACGGAAACCGGAGCGGCGCCTCTCAATATGCATACGCGAAGCGCAACTCCTTCCATATTCAAGAGTCAAATTGGGCTGAATCTCTACCAAACCTGGAATCGAGAAGAATACGTTTGCATCTTGGAAGAGTCGGTCAGTTATGTCAATAAAACGCCGTTCGATACGACGATGACAAGTTCGGTCGTCATCGCTCCCGCGCCGCTTCCAACAGGCGCTCCTGGCTCCTTTACTCTTCTGACCTATGACAAGGTGTTGAATCTAGGCTCGCTTCGCGCTGAAGTCTTTTATAAGCATAAACCCAGCGAATTCTTCCTGTCCGGCTCTTATGCGGGAGAATTTGGCAGCGGATACATATCGAATGCGGTTCAGGGAACGCTCGGCGTCTTTTTCTAACTAATCAGGTGAATAAGGTCTTGAAGCAGGTACATCATAATCCCTGCAAGATAGCTTAAGAAAGCGATCCATCCTGCTTTACGCAAATACCAGTAGAAACTCACCTTTTCCAAGCTCATGAACGCAACGCCGGCAGCAGACCCGATCACCAGGATGCTCCCTCCTGTTCCCGCGCAATAAGCGAGCAATTGCCAAAAATACGAATCAACCGGATAGGTTTGCAAATCATACATCCCGATTCCTGCTGCGACAAGAGGGACATTGTCCACAACCGCGGAAGCCATTCCGATTAACGTTGCGATCAATGTTACATTATTGAGGGTCCTGCTGAGAAAATCGGCTAACATTCTCAAAAGACCTGCCGTATTCAAGGCATTGATACAAAGCAAAATTCCTAAAAAAAATAACACTCCCGAAATATCGATCTTCGTTAAAATATGGGAAATTTTGAGATGCTTGCGCGTCTCTGCTTCCGAATGGAGAAGATCAGTGATCAGCCAAAGGACGCCAAGGCCGATCAAAACTCCCATAAAAGGAGGCAATCCGGTCAATGTCTTAAAAATGGGAACAAAAATTAAGGCGCCAATCCCTACAAAAAAAATGATCCGCGCCCCAGGCTCGGGCGCTTCCTCATGTGCGCGACGGACAATATTTGGATACCTCCCCTTCAGCCCAATGCCAAAAATCAATAGTGCAACGATTAAAGAGATCAAACTGGGCAGAAATAGAGCTTTCATGATAGCGAGCGTCGTGATATTTCCTTTGATCCAAAGCATCGTAGTCGTCACATCGCCGATCGGCGTCCAGGCTCCTCCCGCATTGGCGGCAATTACAACCACGGCCCCCAAGCGCATTCTATCTTCCGTATCCGTAATCAATTTTCTGAGCATCGACACGATGACAATGGTCGATGTCAGGTTATCGAGAACCGCCGAGAGAAAAAAACTAATAAATCCGATCAGCCACAACAATTTCTTTTTAGAGCTTGTTTGAATGAGATCCGTAATGATCTTGAATCCTTTATGCGAATCAATTAATTCTACGATCGCCATAGCTCCTATGAGAAAATAAATAATTTGACTGATCTCGCCTACGCTTTCGCTTAAATGGCCGATGTTTTCCGTCCATTCGCTTTTTTCGATTAAAAATAAAAACATCCAAGTCAATACAGCCATTAAAATAGCTGGAGCGGCTTTGTTGATTTTGACATTTGCTTCAACGATAATGGCAATATAGCCAATCGCAAATGTAATGATGAGGAGTAGTTGGGCCAGGTGAACGTCAAACATTACTTACCTAAGACCTGATTGGATGATGTCGTGCATGCGGAGCAACCCCACAATTTTTTCATTTTGTAACACAGGAAGTATGGTAATGAGCCGGCTCTTATCTTCTTCCATTTGACGTAAAGCTGTGATCGCCAATTGATCAGGATCTATTGTTTTGGGAGAACGGGTCATCAGATCCCCCATGAGACATTGGAGGGCCGATTCTCTTTTTGCGTGAATCGCCCTTCGCAAATCGCCATCCGTAAAAATACCTAAGAGCCGCAATTGTTCATCGGCAATGAAAATAGAGCCGCACCGTTTTCCGGTGAGCTCGGGCAAGATATCGATCAGGCGGTCCTGACTGTTACAGAGCGGGATCTCTCCATTTTTAAGCATCAGGTCCGATACTTTCAGAGTGATTTTGCGCCCTAGAAAACCAGCCGGATGATTCGATGCAAAATCTGAAACGGTAAACCGCTTTGCCTGCATCAGGGCAATCGCCAGGCAATCGCCGAAAATAAGTTGCGCGGCAGAGGAAACCGTGGGGGCTAAATCATAGGGACAGATCTCTTTTTCAATGGGAAGCTGAACGACCAAATCCGATATTTTGGCAAGACGGGACGCCGCATGGGAAACAATCCCGATCGTCACCGCTCCCCGTTTTCGAATATACGGGATGAGACCTAAAAGCTCCTCCGATTCTCCGCTTTTGCTTAAGGTGAGAAACAGATCTTTGGCGGAAACCATCCCAATATCTCCATGCAAAGCGCCCGCGGGAGATAAAAAAAAAGCCCGAGCGCCGGTCGAAACAAGAGTCGCTGCAATTTTTTGGGCAATGAAACCGCTTTTTCCGACTCCCGACAAAAAAATCGTACCGTTGCATGAAAGAAGCGCTTCAAAGGCTTTTTGCACCTCTGCCAAGTTGAGCGCATCGAAAAATCCGTTCAGCGACTGTCGAAATGTATCAAATAGCAGTTGCATACCTTTCCATGTTACAAGCCTTGTGTACTTGAAGTCTTCTAAAAAATCACACAGTTAGAGTACAATTTAACACATGCACAAAATACCAATCTCTGTAGCCGAAGGAGACGGGATCGGACCGGAAATCATGCGGGCGACCCTTCGCATTTTAGAAGCCGCAGGGACCCCGCTCGAGATTCATCACGTTGAAATTGGCGAAAAAATGTTTCTCAAAGGTTTTGCAGTTGGGATGGATCCAAAAACCTGGGACATAATCCGCAACACAAAAGCATTCTTAAAAGCGCCGATTACAACTCCGCAAGGCGGAGGGTTTAAAAGTCTCAATGTTACGATCAGGACAACCCTTGGACTATATGCCAATGTTCGCCCTTGCGTTTCCTATTTTCCGTTCGTCGCCACTAAACATCCTGAAATGGACGTTGTCATCGTCCGGGAAAATGAGGAAGACCTCTATTCCGGCATCGAATATCAACAAACGCCCGACGTTTGTTCTTCTTTAAAAATAATCTCTCGAGCGGGGTCGGAAAAAATCATCCGTTATGCATTTGAATATGCGAAACGGTGCAACCGGAAAAAAGTGACCTGTTTTATCAAAGATAATATCATGAAATTTTCCGATGGTTTATTTCATAAAGTGTTTGATGAAATTGCCGCGCAATATCCCGATATTCTCAATGAAAGCTGGATTGTCGATATCGGCGCTGCCAAACTTGCCGACACACCTGAGGTCTTCGATGTCATTGTCATGCCGAATCTCTACGGGGATATTCTTTCAGACGTTGCGGCCCAGATCGCAGGATCGGTAGGACTTGCCGGTTCGGCAAATATCGGGGAAAAAGGGGCTATGTTTGAAGCAATCCATGGATCCGCGCCGCGCCGCGCAAATCAAAATGTGGCAAATCCGTCAGGGCTTCTCCTTGCGGCCATCCAAATGCTTGTCCATGTTGGGCAATCGAAAATTGCCGAAACCATTCACAACGCTTGGCTGAAAACTTTGGAAGATGGGATCCATACCTACGATATCTTTAAAACAAACATCAGTAAACAAAAAGTGGGAACATCCGAATTTGGGGCCGCGGTGATCAAGAACCTCGGTCAAAAGCCCAGTCAGCTAAAACCGGTCGCTTATGGACAAGCGGCCGAATCTTTAATTCACATTCATGCCCCTTCGTTTCCCAAAAGACAGTTAATCGGGGTGGATGTGTTTATCTATTTCCGAGGGGTTCTTTCTCAATTTTTTGACCGCATTTCCCCTATTCATGCGGGCGCTTTGCGATTGAAAATGATTACGAATCGAGGAGTTAGGGTTTGGCCTCAAGGGCAGCCGGAAACTTTTTGCATAGAACAGTGGCGTTGCCGCTTCACTTCTGATGAAGGAAAAACCGTATCACAAAATGACGTGATCCAAATTTTACACGCATTCGATCATATCCAAATGGATGTTATAAAATCGGAATCTCTCTATCTATTCGACGCTAAACCCGGCTATTCCTCTGCGGAAGGTTAATTTTAAGATTTTCATTCTCCTCGTCTTGGCTGAAGTTCTCCACGCCGAGCCGCCTATTTGTCTCAGCATAGGGAGCCATTGCGAGCCTGCCATCATGCTTCGGGACTTTGATGCCAGACATTTCGCTCTCCCATTCGACTGGCTGATCACCGAAAATCACGAAAAATTTGCTCAGATCTTCGAGGATGATTTCCAATATTTTCTCGAAAAATCCTATCTTTTTCCTCATCCTGACTTTCATTGTATTGAAAATCGATACTATGAGATCGAATTTCGACACGACAGCAATTTTTTGGCATCAGAAAGTGAGTTCAACCAGATTCAAGAGACGTATCAAAGACGAATCGATCGACTCAGAAAGATCCGAGAATATCCTGGGAAAGTCTATTTTCTTCGCGTAGCGCTTGACTGGAGGCTTGGAATCTCCTATTTTCATAAGGGCGATACCGCCATTACTCCTGACCACGCTCTTCGTCTTCGAAATGCTCTTAAATCATTCTTTCCTTCTCTTGATTTCACTCTCATCATTGTCAATTACATCGAAGATCACGATGTTCCCATACAAGGGATTCCTGACGTTGTCGAATTGAAATTCGGGATAAAAGATAAAGCAATCAGTTATTCTAACTTGTTTGGAATCTTGGGAATACCAGGTCACTTCTAACCGTTCGACAGAAACAACTATAGTGATTTAAAATTAAATTGGCAGAAATATGCAAGGAGGCTGCGCAGATTTTTTGTTCTGGAGCGAGCGACCATTGCCGAATGGCAAGGCGCGAGCGAAGACAAAAAAGATGCTGCAGAGCCGACGCAGCAGATTC
>DATIIR010000071.1:0-4908 GCA_035479435.1 Chlamydiales bacterium
TTTTGAATAATACATAATTTTCCCCTTTTGCCACCGAAGAATCATAGAGGAAATTTCACTGAGTTTGCAAGAGAAATCTGTTAAGTTATTGATAGTTAGCTGGATGGTCGGGTGAAAAATCCTTTTTGACTTCATTTTGCAATACCGGTAGAATGGCTGGCATCTATAAGGCATAGCTGACACAGGTCGGGTTGCAGTAGATTTTTAGAACTTTAGCCCAGAGTATACTGACTCTTAGGGTCCTTTTATCTTTTTGGAGTAAATTAAATGAATCAACAGAATCAAAAACTGTACGTTGGAAATCTTAACTTTGATGCAAATGAAGACCAAGTTCGCGAGCTCTTCGGAACTTTCGGCGAAGTACAGGAAGTCAAAATCGTAATGGACCGTTTTTCAGGCAGATCTCGTGGATTTGCTTTCGTCCGCATGGCAACTGCTGAAGATGCTGGCAAAGCAAAAGACGCTCTCAATGGCCAACCTTTCCAAGGTAAAGCTCTCGTCATCGACTGGGCACGCACTGAACAGCGCGACCGCCCAATGGGTGATCGTGGCCCACGCCCAGCAGGCGCAGGCGGCGAATTCCGTCCTCGTCGCGAAGGCGGCGGAGGCTGGGGTGATCGCGGTGGCGATCGCGGCGAGCGCCGTGAACGTGAACCACGCGGTGATCGCGGCGGTTTCAACCGTTATTAATCTTTAGTGCTATCGTTAGCCGAGCAGCTGATATCAGCTGCTTGGCTTCATTATAAATCCGTATATCCCACACCTGTGTAGTCTTTCCCAAGTGAAGTGGCTTTGCCACAGCCGTTACATAACCCGAACTCACACCCCGAATGTGGTTGATGTTCAAATCGAGCCCCACAGCTACTTTCGTCTTATCAATGCAATAATTAGCCGCAGCGCTCCCCACCGTCTCCGCTAGAGCCGCAGTGGCTCCCCCGTGCACCGATCCCATTGACTGGTGCGTCCGCCGGTCCACAGGCATCCTCGCCGTCATGTGGTCGTCGCCGATTTCAATAAACTCAATCCCCAAGTGATCGCAAAGGGTATTGCGGCACCGATGGTTGATCTCCTCGACAGTAACTGGCTGTTTCCAAATCATATTCAGGGCATAGTAGCTGATTTCGTTCTCATTTTCAACATGCGGATGAGGATTGTGATGAGAAGAACGGCGGTGACCACGCAGGTGATGTAGCCGAAAATAATCATCGCATCGTTGAGCCCTTGGATATAGGCTTGAATCTCGATGTTTTTCACAATGGCTGCTTTGGCTTGGGATGCATCGGGAAATTTGTCGTAGAGATTGTAGAAGGCCATCTTGTAGGCGGGAAGTTGGTTATTCGCTTGCTCGCCAAAACGGGCTGCATGGAAGATCGTTCGCCGAATGGTAAAGATAGCGACGAGAGTGCCTCCATACGTGTTGCCGATCTGGCGGAAAAACGTGAGAAGGGTCGCAGCTGAACCGCGCAGTTCCGGGGCGATACCGTGGAGCGCCAGGAGAGTCGTCGGCCCCAAAGCAAGTCCCGTCCCCATGCCCCTCAGAAAAAGGATCCAGAGCACCTGATCGACACCCGTTAGCCAGTTGAGTTCATTGTTGAGGAAATAGCTGTAGATCAGAATCGAGAGACCCGCAAACGTCATAACGGGAACGGGGATGATCTTGATCAACTGACTCGCCAAAATACTGCAGCTGGCCATCGTGAGGCCGTAGACCATGGCGATCTTGCCCGTGACGAATTTCTCATAGCCGAGAGCATTGATCATGTAATCGATCGAGACAGCCACGCTCGCAAAAAGGGACATGCCGAGGAGAAACATCGCGATGGAACTGATCGTGAAAATCGAATCTTTGAAGAGGACAATCGGGAGATTGGGATGGGAATGGCGCCGCTCGACTATGATCGTCGCAATGAGGCAGATCGCGGAGAGAAGGAGGAGGGCGATGATATACCAGGAGCGCCACCCTCCGGTCGTAGCCTTGATGGGCGCCAACGTGAGGGCGATGAGAAGGCTCGCGATGAAGGTCGCAAAGAGGAGGAACCCCCAGGGATCAAAAGGCGTTTTTTCAGTCAGGGCGACCTTTCTGCGAGAAAGCCAACAGAAAAGGGCCGCCAGCAGGCCCAACGGAATGATGAGCCAAAATACGGCTCTCCAAGTGACGTATTGGGTGAGATAACCGGAGAGGGGAATGCCGAGTCCAAGACCCCCTCCGAAAGCGCCTCCGATGTAGAGATTGAGGGCGAGCGAAATTTTTTCCTTGGGAAGAGAGCGGACAATGAGGCCGAGTCCTATGGGGAAAATCAGCCCCGCCCCTACGCCCTCAATGACCCGCGCTACGGCTAGAATGGCAAAATGGTTGGAAAAACCCACGATGGCAGATCCCAATGTGAAAAGGAGAACCCCGTAGGTGTACATGCGCGTGTCGCCGAAATGATTGGCCAGCCAGGTCGCCACGGGAACTGTCGTGTTGATGCCGAGAAGATAGAGAGTCGTGACCCAAATCGATGCGGTATCGCTCAAGGCGAGTTCCCCCTGAATCGAAGTGTTCGCGATGATTGTCACCACTGCCGAGACGACGGTGAATAGCGTCGTGATGATCACGTTTGTGAGGATTAGGAAAGGGTAAAAGGGACTCTCGTCGGAGAAGAAGGCCGGCTTCTTCATCGTACTTTCACGCTGATCTCAACCGACATGCCCGGATAGAGATATAGCGGATCTTTCGATTGAGGAACATCGAGGAGGATTTTCACAGGGACCCTCTGGACGACCTTGGTGAAATTGCCCGTCGCCGTATCGGGCGGAATCAGGGAAAATTGGGACGCTGCCGAGGCGCGAACCACATAGACCGAACCGGTGAAGCGGCGGTCGGGGTAGGCGTCGATGTGGATATCGACCGGATCTCCCGGTTTGAGATGCTCCACTTTCGTCTCTTCTAAATTCGCCGTCACCCAAATGTTCTTCACATCCGTGAGGCCGAAAAGAGGCTGACCGATTTGCACTACATCGCCCGCTACAACCCACCGCTTGGCGATCGATCCATCGCGAGGTGCATAGACGTGCGTGTGGCGAAGGAGCTCTTCAATGACCCCTAATTTGGCGATCCCATTTGCGAGATTCGCCTCAGCGACTTTGTAATTGGCCGTCGCATAGTGGTAGTCTTTTTCGATCTTGTCGAATGCGATGTAGGAGATGATCTGATTTTCATACTCCTGTTTTGCGACATTGTAGATATCGCGCAGTTTCTCCATCTCAATTTTTTGGAGTTTGACTGTCTCTTGCAGAAGTGTGACGTTAGTCGCTGCATCTTGCTTTTTTGAATTGAAGATCGACTCGTCGAGTTGGCAGAGGAGTTGCCCCTCCTGAACTCTGTCGCCCTCGTCGACGTAGAGCGTGATGATGCGCGCTTCGACATCGGAACTAATGGAGATCTGGTACCCATCGAGAAACGCATCGTTGGTCCAGACATATTCTCTCGAGTGGAAAAACCACCCTATGGAGAGGATGGCAAGAAGAAAAACCCCCAGCCCAACGAGGAGCATCTTCCAAGATATGATTTTCTTGGGACTTGTGGGGGTCTCAGCCATCTTAGCTTAGCTCATGAATCCAGCCCACATCAGGTAGAGACCGACGAGGAGCCATACCCAATTTAGGACTGTAAAGCCATTTCCAGCCATTAAATCTCTCATCGTTTTTGCAAACGACTCAGGCCAGTAAATACGGCAAATTCCCTGGATCAGAAGAACCCAACCTACCAGAGTGATCAGCACAGGCCATGCAGCGACCCAAATATTGTGGCTGACAACCACCAGAAGACCGAGCAACAGAGCGATCAGACCCGTATAGGTCATCATGCCTGGCATGGCCAACGTTTCCGATACTGTTTTACGGAAGCGTCCATGGTGAACCAGCATCGCTAAAGCGACTATGAAAAGCCAAAGCCCAATTACTTGAGCATAGAACATAGATATACACATAGAGATTGCTCCTATTTGAAACCTCTAATCCTCTTATTAACAAATCGAATCTTTTTTGGCTTCAAATATTTACTGTACGCCTTTTCATTGGTGTTTAGTAATAATTCTGAATTTGTTATAATGTACTGTGTTTATAAATTAATTTGGAATTATTTTGATGTTTTTGAAATATTTGATTGCATCGATTTTGGCGTTTTCGGGCGTGGCTTCGGATGGGTGGTTTCCCGTCGAGAAGGTCCGAAACGGCACCAAGCAGGAAGAGGAGGTCGACCGTTCGATCTGGGTTCTTTTTGCCAAAAATTTGGGGGACGAGAGGATCCAAGTCCGATTCCCCGATGACCCTGCCTACAAGTATTCCGACGCGGAAGTGATGGAAATTTCTTCGGAGAGAGACGGGGAGACGTTCCAGCTGACCGTTCAGCCGGCGGAAGCGGGTGAGGCAAAGGGGGATTTGCTCTATCAAATCGAGGGGAAATGGGTCAGGGAGCATGTCGTTCAGACAGACCACCATTTTTACCGCTTCAAGACCATCTCCAACGGGTCAGACGACGCTCATCACAAGGCATTTGTATCCTCATTTCTCATAGAGAAAAACGGCTAATTTTTTTAAATCCATTGCATAAAATTCCTCACCTTTTGTATGTTATATCTTGTTCTTTTTCAGAGAAGTCTGGAAAGAAACAGAACAGCGAGACTGTTCAGCGGGTTGTTTTGACAGTGGAAGAAGAGAAGAGTATTTTGTAAATACAAGCTTGTGTGGTGCTTGAGAGAGCATCATACGTCAATAAGTAATTTAATTTTTTATGAGAATTTGATCTTGGTTCAGATCGAATGCTGACGGCGTGGATGAGGCATGCAAGTCGTACGGTATGGGGGCAACTCCATATAGTGGCGCAAGGGTTAGTAATACATAGATAATCTGCCTCTGACCTGGGAA
>DATIIR010000072.1:0-4250 GCA_035479435.1 Chlamydiales bacterium
CCCATTCCGGTCTTTTTGGCGAGGTTGCTGATGCCGCCTTGAGCCTCAGTCACATTGCGAAGTGCCATGATGAAGAGCCGTTTTGATTCAGGATCGCCTTTGAGGCTTTCGCTAAGCGCTTCGTTAAGATAAGCGACGGCCTCGTCGTGATCCTTGAGTTGTTCCATTAAAAAGTCGTGATATTTTCTACTTGCTGCCATGTTTTTTACTCCTTTCTGCCCAGTCTTTAAAATACTCTTTTGCCTTCGCGATGTTCTTGTCTTGCGAGCTTTTGTCGCTGCCGCAGAGTAAGAGGATGAGTTTCGCGCCGATTTTGCCATAATAGATTCTGAGCCCCGGTCCATGGTCGATTCTCAGTTCACATACACCATCTTGTAAAGTTTTGCAATCCCCGAAATTTCCCATCTTCAAACGGTCGATGCGAGCCCTGACTATGGCTCGCGTGAGCCTCTCTCTCAAATCATTAAACCATTCCTCAAAAGGTCGTTTCCCAAGGGCAGTTTCGTAGACTTCGACTTCAATCTCGATCATGGTGCAATATTGTATCTTATCGGATACTTAAAGTGCAAGCGGGAAAAAGCAAGGGTTTATGTGGATTTTTTAAAAGGTAACACCGGCGCTGGGCACCCAGCGCGATGTTCCAAAGGAGCAAAAATCTTGATCTGTTTAGAAGTCGACATTCAGCGAGACATAAGGACCTGTTAGAATGAAATTGCTCAATGTCCTCTCAAACCCCACCGCATAGACTCCAACGTCAGGCGTGATGGCTGGACTCAAAGAGGGAATGACTTGAGGCGCTGTCATATCCATCGATTGAATGGCATTCAAATAAATTTGGAACTGATATCCAAAAGCAAAAGTCCACTTTGAGGAACAGAGGGAGGTGATGTAGGAAAATCCGAGCTTTTCTTCAAAACCAGGAATGAGCTGCGTGCGGTCCGGAACCGATGTATGTTGCACATTCGGGTTCGAGACGCCAAAAAGGGATGGGAGAAAAGGAGAAGTGGATTTGAATGTGGTGTGATTTTTCAACTGTCCCATATATAGGGCAGCTGAACTGCTGCCGGTAAAATAGAGACGGCCACAAAGGCGGTAATCGAAGTCGGCACCAAATTCAGGGCCCGCGCCGATAAAAGTAGAGGGCGCCGAAATAGTCCGCGATGTGCTTGCGGTTGAGTTAGAGAACGTGGAGGTAACGCTCTGTTTGATCCTAAGGAATCCAGCTCCGGTGAAAACGCGAAGCGTCAGACCACCGACAAAACAGAGTGATTTTCCAAAGGTGCAATTGACCTCGTCGAACTGGAACACCGCCTTCCCTTTCGCTTGCGTGTAAGCGGCCGCACTTGGTCCGATATCAAAAATAGGCCCCACCATATTCCCCGTCCCCAAGGATTCTGGGGCGACATCCATCGATTCTTTATCTAGTGTATGGAGCCATTCCCAGTCCAATTTCAGATAGAGGTCGTGATTTGGGAAGATGAACCGCGTCCCAACTTCAAATCCCGAATGATAACTCGGGTCGATTTCAAAAATTTGCCAATTGGGAGAAACAGGCGGAGTGGCGATCGCGTTGTCAAAGGGGAAAGCCTCTGCTGCGTAGTAGATATTGCTTCCGTTCGGTTGAAGGAAAAGCCATTGGCCGTAGACTTCAAAAGTTGTCCCAGAGCACTTGTAATTCTCTGGAGAGCACTTCTGCATCAAAGGACAGCAAGGTTGAGGAGAGGGTGGCGGGCAACAGTCAGCGGCGAGGTTCGTCAGGGCGAAAGTGCAAAGAACGGCTAAATGGAGTCTCATTTTTTTCCTCTCTCTTAAGTTGTTAAACATTTTTATCAAAAATGATATTTTTAAGGCTAGCCTCTTTTGCGGTAGCAGAAGAGGAAGGCGTTGATACTTGCCAGTAGCGGCAGGATCGCAATGAAGTTGATCCCGAGTTTGAGGGAAGTTATTTTCTGTAAGCTTTCAGATTCTCCCACCATTGTTTGCCGTCGTCAGGCCAAGACCATTACTTTTCTCCATTTTTATGCGCAAGAGCCTCTTCCAATCCCTCTTTAATTTGCTTAAAAACTTGCTCATTTCTTCCCTTTAAGCGCATCTGTTAGAGTTTTCAGTTACTTGATGTGCTTCAGATGCTTGGAAGTGTAGCAGATTAGGCAGAAGGCGGCGAGGACAACGGCCCCCGCAGCAAGAAAAGTCATAGTGAGTCCCCAAAAGTCGATGACAAGGCCTCCAACAAAAGAACCTCCTGCAATGCCCAAGTTAAAGGCAGCGATATTGAGGCCAGAGGCTACATCGAGCCCCTCAAGTTGAAGGTATTTGGCTAAGGTAATCACAAATGATTGAAGAATGGGGACTATCGCATAGCCAAGCGCGCCCCAAGCAATAAGCAAAACCACCGAGATGATTTTCGAATATTGTCCAAAATAGAAAGCGAGCAGAACAACGACCATAGCTGGCACGCAATACTTTAAACCGTGGATAGCTCCTTTGGAATCAGCGAGTTTTCCTCCCCAAATATTTCCAAACGCGACGGCGACTCCGTAAAGCACGAGTAAAGGGGCAATCCAATATTCTCCAAAACCTGTGGTCTGACGCAAGGTGGCTGCAATGTAGGTGTAGGCTACGAAAGGTCCTCCAAAACTGAGGACGGTCATCGCATAGGCCATGAGCATTTTAGGTTGAAGGAGGATGGAAAATTGTCTGAACAGGTGCTTTGGTCTGATGTAGTGAATCTGGTTTGGCACGAAAAAAAGGACGGATAAGAAGCCCAGCGTGCCCAAGAGGGTTGTCACATAAAAAGTAACACGCCAAGAAAAGCTAGAGGCGAGGAATGTTCCCAGCGGCACCCCGGCCACGAGAGCGGCGGTGACTCCGCTGAACATGAGGGCAAGCGCAGTCGCCTGTTTGTCTTTGGTTGCGAATTGTACCGCCACATTGGTGGCTATGGCATAAAACGTGCCGTGCGCTAGTCCGGTTAAAATACGGCCCCCTACAAGGTGTTCGTAACTTGTTGCTACAGAGGCCCAAAGGTTTCCAATGGTGAATACACCGGTGATCAAAAGCAGCAAGACCTTTCTAGGAATGTGGGCTGTCAGGGCAGGCATGATCGGCGCACCGAAAATCACAGCGACCGCATACCAAGTCACAAGAGAGCCTGCTGTGGCGATCGAAATTTGGAATTCAGGGGCGAGCTTCGGCAATATGCCGATGACTACAAATTCGGTACACCCGATCCCAAAGGCGCAGATCGTCAAGGCAAAAAGGGCAAAGGTCATATCTCACGACGTATATACGTCCAGAATTTTGTTCGTCAAATACTTATCTAGGCTCTTTTGCGGTAGCAGAAGAGGAAGGCGTTGATGCTGGCCAGCAGTGGCAGGATTGCAATGAAAATGATCGCTGATTCATAACTCCCCGTCGTTTGCGTGATCCACCCCGTCAAACTGGGAGAAATAATCCCCGCCAGCGCAAAACAGCTCGTCGAGACTCCTTGTGCCGTGGCGACGTTTCCCGGAAAAATATCGGCGTTGAGAGCGTAAATCGCCGGGTTAATCAGAAAAGTAAATCCCAGTCCGAGCGACATCAGCGCGACACTGGTATGGAGAGTCGAAGAGAAAGCGAGAAGACCAAAAGAGATCGATGCGACGAGAAGGCCGATGCAGAGGGGATAGACCCGCGATTTGCGGACAGATTCTGTCCTTTTGTAGATCTCATCGATGAGCCACCCTCCAAAAGTTTGAAGAATGGCCGCAACCAGCCAGGGGATCATCACGAGAAAACCTGTGTGGCGGATAGCGATCCCGTAGGTTTGTTGAAAATAGCCCGGGAGCCAAATGATCACGAAGAAGACGATGTAGCCAAAGGTGAAGAAGCTGAAGGCGTTCGCTCGAAACCCGCGGTGAGTGAAAAGCTCTTTCCAGGGAGTTGCAATACCTCGAGGGGTGGGATAGGGAGGCGATTTTTTATTGCGGAAGAACCAGAACCAAAAAATGGCCCAAACGATCCCCAAAGTCCCCACGATCATAAACATCCCGCGCCAACCCACTTTCTCAATGAGCGAAGTGAGGAAGGGGGCTCCGATCAGCGAAGCGACAGGGACGCCGAGTAGGGAGAGCGATACCGCTCTGGCCCGCCATTTGGGAGAGAGCCAGTCGGTCACTGTTCGCAATAGAGCTGGCGAATTAAAACCTTCGGCAAACCCCAGGGCGACAAGAAGTCCAGATAGAGTCCAAAATCCGGTGGCCAATCCCATC
>DATIIR010000073.1:0-1887 GCA_035479435.1 Chlamydiales bacterium
AAAAGAGTTGAGATAAGCGGCGAGAGCCGCTTGATTGCCTGTAAACTGTGAAGGGGTAAAAGTGAGCGGAGGGGTGATCACCAGCGATGCAAATGTGGAACCATATACTATACGGGGAGAAAACCCGTTGAGTGGCGGAGATAGTACGAGTGCGCTGAAGGTCCCTGTGACGCCTCCGGTCGCAGTTAAAAACACCTGATTGAAATTCGCATAAGAGCCTGGATCCACTGTCACATTCAATGTGCCGGCAAGACTTGCCGAGCCGGGAGTCCCGCTGACGGCAATCAGCGAACTGGAGGTTGGGTTGATTTCGATGTTCGTTGTGGACCCGGAATCCAGAGTCAAAGATCCATCGATGGAGATCGTCCCGATCGACGCTCCAGGTGTGATGGCTCCGCCGGCATTGATCTGGACGCTTCCTGTAATTTGCCCGGTTCCTCCCAAAATCCCTCCGGTTACGGTGACATTTGTTGTGAGGTTCGCTGGAGATGCTACGTTCAACCGGCCGGCTTGGACTGTTGTCGCCCCATACGTGCTGGAGGCATCCATGGTAAACGTTCCCGATCCCTGCTTGACGATCGATCCGGCAGCGCCTGTGATCGTCCCTGAAAAATTCGTGCTTGTATTGTCTCCTCCCAAAGAGAGCTGGGCGGCTCCTAAAGACACCGTCCCGGGGCCAAGGAGGGATCCGATGGTTTGGTTATTGCCATTCAAGGTGAGGTTCGAGGAGAGGCTTACTTGCGAAGAAGAAGATAAGATGTTGGCCGAGGCTGTCGAAACTATCCCTGAGGAAATCAGCGTCTGGCCGCCATAGGTATTTTGGGTAGAGCCGCTCAAGGTCCAAGTGCCCGATCCCTGCTTGACGATCGATCCGGTAGCGCCTGTGATGATCCCTGAAAAATCGGTGCTTGTATTATCTCCGCCAAGGGACAGTTGAGCAGCGCCAAGAGACGCCGTCCCTGATCCGAGGAGAGACCCGATGGTTTGATTATTGCCATTTAAGGTGAGGTTCGAGGAGAGGTTTACTTGCGAAGAGGCGGAGAGGACGTTTACCGCCGTTGTTGAAAGATTTCCCGCGGAAATGGTTGTTTGCCCTCCGTAAGTGCTTGACGCAGTCCCGCTGAAGGTGAGCGTTCCCGTGTCTATTTTGTGAAGAGATCCGGTAGCGCCAGAGATGACTCCCGGGTACGTGAGAGTATTGCCTGTCGGCACATCTACTGAAAGCGTGATGCCTGAAGCGATACTGATAGGCCTTGCGGATGTCGTGATGCTTGTAGTGGTTTGCAAAGTAGAGCTGCCGGTTGTGCTGATGGAGGTGCTCGCCGTTCCCAAAGACGCGTCGCTATTGATGATGATGGTGCCATTATTCAAATTTGAGCTCCCGTCCCCGTTGCCGAGCTGCCACCAGTCCCCCCTTGGGCCACGTTGCCGTTATTCAGCCCAAAAGAGACGTTGTTGAGCGTAACCGCAGCGCCGTCGATGAAAAGGGCGCCGCCGGCTCCCATTCCGCCACCTCCTCCGAAAACGCCGTCCCCCCCAGAGCAAAGCAATTGCTTATATCGAGATTTTGGAGAAGAACTGTCCCTTGCGCCGCCAAAAATGGCGTGCCGCCGTTGCCATTGATCACCATATTCCCGCCTCCCGACAACGCGCCGTCGATCGTGATAGTCCCTGTAGGGTTTGTTAAATTTAAAATAGGGAGAAACCAACTCAATGTAATCGGTGAAGTCACGCCAGGGGCGATTACAACCGTAAATGGACTCAGTCCTGGATTTTGATTCGCGTAATTCAACACCGCGCGCAATTGACCCGTAGCAGCACCACTACTCGTTCCAGGGGGAGTATCGAGCGACGAATTCACCGTCAGCGTAGTGCCGAGAAGAGCGG
>DATIIR010000074.1:0-2379 GCA_035479435.1 Chlamydiales bacterium
AACAGCCTCGTTGTGTTCCCTTACATAGGTGCTCTCTATGCAATTATCTGGGGATTCCCCCATCCAATCCGAGTGCACGCCTGCAAAGCGTTGGCGAATCACAAATACTGTATCAACCGGCGGTCCTTGGCGACTTTGGAGGTGCAGCGCGATCGCCTGCAGTCCCTCTGAAGAGTGGACAGATAATGGGTTTATCTCGAATTTCACAACGCGCATGTCTTTCATTTGTTCGGGAGTGACTGCTTCTTGCCGACCTAAAGAAGGCATCTTGTCAATAGGCATCCCGTGGTCTGTAAGGATCTGTCTCAATGCTAGAGAATAGTTGCTTGCAAGCCAGCGCGGTTCAACCTCTTTACGAGCCCTTACCTGTGCGGCTAGAGTTTGCATAAATACCCGATCTGTTATATACGACAGATCCTTTTCCACCATTCTGTGAAGATCTTCAACCTCGTCTGCGTGGGTGACTCTCTCTTGACTTCTTACATTAGATACTGCTGCCATAAAGTTCTCCTTGAAAAAGCCGGAGACTATATCCAAGAGCAAATCCTTATGTCAACCAAATATTGACAATCAGGAATCCACGAGGGTACTGCCTTTAAGCAAGGGACAGGATCACGCCGCAGGGCGGCTAAGGATGACGCTGCTAAGGCAGCTAATGATACGCAAGATGCGGGGAAGCCCCGCCCCCCACCAAGTAAGGAAAAAATTAAAATTCTCTCCTGGGTTGCAGGGCTTCCCTGCATCCTGTCTATCATCAGCCTTCTTTGAAGGCGTCATCCTCAGCCGCCTTGCGGCGTGATCCTGTTCCTGGCCTGCCCAGCACCCCTGTGGTTATTGAAGGACACACACGCACCTGCCATTTAGCCTATCTTGCGTCAGTTGGATTTGTTTGAGACAGTTCTCAAACCCCCCGTTAGGACCAATGAGAAAACGGAGTTTATCCGCAAACAAAGCCTCATTGATGCGGCAGATCTCAAGCCTCGTATCTCCTGTCGGATCGAAGGGAAGGGTTTTCCCGTCGATATAGGCAGTGGCTGTATCTAATAAGTGACAGTCCGCCGTTTCCTTGAGGGTCTTAGGTCCTATGGTTCTTCTATTGAGAATTTGTTCCACAGAAACGCCGGCAGTGACAGATAGACGGACAAGCTCCCGATCTTTGATGAGCGCTTCCCTAACTTGACCCAGCGTTATGAGGATCGATGGTGCCTCTGGAGAAGTTGGGGTAAATAGGTGAGGGTTCTTAGCAAGATAGTTGGTTACATTGGTGACCCGTTGCTTAAAGCCTTCAAATTCGTTGTCCTCTTGACTGGCTGAAGCTGCCATTTGAGACAGCTTTTCTATAACAGTCTGCTGCAATAATCTCTCTGTTGCGCTTGCCATAGTCATTCCCCCGGTTGGTTTTGGGGAAATACGTTACAGGAAGGGAGCGTTTCGGGCAAGGGACGGAGTCAGGCAGGAATCCACGAGGGTACTGGCCAAGCCAAGGAAACGATAACGCCGCAAAGCGGCTAAGGATGACGCTGCTAAGGCAGCTAACGATGTAACGTCGGGGAGGCCCCGAACCCCAGAGAGGAATTCAAAAAAATTAAAGCCCTCTCTTGGGTTGCAGGGCCTCCCTGCATCGTTAAATCGTTAGCCTTCTTTGAAGGCGTCATCCTTCAGCCGCTTTGCGGCGTTATCGTTTCCTTGGCTTGGCCAGTACCCCCGTGGGATCCTGCCTGAGGCCTCCTCAGACTGATTTCTTTTTGCCGAGGAAGAGGACCCCTACGCCCACGATGATCAGGACGATCCCTGCAATCTGCAGCTTTTGGGCCAGGTCCGCATACTGATCGGCTTCCGCTGTGCCCGCATTGATCCTCTGTTGCGCGCCGCCTGTGAACAGTCCACCAACCGGCTTCGTATATTGAGTCTGATCGAATACGCGATTCGTCGTATTGAGCGTGCTCTGCGCGCTTGAAATCCGCATCCGCCCTTCCGCTACTTGTTCTGCAATGTAGTGGGAAAAGAGAAGCATAATCGCGCCAACTACGATCAGTGCAATTCCTAAAATCTTTTTCTTCTTCATAAAGTCTCTCCGTTGTGAGTTCTTCCCATCCTCTTCTCAGATTTCAGGCTTAAAGTAAAGAAAAAACTTGATCCGAAACTCGAGAATCAGATAACGTTTGTGGTCATTTTTAGATCCTTGTTGAGAGAGGTATTATGTTAAGAAGTGTGATGTTGCTCTGTTTATGGCTCCCAATGATGACTTTTGGATGGAGCGATAAGCCCGAGGATAAGATCTATGTCGAATTGGACGATCTGGTCTTCGATTCAAGTGGGATTTGGTATCGGAATCCGGTGGACTCCTCTGTTGCGCGGGCGCAGGCGATCCATTTTGAC
>DATIIR010000075.1:0-13743 GCA_035479435.1 Chlamydiales bacterium
GAGCTTTCCCAGCTCCTGGCGAAGCTGCCCAAGCGACTCATCTTGCTTGAGAATCATGCCGCCGTTGAAGTCTCTAAACTCCCCAAGGCACTGGTTCAGTTGGGAAACGATCTTTTGACGCGCACGGAGGAGATCGACCGAGTAATCGGGGCGGAAAAATCGCTTCTTGTCGACAGTGACGCGGACGATGGCCGCCTCTTTGGCATACTTCTGCTTGAGGTACCCCATGATCCTCACATCGTCGATGTCCATCTTTAACGCGCTCTTATCCAACAGCTTCCGAAGTGGCTCGATGTTTCCTTTGAGAAGTCTCGCGATGATGACGGTAAAATTGAGATCGACGTCCGTCTGTTTTTCATAGTGGATGCTCACCTGTGGCAAATCGCGAACGTATTTGATCTGCGTCGCCAAAACGATGAGGTTGCGGATGAGCTCCTCCTCGTTGCGGGGCATGAAGATCGGATGGACGACGTTTTCTGCCTGGCGGAGGAATTCACAGGGGAGTTTTTCCTTCAGGTCGCTGATGAGATCGGGTAGGTTGCGCTGGATCGAGGCGTTCTCATGCGCGTTGCGGATGGAGACGATTTCCTGAGCGACAAAAAACTTGTGCGCTGGGGCGTGGACGAACTGGAAATTGAGGCTGATCCCCCCGGCGATTTCCACCTGCTTGCCTGGGATGAGCCACTTGCTCAGCGTGTCGATGACGTAGCGCCTGGCATGGTGCGTATACTCAGCTGGACAGAGGTAGGAGATGGCCAGCGACTCCGATTCGTCGTCAAGTGGGGAGGCTTTGAAGATGGGAAGGAGCGTCTCGAGGCGATAGAAGATAGCCTCCAATTCGGACGACGACTTCATTTCGAGCCAGAGAGACTCGGGGATAAGCGAATCGACGATCTGCTGCACCGCGTTAAGGAAAAATGAATGGGGGTCATCGGGACCCACAGAGGTCTCGATCATGAAATGGTGGTTGAAGGGGATGATCTTTGGCTTGTGTAAGGTCATAGAGCGTCTTTCACATAAAGTTGAGGTTAAACTTATGAAATATTTACTTTTATTTTGCAAGAAGAGTTCACCTTTCGAGGCGAAATCTTTCAAAAAGGATCCCCCCACACGGGGAGGTGCCAACGTTTGTGATGCGCGGATTGCAAAGAGCGGGCGAATTCCAGTGATAAATAGGCGTGAGGGGCATCTGATCGGCCAAGAGCACTTCCGCCTTCTCCAAGAGCTCTCTTCGCCTGTCTGAACGCGCCGATTCATTGAGGAGGTGCACGTATTCAGCATCTTCCCAGCCGGGATAATTTTTGAGATTCGATCTCTCTTTGAATCTCTCGAGGATGCTAATCGGGTCGTCGAATTGCGCAATCCAAGATGTGAGAGCGATTTGGTAATCTCTTCTCTGGAGGCGCTGCCCGTGGCTTTTGAGGTCGAGTTGCGTCAGCTGCACCGTGACGCCGAGGACCTCTTTCCATTGTCTCTGGAGCGTTTGTGCGAGCCGTTTGTCGATTTGGTTCGGTTTAAAGTAGAGGATCAGCGAATTCAGGTGCGAGGCGTCGATCTCCAATTCCTCGAGCGCTTGCTGGAAGTGGAGGCGCGCCTGCTCGGCATTGGTGAGAGGAAAAAGGGGGGGATGGGAGCCGAGTGAAGGGGGGAGCATCTGGGTCGCAGGAATTTGGAAGGCGACAGCCACTTTTGCGACGATCTCCTCGCGGTCGATGGCATAGGAGAAGGCTTTGCGTAGGTGGAGGTTGTTGAAGGGGGCATTTTCCGTATTGAAGGTGATCAACGTGGTCCCGGCGCTCGGAATGAATTGGATCTGCTCTTTCCAGTGGTCAAGGGGATCGGGGGGCAGGGGAGAGAGGGCCCCTCCGAGCCAGTCGAGTTCGCCCCGTTCGTACATCTGGAGCGCCGTCATCTCGTCGGGGACGATGCTGATGTGGATCTCATCGAGGGAGATGCCACTTTTGTTCCAGTAGGTCTGGTTTTTCGCCAGGACAATTTCTGAGTTTCTGACCATTTTTTCGATCCGAAAGGGGCCGCTATACGCGGTTGGACTCCCGGGCAGGAAGCTGGGGAATGCGGTCAAAGAGTAAAAATAGGGAGTGGGACGTTCGAGTTCCACCCTCAGTGTCCGGTCATTGAGCGCGTGGATGCCCACTTCATCGATACTCACCTCTCCCTTAGCGCACTTTTCGGCATTTTTGATGGGGTAAAAGAGGTAGGTGCAAACGACGGGAGTCTCGAGGATTTCTTTCCACGACCGTTCAAAATCGTAGGCTGTGATCGGCTTGCCATCCGACCAGTAAGCCTTCCTCAAGTGGAAGAGGTAGACCGTTAGGTCCTTGGAAATCTCGACGCGCTCCGCCAGAGCAGGTTCGACAGAGCCTCCCCCCACGCACCGCGTCAACCCCTCGTAGATCATGCAGATGAGGGTGGAAGAGACGAAATCGCCCGCTCTGCCAGGGTCGAGTGTATTGGGTTGCATATTGAACGAGATGCGCAAGCTCTCTGGCGGTTTATGCACGGGCGTAGAACAGGCTGTCAGGACAAGGAAGAGAAAAAAATAGGGGAAGCTTGTCAAAGTAACTACTTTTTTGTAACGTGAGAGAAGACAGTATAGCAGGTTCCTCATGTATTATCTCAAGACCTTGTTCTTCAACTTTTTAGTGGTTTTTTTCGCCAACCACATTTTGCCTGGCATCGAGGTATCGGACCAAACCAAATTGCCCCACATTGGGGGGGACCTCATTTTCGCGGTGGTTCTTGGGGGACTTAACACTCTGATCTATCCGGTGTTGAAGTTGGTTCGCCACGATGCAAACCTCCTGAAGATTGGGCTTGTGGCCCTGATTCTCAATTTCGCGGCTTATGCGATCGTCAAGTTGCTGCCGATTGGGATCCACGTTATGTGCGTTGAAGGGTACGTCTTTGCTTCCGCAGTGGTTGCGATTGCGAGTTTCATCATGAATTTCCTTGAAATGAAGCATAGTCAAGGGTCTAAGACGGACATGCCGCAATGAATTATCTCAGAAGTCTTTTTCTCAACTTCCTGGTTGTTTTCTTTATTGATCGGGTAGCGCCGGGAGTTCAGGTGAATAATTTTGAGAACGTGCCCAACATAGGCGACGACCTCCTTTTCGCGCTCGTCGTTGGCTTTCTCAATGCGTCGATCTTCTTTTTCTTCGCCATTCTCGACCTCTCCATCACCAATCTCCGCCTTGCCATTGCGGGCTTCATCGTGAGTTTTGGAGCTTTTATCATCATTGCGATCGTCCCTTTTGGCGTACACGTCCTCAACGCCGGCGGCGTAATCATCGGCGGAGTCGTAGTGTGGGGAGTCTCATTCCTCACCAATCACCTCGAGTGGAAACACTACATCAACCTTTCGAAGTAGATTACGGGAAAACATACGAGAGGTTGCGCCGCACGCCCCAGGCCTTGAGAAAATCGTCCAGGTCATAGCCGATAAACGTCGACTCGTTGTCTGGGAAGGCCGGGTCGATGCAGAGGACTTTTCCTCCCTCAAAGCCGATCACGCAGATCAAGTGGCCTGATGGGTAGGGCTTGGGAGCGCCGGATAGGATTCCTTTGACGCTTACGACGACCGGGCGGCCGTTGAGGAATTGCGCATGCAGGGCGGCGAAGTCGGTGAGGCGCTCCACATGGCAGGGAATGCGCGACTGGTTGTAGCCCTCAGCCACATTCAGGATCCAGTTGCCGTGGATGTCAAAGCCCTGGTCGTGGGTTGCATTCGCAAACGCCACGGGATCGATTTTTCGGCAGCCAAGGAGATAGTTGAGCGCTGTGCTGGTAGAAGTGGGCGAGCAGAGATCTTTGGCTCGGGGATGATCGAGGAGCAGCTGCGACTGGCGAGGCACTCTTGGCAGGAGAACAGGGGAGAGGTTTTGAGGGGCGTAGATTTTATGGTTGGTGAGGTTGGAGAGGCAGACGATGAGGCGGTGGAGTCCCGATAGATCGTCGCCCTCCACTTTGATCTGAAAGCGGGTGGCCAACCCCTCTTTGGGCGTTACTACATCTTGATAACTTTGCGCAAAGGCCCCCTCACTCTGAAACGATCTTTGGCCGCTAGAGGTCCACTCGGCGTAAGGGAGCCATTCGCCCTCTTTGAGGCTGACGGAGAAATTCCATTTGCCAACCTTAGGGCGCAGGCCATTCCAGGAGAGGATCAGTTCGTTGAATGGGGGAGTGTTCTCTTCTTTATAGTTGGGAAGAGGAGAGGAATAGATCTTAGAAAACTGCATTCTTAGACCAGTCTTAGTCTTCTGTGATCGAAAGGATTAGCCGCCTGTAAAAGGTGTTCATATTTGTCGATAGATACGCTAATAAGCCCTCTTTCGTACTGAGCGTATGAATTGGGCGATTTGGATCCCAAGCGTTCTGCGGCTTCCTTGACTGTAAGGCCACTTTTTTCTCTTTGTCTTCTGAGAACAAGGGCCGTGAGTAATTTGACCTCGGTTGCAGTGATGCAAAGAGTGTCTTTAGATTGATTAGACACCACTACTTTTACATCCCCTTTGGTTTTAAAGTAGGATTGGATCATTTCTGTGACCAAATCCTTGGCCATGCGAATCGCGTCTGCTTTTGACTTCCCTTGAGTCATAGCATCAAGACTAGGAATCTCCACTAGCCAAAACTTACCGTCTTTCCAGACACGCGCTTGAATTTCCATATCATTTACCGTTTTGTGGTGGATTCCCTTCTGCTTTTTTGAGGATCTTTTTCGCTAAGTTTTCTTTCACTTCGGCATGCCGAGGAATAAACTCAGAGACCACTCCATTTGTCCAAGCATCATGGCTCCCTCCGTGACGCTCAAACCGCCATCCCAATGACCGCAAGCGTTTTTCAAGATCCTTCTTCTTCATGTACCACTAATCAACCAATAGTGGCAACCTATTATACATAGATCTATGTATAAGTCAATCTACTATAGCAGTGGCGGGTCTTTTTAGGCCAATGAGGCCGAGGAGGAGAGAGATGAGTGCGAGGAAGTAGAAGAGACCGGAGGAGCCGAGCAGGGTCATGGCGAGGGGAGCCAGGAGGGGACCGGCGATGGCGCCGATGCCGTAAGAGAGGACAAAGCCCCCGGTAGCGGCGACGATCTGTTCCTCTTTCACCCGCTCACACGCATAGGCCATCGAAAGGGGATAAAGCGTAAAGGAAAAACCTCCAAAAAGCCAGGCCAAGATGAAGAGAAGGATCGGAGAGGTGTGATCGAGAAGCGCAATCGAGAGGCCAAGCGTTGCCGTAATAAAACTGGCGATGTTGAGAACGCGGCGCCGATCGCCCCTGTCCGCCCAACGGCCCAGAGGCCACTGAAGACTAAAGCCGCCAAAGATGAGGATCGCCATAAAGGTGCCAATTTCAGAGACGCTCATCCCCACTTCACCTGCATAGACAGGGACCAGGCCATAGACAACGGCGAGAAGCATGCCCGAAACAATCCCTCCAATGAATCCCAAGGGAGAAATGCGAAAGAGTTGGGTGACGGAGAGGCGCGTTGTGTGGGTGATCGTGGGCTCTGCGACTTTGTGCATCGATACGGGGAGCACCGATACGATGAGGAGTATGGCCGTAATGCAAAAAGGGAAAAATCCACTGGGATCAGAGGCGTCGATCAGAAATTGTCCAAGAGAAAGGGCCGCATAGAGAACGGCTAAATAGAGGGAGAGGGCTGCACCTCTCATTTTGGGGCCGCTCTCCATCAGGATCCAGCTCTCGATCACAATGAAGATACCCGCCATGCAAATGCCCCCGATAAAGCGGAGCACGGACCAGTACCAGGGATTGATCCAGAACGATTGGGAGAGAACAAGAATGGCCAGGATCACCGCAAAAGCGACGAAGGAACGGATGTGGCCCACATGGGCAATCCAACGGTCTATACGCAGCGAGCCGACGAGGATCCCGAGATAGAGAGCCGAGGTCACTATTCCAATATCTTCGGGAACGTACCCCTCCATCTCCAGGCGAATCGAGACAAACGTGTTGAAAAGGCCGCTCGCCATCATCATGAAAACGAGGCTGAGCAAAGGGGGGGTAAGGGTCCTGAGTAGGGCTAGCATATGCCCTCATCTTGTCTAAATCCCTTATTTTCTAGAACATAAAATGTAAAGTACTAATTATTAGTATGATATATATTAGTTGAAATATATCTAAATAAAAGTAATAATTAAGTTATGATTCGCAAAATAAAAGAAACTATAGACATTCAAGATGCAATGGATAATTTGTCTTCCATTGTGAATATCGACATTAAAAACCCCCCTCCATTAGGTGTTATCAAGCGGCATCGGATCGTTACGACCGAGGAGGAATTTGGCCCCGATACGGTGGAGTGGCTGAGCGGCGAGGGGAGCGAGGCGATTTTGGAGATCCTCGATTTGACCTATGCAGCGATCCACCACCATCTGCATAAGCTCTATGAGAACCCAGAGATGAACTGGGAAAATGAGAAGACCCGCAAAGGGATCACGGCGATGATGGATCTCGTCGGAGAATCGCCCCAAAAAATGGAGGCGTTTTTAGCGCTTCGGTTGGGGAAACCTGTGACGCAGCGGATCGTAGACAGGGAAGAGTATAAGGCGCTGCAGAAGTTCTATACGCACCAATTCGTCAAGAAATTTCCTGGGGGATTAGAGGGAGCTGAGGCTTGGGAAAAGGAGTGGAGCGAAAATGAAGATGCGGTCCTCCTCGATGCGTCGAAGACGGGGTTGAAGGACTTTGACACCGTGCGCCACGATAGCGAATATGAGCTCTTCTACATCCGCAATGAGGATGGGAAGCCCTATTTCAATGCCGATCTTTTGCGCAACATCAAGCTCAGTTGCGATTTCGACATGGAAAACGAGTCTTTTGAAGAGGATCCTCTTTTGAAGATCCGAGCGATGCAAGATCGGGATTTTCATGCGACAGCGGGTCAGATTTTAGGCGAGTGTCATCCGCCGATCGTCGAGTATTATAAGCTGGCGCGCAAACTGGAAGAGAATGAACTGGGGCAGTCTCTCGGAATGGCGATCACCGCTCTTTTCCTCGCTGCCAATCCCCGCTATCTGCTTCAAAACACGACGGGCAAGAGCTGCTTTCAGTACTTCGACGATTTCCACCGGTTTTTACGCAGAGCCATGCGCACCTCGGAGTATCAAAAACTGATCGCCTATCCTCCCGATAGGACGGACCGGATTTCCCATCTTCTGATTGATCTCACCCATGCTTTGGCCCGCAGTTTTTTTGAGCGCGTGGGGGGCGTGAAGCTCGAGTCGATCGGCCTGATTCACCGCACGATGAGACGCGGCGAAGAGATGAAGCAAAAAGAGAAGCAACATCTACTTAAGGGCGAGACGATCTGGAATCAGTTCATGATTGACGATGAGAAATTTCGCACTCTTCTCTCCCATTTTCCGAATGGACCGCTCTTTAAGATTTTAGATTTGATCCGCGAAGAACAGGGGGAAGATGCGATTGTTCCCTTTGATCCGATTGGGCAGGAAAACATCCCCTCTCGTATTTACGAAGTGCAGCGAAAAGGGAAAAAGATCGATGTGATGAGGATCCCGTCGCCGACGCGCCAATCGTTGATCCACAAGGTGGAAGTGGTCGATGAATTCCGCGGCTTTTTACGCGCTCTCAGTTCCGAAACGCCGGCGCGCAAGCATCTGATTGTGAATTTACAAGACAGGACTTCGTGGAAAGAGTATGCGCGGAGCCGTGCTCTGGAAGTCCTGCAGCTCAATGCCGAATTTAGCCACCAGCTTTTTGTCCTCACGCTCCCGAAACAGACCGACTTTTACTTTCAGATCAACGAGTATCTCAATCTGAACAAAGCGGACGACTTTATCAAGGCGTTACAGGAGCAGCTCGCATCGCCTGAGCAGTGCGGCTTTTTCTTCCCGCCGCAACTTAAGCTGACGGAAATCGGCCGTTTTGCCGACAGCGCTTTGCCAGCGATTCACGAACTCTTTTTCCACAACAAAAACAGCCTGACGCGCCGCAATCGGGAAGATTTCATTGAGATTTTCTATCAATTTCTCATCCTCAAGTGCATCGATATGCTGGAGCCCAATTCCCTTAGCTTTACGTGTAAAGACGCGATTGATACGGGCGCAGCCGAGCAAGCTACTTTCTACGGCTTTATCAATCTGCTCACCTCTGATTTTAGCGACAAGGAAGAGCAAGATTTCCTCCGCTGGCTTCTCTATACGCCCGCGCTTTTTATTCGAGAGAGGGCGATCGACCCTGAGCGTTTCAACCGGACGATTTCTGTTCTCGAGCGGATCGACGGCGAGATGGCTGAGCGGGGCAAAGCGATCATCAAGGCATTCGAGCCGCTCTACGATTCTCAAACGATCAAAACGCTCGGCGTCAAGCACCTATGACAACTATCGAGAGAGCAAAAAGGCTCCTGCAGTGGAACCGCAAGAACCTCGTGCATGACGCGGTGTTAAACAAAGGGGAGATAGGGGACTATTTTGCTCCTGTTTTTCAAGTGAAGGCCAACGGCCGGACCTATGATGCGAATTACGATAACTATTTTGATTTTTTGAACCAATTCCGGGCGACGATCAGGTCGATCCACTACGATTTGCACGAACTGATTGAGGATAAGAACTACGCAGTTCTTGCCATGACGGCGCATATTATTCGCACAAGTGGCGTGTTGGAGAAATTCGAGGCGATTCTGATCTTAAAATTCGACGCTCATGGCAAGATCACCCTATGGCATGAAGTCTACTTCAAGATCGCGTGACGGATCTCCGTTTCTTAGCGTCTTCGCGACTCTGCGTTTAAACACAAATAACCCCACGTCGGTCATTTAACGCAAAGTCGCGAAGACGCCAAGACGCAAAAAGAGGCGTAAGTATTTATTTGATCTCGGACTCGGCGACGAGGTTTTCGTTGTAGAGACGGAGAGAGTCGGTGAGCCCTTGGACTTGCCGCATCAGGTTGGCAAAACTAGACTTGAAGGCGTCCGATTGGATGATATTATCGCGCTCCGTGGTGTTGGCGCGCTCCATCAGTTCGGTGAGACGGCCCAGAGAAGTAGTCATCGAGTCCACTTCCCCTTCAAAGTAGTTGCGGAACTCCTGCGGCGTGTCGAGCGCTTTGAGGAAGTTAGCTTTGCGGGTGCGGGTCTTCTGCCACTGCTTGTTGTACTGGAAGAGGATTCCATAGTGGTTGATGTCGTTCATGAGCGTCTCAGTCTTGTTCATGAGCGAGGCCATCCGAAGATAAAAGTCGTCGCCAGCGACAAGGCGGCCCACTGTGCCAGTGCCCGAGGCAATGTCGCGGGAAATTTGGCTGAAGTTGCGCAGGATCTGAGCGCCATCGGTGTTGAGAACGCCAGTGGCTTGGTCGAGACTGTCGGCAAGCGATGCGTATTTGTGGAGCAGTTGATCCTCGTCGAGACTCGAGCGGACAAGAGTCATATTGTCATTGAGGAGATCGACCGATTGCCGCACGGCAGGGACCAGTTTTTCAGCAGCGACAAGGCCAAGAAGCCCATCGATTTGACCCATCGCCCCATCAAAGGTCTTGATCGCAGAGGCGAGCGTTTGCTGATTTTGGTCAAACCATCTGTCGAGTTTACCGACAGCAGTTTCAAGGCGGTTGGCCACCTTAGTGACCTGGCTAAATGTGTTCTCGAGAGCGTCAGTGGAGTTGGCATAGATCACCTGCGTCGTGACGACTTGAGCCATTTTGTCCTTGGCAGGGAGCTTCGGAACAATAGCAACGGTCCTCTCTCCCATAAGTCCATTCGTTTTGATGGAGATTTCGTCGGTGTTGTAAATAGTGGCGCCCGAATCGATCTTGAGAGTGAGTTGATAGAGATAAATCCGGCCCGTCTCGTCAGCCTCATCGCGCGCATTAGAGAGCTCTCGGATATGGATGACTTCCCCTATCGGCTTGCCCGCAAAGGTGACTCGCGTCCCAACTGAGATACCCCCAATGTTCGTAAATCGGACGCTGAGGATTTTTTTTCCATCGCCCACCGTAGGCTTCAGAAAAAGCACCAATGCGACCATGATCATAAGCGCTGATGTGACAAAAAGGCCGATGAGAATATTCTTCACCTGATCCGTCATTGAGGTTTCCTTTGCTTGAGATTCTCTCTTAAGAAATTGATAATTGGATTATCTATTTTCATAAACTCTTCAGGCTCAGCTACATGCACGATTTGCCCGTCTTGGTGGAGGGCGAGGCGGTCGGCGATGTAGAGGGCTGAGTGGATATCGTGGGTGACGACGATGCTGGTCCCTTTCAGTTCATCTTGCGTCTTCACGATCAGTTCGTTGATCTGTTGGGCGGTGATGGGGTCGAGGCCTGTCGTCGGTTCGTCGTAGAGCAAAATCGAGGGGCGGTAGACGATGAGGCGGGCGAGTCCGGCCCGTTTTCGCATCCCGCCCGATAGATCGGAGGGCATTTTGTGCTCGGTTCCCTCTAACCCCACCATCGCCAACGCATTTTGCACTTTTTGTTGGATCATTTCGGGGGAGAATTTTTTCTTTGTCAAAGCATCGCCGTGTTGTTTGAGATAGAAGGCTGTGTTCTCTTCGATATTCATCGAGTCAAACAGCGCGGAACCTTGGAATAACATCCCCATGTTCTTGACGGCTTGGTAGATCTGATTTTTCTTCAGACTGGTGATCATCACCCCGTCGACTTCAATCGTGCCTTGATCGGGTTTCTCAATGCCGATGATGTGGCGGAGTAAAACGCTCTTTCCCACGCCCGAACGGCCTAGGATGACCAAGATTTCGCCCCTGCGGACCTCTAGATTAAGCCCCTTCAGGATGTCGTTTTTGCCGTACCGTTTCCATAGATTTTGAATGCGGATCATATTCCACGCATCCAGTCGTATTTCATCTGCTGGTGGATCATGTTGAGGCCCATCGTGAGGAAGAAGTCGGAGAGTAGGATCAAAATATAACTCGTCACGACACTTTGCGTGGTCGCTTTCCCGACGCCTGCAGCGCCGCCCGAGGTCTTCATGCCTCGGTAGCAGCAAACAGTGACGATCAAAATGCCGAAAATAATCGATTTGATGATTCCAGTTGCCACATCGAACAGGGTGATGTGGATATGCATCGGATCGAAATAGGTCGCGGCGGAGAGTTTGAATAGGCAGACAGCGATCATGTAACCGCCGAAAATCCCCATCACCGTGCTAAAAAGGGTCAGAAGGGGGATCATAAAGGCCCCCGCGATGAACCGGGGGGCGACGAGGTAGGCATAAGGGTTGATCGCCATCGATTTGAGGGCGTCGATCTGCTCAGTGACCTTCATGGTCCCAAGCTCTGCGCACATGGACGACCCGACCCGGCCCGTTACCATGAAGGCGGTCAAGATGGGCCCAAGCTCGGTGATCATCGACTTGGCGACGAGTACTCCGGTTACCCCGGCCATTCCCTTCTCGCCCAGCTGGTAGAACGACTGCGCAGCCAAGACAAAGCCCGTGGTGAAACCGGTGATGGCTACTACCGATAGGGACATGACGCCGATGTGGTAGAGCTGCTCCCGAACCAAACTCCAAGCGGGTGGTTTTTTCAAGGCAGCAACACCCACATCGATGACCATCGACACGTAGTCGCCGATCATTTCCAGTATCTGCACCGAATGTCGTCTAACAAGGACAATCATCTCCTCTCCTTACGAGGCCAAAAGCGCATTCTATGAGAAGGTGATTTTCCAGTCAAACGATGAGAATCTACCCTCCAGATCGTGAGGCCTGTTTGACGTCGTCGTTGCTCTGCGTGACCACGTCGTCGAGTTCTCTCAGGCTATTCGCTTCGGATGTGGCTTGGGATGTCTTCTGTGAGTATTCTTGGAGAAGAAGCCCGTTCAGTGCGTTGGCCTTAGCCATCTCTTCTTCCTTGTTGCTACCCATCCATTTGCCGAAATGGGGAACCGTATTGGACAACCCATCACCTACAAATTTATCAAAACTATTGCCTGTCAAGCCGAGTGCGGAGGTGGCAAAACCGACAATCGAATAGGCCAAACTGTTATTAGCCAGCTCTTTTCCCAGCCTGCCAGACAGCTGATAGGTGCCCTGATATTCCTTTTTTAATTTATTGATCTCTGAGCGTCCATCCGTACTGATTGCGCGCATCGTCTTTTTCGTCTCGGTGATCGTGTCGCGAAGAGTCTGCCGCGCGTTGGGTTGGGAGAGAGTGGAAAAAAACTGCTCCGAAAGGGACATCGTCTTGCGAATCCCCGCCTCATCTCCCCTACGATTGAGCGCAACCTTAGAATCCTCATTTGCCGGAGTAGAAAATGTATTCTTTACACCCACTTCTAGTTCGTCAATTCCATCTATTGCCATAGCCTATTCTCCCTTTTTAATCGAAAGTTACTTGAAAGTCCTGTATCGCGCTTTTGATCGCGTCTGCTTCACCTTTGGCAGATTCGAGCATGCGGCTTACCTGGCTCCCACTTTGATACATCTCTTGCTGATTCGTGACGATCTCCCCGTTGACTTCTTTCAATCGGGCGGTGATGTCAGCGATCTGCTTTTCATAAAATTTCATGCCCACCTCGGCTCCCTTCGTCGCAATCTTGGCGCCGATGGTGATGATCGTAGAGGCCTTTGTTAAAACAGCTTCTGTGGTAGCTGCAGCCTGTGCAGCGGCAAAGACACCTGCGTGCCAAGCCCAAAATCCCCCCGCAATTCCCAGTCCCAGCTCAAGGGCAGCTAAGAACATATCGATCTTGGCGGCGAGTCTCTTCTGTGTTTCATCCGTTTTTGCAAATCCCGAGACGATTTTATCCATGAGCGGGGTGTCGTGCGCTAAACGATCCAATATCGTGAGTCCTCCAAAGAGAAAAGCCACCACCGCAGCGGCAACGGAAATGGGGAGAGCGGAAACTCCCAACATGATAGCGCCCACGCCAGAGATGTATTGGGCCATGTGGGCCAGTGTGCTCCAGGTCGTCTGTGATTTGACTGCCTCGGCCTGTTTCTTGAGTTCTGTCCGTTTCTCATCTTCGAGGCGTTTGATCTCGTCTAGGTTTTGTTGGATTTCTGTATGGAAGAGGTTGGCTTCCTTGTTGGAGATCCGCTCTGTCTCCAGGTAGGAGTTGATGAGATTTGCCATGGAGAATGGCTCACTCGGCCCGATCGTAGACACAGACCCATTCGCAGGCGCAGGAAGGGTGGGCTTGCTGGGAACGTAGCCACCCATTTCCTGTATGGCGAGAGGCTCAAAGTCATCGAGTGTACCTATAGAAGAGATCGACATTTCACAATCTCCACTGTTTTCGGAGGAGGACAATTTTCTCTTTCAATGGGTGGGATGACTCCGACCGAATCCTCGTTTCCGTTTCATTCAATGCGAGCGCCCCATCTTTCGCCATTTTGAGCGAGAAACAACATTCGGCTGCGTGGAAGTGGGGATAGGGGTCCTCTTTCTTTAAAAGGGAGGCCATGGCCCACGAATGGAGCGCATCGACATAGCTTCCCGCCTCTTGCAGCGTTGCCCCCAACGCAAACCAAAACTTCGGCTCTAGCGGCCTGCGCGTACACAGCAACCTAAACACATCGGCGGCCTCGCCCCAGTTGCCCGATCCATATTGCGCAAATCCATAGGAATAGAACTTCTCCACCTCTCCATCTGAAAGAGTAAGACTTGGCCGCTCTCCTTCCATTTTAGTGTCCTGGCAGCCTATTGGCGACATCGATCTGTCTTTTGATATTTTTGATGATCTCTTTAATCGCTTCCCACATCGCGG
>DATIIR010000076.1:0-5974 GCA_035479435.1 Chlamydiales bacterium
GGCGTTGTTGCATAAATCAAATTAACCACCGAGATCACCGAGAGCACCGAGGGGACATTTAGGTCCTTTTTCCTCCTCTCGGTGATCTCGGTGCGCTCGGTGGTTATTGAACCGTCTAACAGCGAAGAATTATGCAACAAGGCCCCTCTCGGTGTAACTCTGTGATTTATTTCCCCGGTCTAGTCTATAATGCGATTCATGGAAAGGATTGCATTGAAGCCGTCGATGCCCGTTTTGAAAACCGACATCTATTTCGGGTTTTCGGCGGAGATCTGCCACGGGATTGCGAAGCAGGGCGCGATTTTGGTCGATGCGGCGATCGCGAAGACGCACGGGGCGGCTCTACAGAGAGCGCTTGGGTATGAGCTGATCGAGGTGCCGAGCGGAGAGCGGTGTAAGACGCGCGAGACAAAAGAGTGGCTCGAGGATGAGCTGCTGAAGAGAAAGATGGGGCGCGATGGCGCGATTGTGGCGGTGGGCGGAGGCGTGACGAGCGACTTGGTGGGCTTCGTGGCGGCGACGTACATGCGAGGCGTTCCGCTCGTGCTGGTGCCGACGACGCTGTTGGCCATGGTCGACGCGGCCATCGGGGGCAAGACAGGCGTCGATACGCCGTATGGGAAAAATAGCGTGGGCGCCTTCTATCTGCCGCGGGCGATTTTCATCGATGTGGATCTACTGAAAACTCTGCCCGAGAAAGAGCTGAAAAATGGATTGAGCGAAGTGTTGAAATATGGACTGATCGCAGATCGGGGCATTTGGGAGAAATGCGGGGCGTGGAAAGAGGAGATGGAGACTCTGATCCGGGCATCGATCGAGTGCAAAAGGCGAGTCGTCGAGGCCGATTTCGGCGAGGTGGGGATGCGGCGCATCCTGAATTTCGGCCACACAGTGGGACATGGCTTAGAATTGCTCTCAGGATTTAAGATGGCTCATGGAGAGGCGGTAGCCCTCGGCTGCATGGCGGAGAGCTACTTGAGTTGGCTCTTGGGCTATCTGGAGAAGGGTGCGTTGGAAGAGATTTTGCACTTGTATCGGAAGTTAGGTTATACTTTCCCTAGAGTCGAAGAGAGGGCCCTGCTCGAGGCGATGACACGGGATAAGAAGGCAAAAGGGGGCGAGGCGCGCTTTGTTTTGATCGATGCGATCGGACACGCTTTGCCTTTTGACGGAGAGTATTGCCGGAGCGTGGGAAAGAGAGAACTCGAAAAAATGATCGGATGGATGCATCATGACTAGTGTAAAAATCAAACCGGGGAAGATCCACGGCGAAGTAATCGTCCCCTCTTCAAAATCACACACCATGCGGGCGCTCCTTTTCGCTTTGATGGCGAAGGGAAAGAGCCACATTCGGAAACCGCTCCCTTCCCCCGATACGTATGCAATGCTCGACGCCATTCGCCACTTGGGCGCGAAAATCGACATGGAGAAAGAGACGCTGATCGTCGAGGGGGTGGCAGGCAAACCCCACGCAGCTGAAGATGTGATTCAGTGCGGCAATTCGGGACAGGTACTGCGCTTTATCGGAGCGCTAGCTGCTCTGTTGCCGAGTTATACGGTCCTGACGGGAGATGTGTCGATCCGACACAACAGACCGGTCAAGCCGCTTTTGGATGGGTTGACGCAGTTGGGGGCTTTGGCCGTCTCGAGCCGCTTGGACGACTTTGCGCCGATCGTGGTGCGGGGCCCCATTAAGCATGGAAAGGCGACGATTTTAGGGCTCGACTCGCAGCCGGTTTCGGGGCTTTTGATGCTGGGGGCGTTCTCTCCGCTCGAGCTCCACGTGACAAAGCCGGGCGAAAAGCCGTGGATTGATTTGACATTGAGCTGGTTCGACCGGTTTGGCATCACCTATGAAAATCACAACTATGAACACTACAAGATGAAAGGACACGCGGCGATTAAGGGTTTTGAGTACGCGGTGCCGGGCGATTTCAGTTCGGCGCTATTCCCGATTGCGGCGAGTTTGGTGACCCATTCGGAGCTGGTGTTGGATAATCTCGATCCAAACGACGTGCAGGGAGATAAGGCGGTAATCCCCGTGCTTGAGACGATGGGGGCGCGCTTTGAGAGACATGGATCGAAATTGAGTGTGAAAAAAGGGCCCCAACTCAACGGAATGAAGATCCGTGTGAACGACTTCGTCGACGCGCTGCCCATCTTGGCGGTGATCGGATGCTTTGCCAATGGGAAAACGGAGCTAGTGGATGGGGCCATCGCAAAGGCGAAGGAATCCAACCGGATCCATGCCATCACAACGGAGTTGAAGAAAATGGGCGCCGATGTGGAGGAATTGCCCGATGGGTTGATCGTGCGGCCATCGAAGCTGCGCGGCTCACACGATCTGCAGTCGCATCACGATCACAGGCTCGCGATGGCCCTTTCGGTCGCTGCCTTGGCAGCTGAGGGCGAAAGTACGATACACGGCATCGAATGCACCCTGAAAAGCTACGCCACTTTCTACGGCGATTTGCTAAAAAGTGGGGCGCAGATGGAATTTATGCAATGAACATCATCCTCTTTGGCTTCAAAGGGGCCGGCAAAACCCATTTCGGCAGGCTCCTCGCCCTCAAAATACACCGCCCCTTCATCGACACCGACGATCTGATTCTCGAGCTCTATGCGAAAGAAGCGGGCCAAAGGAAGAAGGCGAAGCAAATTTACGCGGAATTGGGCAAAGTGGCCTTCCGGGATTTGGAAAAGAGGGCAGTCCAGACACTCAAAGGAGTGGAAAACAGCGTCATCGCCGTCGGCGGGGGAACTGTTGTCGATCCAGAAAATGTCGCCGTTTTGCAAAAAGTGGGCGCTCTCGTCTACTTAAAAGCGGGCTCCGAGACGATCAAAAAGCGGATTTTCAAAGAGGAACTCCCCGCTTTTTTCGATAAAAATGATCCCGAAGGGTCGTTCCTCGCCATGGTCCATGAGCGGGAGCCGATCTACCGGTCGATCGCGGCGCGGGTTGTCGATGTCGATCTACTCGATGAAGCTGGTGTTTTAGCCGCCCTTAGCTCTATATTGCTACTAGAGGAACCTCCCAATGGCTTCTAACTTTTTCGGCCAAGTCTTTCGGATCACTACGTTTGGAGAGTCGCACGGAAGCGCCATCGGCGTCGTCATCGATGGCTGTCCCGCAGGATTGAAGGTGAGCAAAGAGGATATCGACAAAGAGCTCACCCTGCGCCAGCCCGGCAATAGCCCCTACACATCGCCGCGGGCAGAAAAAGACGAAGTGCAGATCCTCTCCGGGATCTTTCAGGGGCGGACAACCGGAGCGCCGATTTCCCTTTTGATCTGGAATAAAGACGCCGACTCGAGCAAGTATGAGCCGATTAAAAATCTGTTGAGGCCCGGCCACGCCAACTACACCTATCTGCAAAAATATGGGGTTTTTGACTACCGTGGAGGGGGGCGCTCTTCGGCAAGGGAAACAGCTGCGAGAGTGGCGGCGGGCGCCGTGGCAAAAAAGCTCTTGGCCCACTATGACATTGAGATCTGCGCATTCGTCTCTGAGATCGGCGGCATCGCCATCCAGGAGCCCGATTTCGGATCGATTGAGAAGTTGAGGAAGAGAGTTCTCGCAAGCGCCCTCTTCTGCCCCGATGCCAAAGCAGCCGAAAAGATGGTAAAAGAGATTGAGAAAGCGAAGAAAGAGGGCGATTCGCTCGGCGGCATTTTGCAAGGCGTCGCCCTCAATTTGCCCGTAGGGCTCGGCGATCCCGTCTACGGGAAGTTGGAGGCCAATCTCGCCTCTGCCATGCTGTCGCTCCCCGCGACGAAAGGTTTTGAGATCGGCTCTGGCTTCGCAGCCGCGCGGATGAAGGGCTCCGAGCACAACGACGCTTTCGACGTCGACGAAGAGGGAAGAGTCACGACGACCACCAATTACGCGGGCGGTACACTCGGTGGCATCTCAACGGGACTGCCCCTCACTTTTCGCATCGCCTTCAAGCCCACATCGAGCATCAAAAAGCCTCAAAAAACCGTGAATCTCAAAGGGGAAAAGAAGCCCTTTAAACTCCCCCCCGGCTCAAGACACGACCCCTGCGTCGCCATCCGAGCCGTCCCCGTGATCGAGGCCATGACTGCGCTTGTTCTCGCCGACGCTCTCCTCCTCAATCGCGCTTCTAAAATATAATCTTTACAAGATTCTACACAGTCCATTAATATTCCCTGCAAATTATGACGCATGCAGTCGTTGCTTCCCTTCCTGTCGAGTCTCGCCTTGTGCCGGGTTGCTTAGAGAGCCTCATCGACATGAAAGTGCGCGGTGCGGCGTTAAATTTTCTACAGCAGCTGATCGACTATTTTTGCACCTGGTTTTATTGCCCCTATCACGCGCTCTATCTCGCCAAGATGGCCCGTGTTCACCCGTTGCAAGACGCATCGGTCAAGCTCTACGACGCCACGAGACAGGGAGTCGCTGGAGTGGATCACGATTTTATTACCATCTACAATAGAAGAGTCTATTTCGACGCGAATCCCCGTATTGAGAGGGTTTTTTCCCGCCGAGCGCACACCGACTACATCGCCGTTAGGGATGCACCCAGTGCCGGCTGTTTCCAGATCATCGTGCAAGACATCCCTCGGCCAGGTAACCCGAGACCTATGGAGACCTCCTGGACGGTTAATGCCACCCGTTTGGGAGCTGTTCACGGCCAAGACAATGTTTATTTGGTAAACGCAGAACGCTGAATGCAAAATGCAAAACTGCGGCGGGGCCAGGGGCCCCGAAATCGGGCAGGGGCACGGGCACGCACACGTTCACGAAAGACAGTCGGGAGAAGCCCAGGGTGCACCCCGCAGGGGAGGCGCTGCCCCCAGCAGCCTCCGTCTTTCTCCTTTAACCCAGATTTAAAAGACTGTCATCTTCTTGGAAGATAGGCGTTATCCACGCTCCCCAGTGGTGTTGTTGCATAAATCAAATTAACCACCGAGATCACCGAGAGCACCGAGGGGAATTTTAGGTCCTTTTTCCTCTTCTCGGTGTGCTCGGTGGTTATTAAACCGTCTAACAGCGAAGAATTATGCAACAAGGCCCTCTCCAGTTGGAATATCCTGAAGGATGGTTGTATTATAGGAGACAACTGAGGCTGTTGGGGCAGCGCCTCCCCTGCGGGGTGCACCCTGGGCTTCACCCGACTGCCTTTCGTGAACGTGTGCGTGCCCGTGTGCGTGCCCGATTTCGGGGCCCTTGGCCCCGCCGCAGTTTTGCATTCTGCATTTTGCGTTCTGCGTTTTATATAGAGGCCTCAACTCTCTTATTTTTTTCTTGCATCAAAAGTAGGCTAAGAATAGAGTCCTCTCTCTCTAAATTTTCAACAACAAGGAGATGACCATGTCCGTATCTACAGTGCAACCAGTCCCCCCCTACTCAACCTGTCAAGCAATGAGAGGTCCAGACTCTTATCAACTTCAGCTGGAAGAGGGCCCAGTTACAAAAGTTCTAACAAAATCAGATTTTCCTAGTGAACTTGTGGCTGCAGTTGGCGAGGAGAATCTTGCAAAAATGCCGCAGGTGACGATTAAGGGAGAACACACAAGCTATTTAGACGGACATCTTTCTTTAGATATGATTCCGGATTCCGGAGCAATCAAAGGAACAAATCACGACGGATGTGTATTTATTGCTTTTGCTGTCGTAAATCCAAGGTATAAAGAAATCACCCAAGCTGCCGGCTTTGGGCGCTATCCAGCGGAAGAAGTTGCCCTCTTTACCGTCTTTCAAAACCATAAAGGAGATGCAGCATTCTCTCATCGCTGGTGCGAGACGATTCCTACAAATGATCCCAGATTTTGTCGCGGGGACACTATGTCCGACGAAAAATATGCAGCAATCAAAGAAGTGTTTGATGGAAGACATAGAGACCTGATTCTTGGAGGCCACAAGGAAATAGTGAAACAGCGAAAAGATCTGTTGAGAGGTTTGGGGTTGTCAGAAGAGGATGCCCGTAAAAAGGAATTAGAGAAACACCAA
>DATIIR010000077.1:0-10864 GCA_035479435.1 Chlamydiales bacterium
ATGGCGGTGTCTTGAACGTAGATATCCCACGGTTTGTAGGGCTCTTGGTTTTGTTCCGCACTGTTGCCAAATCGGAAAGGCCACCACCGGTCTGTAACGGCTTGTCGCATCTCTATATTGGCGCCATCTTCTGTGCCGATAGTGAGGGCCCCGTTCATGGTGAGCTTCATATTGCCTGTGCCCGAGGCCTCCCAGCCGGCGGCTGAAATCTGCTCCGAGAGATCGGCTGCGGGGATGATGACCTCCGCGCGGGAAACGTTGTAATTCTCCACAAAGGCGACACAGAGGTGCTTTTTGACGGCAGGGTCGGCGTGGAATTTGCGCGCGATGGCGCAGATGAGTTGGATCGTCTGTTTGGCCTCGGCATATCCGGGAGCGGCTTTGCCTGCGAAGACGGAGAGGCGATGGATGGAGCGGGACGATGGATTGGCGGCGACCTCCTGATAGAGCATGATGAGGTGGAGGGCGTTGAGCAATTGCCGTTTGTATTCGTGGAAGCGCTTGATCTGCACATCGACGAGCGAAGTCGCTTCGAGCACATGAGAGTGGGCAATGATCTTCCCTTTGGCATCGCGCACGCTGTTTTCCCGCGTCAAGAATTTGTGGAAAGCCTCTTTGTTCTTCCGTTTGATGGAGAGAAACTCATCTTGGGATTGGGGGTCGGAGGCGAAGTCTTTCAATTTGGCGATTTGCTTAAAGTCGCAGATCCAGCCTCGGCCAATGCGCTTGGTAATGAAGTCGGAGAGGAGTGGGTTGGCGAAAAAGAGCCAGCGCCGGTGAGTTACGCCGTTGGTCACATTGGTGAATTTGTCGGGGTATAGGTCGTAAAAGTCCTTGAAAACGGTGGTCTTTAAGATTTCGGAGTGCAGTTTGGCCACTCCATTGACTTTGTGGCAGCCGTAAACGGCCAGGTTGGCCATCCGGACTTGCCCATTTTCAATGATGGAGAGGCGGCGCACCTTGTCTTCATCGCCTGGATAGCGGGCGCGGATGGTATTGCAAAATTCCCAGTTGAGTTTTTGGATCACCCGAAACTGGCGCGGAAGGAGTTCTTGGACGCGGTGCTCGTTCCACTCCTCGAGCGCCTCTTTGAGGATGGTGTGGTTGGTGTAGCTACAAACGGTTTGGCATACTTCCCACGCCTCTTGCCAAGAGAAGTCGTAGTTTTTTGTCAGCATGCGGACGAGCTCGGCGATCAGCATGGCTGGATGGGTATCATTGATCTGTATGCGGACCTTATCGGCAAATTGACTTAAGTCTCCATAGACGTGTAGATGGCGGCGGATGATATCCTGCAGCGATGCTGAGACGAGGAGAAACTCCTGTTTGAGACGCACCCTTTTCCCCAATTCGTTGTTATCGTTGGGATAGAGAACGTCGGTGAGGGCTGTGTTTTCTGAAGCCTGGCCGAGGAAGCCTGCGTTGTAGCGCTGGAGGAGAAAATTGCGAGGAGATTCTTTGGTCGACCAGAGGCGAAGGAGGAGCACCGAGTAGTCGATACTTTCGCTATAGCCGATGATCGGCACATCGAACGGGAGCGCCCGCACTTCCTCGTAGTCCTCTAATAGGCACACCTCGTCGCCATGTTTGTTCGTGGCCTCGATGGGCACTCCCCCGTAGCGGATGCTGACGGAAAAGAGATCGCGGCGCGATTCCCAAGGGTCTGTATTCAGCAGCCAGCAATCGGGCCGTTCCACTTGCATCCCATTCCAGATCTCCTGCTCGAAAATCCCATACTGATATCTGAGGCCATAGGCGCGTGCTGGATACTTCAGTGCTGCTAGTGAGTCTAAAAAACAAGAGGAGAGGCGTCCCAATCCCCCGTTGCCCAATCCTGGGTCTGATTCGCAGGCGATGAGGTCATCGATGTTCCGGTCCATCTTCTGCAGCACGGCTTTCACCAGTTCCTTGGCCCCCATGTTGCAGATATTATTGCCCAACAGGCGACCTGGCAGGTACTCCATCGAGAGGAAATTGATGATGCGCGGCTTTTTATACTGTGTTGTGTCGATGGTGGCCGTCATATTGATCATGATTTCTTCGTGCAGGGCGTTGCAAAAAGCCTGGTAGAATTCCTCGAGAGTAGCATCCTCGGCGGTGTGGCCGCTTGAGGTGATGATCATGTGCTTGATTTTCTGTACGAGTTCGTCAGCTTGTGCGTTGATGGTCATATTCCGACATATAAACCACCTGGCCCCGCAATGTAAAGCAGCTTTACATTACCCGAGAGGGGTCCCCCAAAAACGTGCCCGAGCCCGAGTGCGTGCCCGAGCCCGAATGGAGTAACAGGCCTATCTATGCAGGACAAGGCAGGATAACGGCTCGCGTTGCGAGCCTCTAGGATATCCACTCGCGCTGCGAGTGGGCATGATACGCCTGCTTGACAGCAGGCTTACAGGATATGGGGAGGCCCCATACCCCAAGGAGACGCGAAGCGCGGGGGAGCGCCGGGCCCAGCCAAAGGCTGGAATTGCGCCTTCGGCGCAATTGCGAATTTCATTCGCGCCCGGCGCTCCCCCTTTTTCTTATCCTGCTAGTCCGCCATCAGGCGGACGTATCTTGCCCACTCGCATAGCGAGTGGACATCTTCAGACTCGCAGCGCGAGTCGTTATCCTGTTCTCTTGGTTTTAGCAGGAAGAGATGTGGTATCTTTGGGGCTTCCAACCTTTCTTGCCTTAATCGTCGGAAATGTTGCCCAAAAATACAAGCAGTATTAAAATCGGGGTATAAATGGGTCGGAACTAACCTACCGGCGCCTGTGCCTCAAGGACTTCCTTGGGGCCTTTCGCTTTATGGGGGTATACGTAAGGCTCTCTTTCCTCCGGGCAAGGCCCCGTTCCTGACTCTAAATTATGATTTCCTCCGCGTACTCTCGATCTCATGATTTTACTCTGTGCTGATAAAAAAACCGAGAGTTATAGCTTCAAAATCGGGTATGCACGCAGGTTCAATGGCGAAAAGGTGGCTTTACACGAAGCAGAATTTGAGGAGGTAGAAGGCGAGGATGCTGAAGAGCGCGCAGAGGGGGATCGTGACGATCCAGGAAATGACGATCTCTTTCAGGGTTTGGAGATTGAGGGCTTTGATGCCGCGGGCCATGCCGACGCCGAGGACGCCGCCGATGAGGGCGTGCGTGGTGGAGATGGGGAGGCCGAGCTTGGAGGCGAGAAGGATGGTCGTGGCGGCGCCAAATTCAGCAGAAAAGCCCCGCGTGGGCGTGAGTTCGGTGATCTTCTTGCCGACGGTTTCTATGACGCGCCATCCCCAAGTGGCAAGGCCGATGACAATGCCGCCGCCGCCTAGGGCGAGGAGCCAGGAGGGGACGGTCGATTGGCCTGTGAGGGTGTGCGTTTTGAGTACGCCGAGGACGGCGGCGACGGGGCCAATGGCGTTTGCAACGTCGTTCGCGCCGTGGGCAAAGGCGACGAGACAGGCAGAGAGAATTTGGAGGGAAATGAAGATTTTCTCAACGCCGTGATATTGGTTAGCGGAGTGGATGAAGGGGGTGTTTTTCTTGACGGTTTCGCTGAGGTGTTCCACTTGGGCGAGGATGGAGGAGATCTCGTGGGCGTGGGCCATGTTGTGGTTGGAGAGATGGACGCGCTGCAGATGGTGGAGGGCCTTTTCAAGGCTGACGGCTTGGTAGGGGTTGAACCCATCGGTGAGTTGGAGGGCGGGGTCGCTGTTGCGTTGGACGAGAAGGCCGCTGAGGATGGCGGCAAAGAGACCCACGGCAATGGAGATGAGGCAGGCGGTCGGTGTGGAGTAGTCGACGCTCTGAAAGAGGATGCTAAGAGTGACTACGCTGAAACAGAGGAAAACAAAGTAGGGAGTGAGTCTCTGAGAGGCTTCGATCGGGTTGAGGGCAAAAAGAATTTTCCTCTGGATGAGACTGAAAATGGCGTAGGAGAGGAGGCCGCTCAGGAGGGGAGAAATAATCCAGCTGGAGGCGATCCATCCGAGTTCGGGCCAATAGACGGCGTCCATGCCGCCGACGCAGAGCCCAAAGCCGATGACGGCGCCAACAATGGCGTGGGTCGTGGAGACGGGAAGGCCAAAGTAGGAGGCGACCTGAAGGAGCGCGCCGGTGGCGAGGAGTGCTCCCATCATGCCGAGGACAAAAATAATCGGATCGGCTTGAAAGATATTGGGATCAATGATCCCTCTCTGGATCGTTTCAGAGACGCTGGAGCCCACGAAAAAGGCGCCCGAAAATTCCAATATCGCGGCGAGAATGACTGCTCTGCGGAGGGAAAGGGCTCGGGAACCCACCGAAGTGCCCATGGCGTTGGCTACATCGTTTGCGCCGATGTTCCAGGCCATGTAAAAGCCCAAAATCAGAGTCGATGTCTGGATCAAAAAAAATGGGTCCATCGATATCAGATGCACTTCCTCATTTCAACTCCAATAACATCCGAACGCGGTTGCCGAGCTTCTCGGAGAGGTAGGCGAGACAGCCGATCTCTTCAATGAGCGTGTGGCAGAGGTGGAATGCAGGATAGGGTATCCCATCTCCAGTTTGATAGAGGCGGGTCATTAGACGGGTGCGAATCTGGTCCATTTCGTATTCAGTGTAGGCGATTTGCTCGACCATTCCCTTCACTTTTTGCGCTTCGATGCCGCCAAAGGAGGACTCGATGAGCTCTTCCAGCTCTTTGATCACTTGCCGCGCTAGCCAAAAGGCCTCGAGATTCTTCATGCAAAAGGCGGCAAATTCCTCCGCCATTTCGGGGAGGAGGATCAATTTGCGCATGGCAGCGTGCTGGGCGATCTCTTCGGCCTGGTCGGCAAGAGCGTCTTGCAACGAGAGGATTTCGAGGATGGCGCCTCGGTCGACGGGGAGAAAAAGACTTTTTGGGAGGTGGTTTCTGATGTCGTTTTTGGTGAGGTCCGCTTCGTGTTCGAGGCGAGAAATGGTTAGGCCGATCCTCTGGATGGCATCCATGTCTTGGGCGACCAACGCCTGAAACAGAGCGGGGAGCTCATCCACACAAGCGGCGACCTTGTCGATGTGCGTCTGGAGGGGAGCAAAGGGCGATTTCCCGAAAAGCTTGGCAATGCTGAGCATAAAGAAAAATTCTACGCGATGGAGATCTTAAATACAAGAGCTGCTATATATACCGTTGATGTCACTAATCCGCAGATACTCTTCTAAGCTCCAGTTTGTCATCACGGCCACTGTGATGGGTAATTTGCTCCAGTGGTTCGATTTTTCCCTGTTCGGTTTGATGCTCCCTATTTTCCTAAAGCTCTTTTTCCCCAATACAGCCAGCTCGTTCCTCCTCGTGCTCTACGCGTGTGGGGCGTTGGCTCGTCCCGTTGGGGGGATTGTGTTCGGATATATCGGCGATACGCTGGGCAGAAAATATGCCCTCATCAAAACGATTCTCTTCATGACGATCCCCATTCTCCTCGTGGCCTGCTTGCCTTCCTACAAACAGATTGGAATCACCGCGAGTATTCTTCTGGGAGCGATCTACTGCTTTCAAGGATTTTGCATCGGGGGAGAATTCCCCGGTTCCGTGGTCTTCCTCTGCGAATCGGCGCCTCCCAAGCAGCGTGGATATGTGGGGAGTTGGGCCTATTTCGGGGTTGCGCTGGGACTTTTTCTCGTCTCTTTCGACATTTTTGAACTCGAACTCAATCTCCCTACGCAGGTTCTGCTCGATTGGGGATGGCGGATTCCCTTTTTCATCGGGGCCTTTGTGGGCGCTATCGGTTTTTTCATGCGCCACTTCCTCCATGAAACGCCCATCTTCCAAGAGGCCAAAGCGGTGGGTCACCTCGTCCACAAGCCGCTGTTCGACACAGTGCATAAGCATAAAAAGATGCTCCTGATCGCGATCGGCATCTTCGTCCTCGATGCTGTCGCTTTCAATCTGATCATCATTTTTTCCAACTTCTACTATACGGAGTATTTTGGCTTAACTCTGAGAGAATCGTTTAAACTCAATGTGTTTGTCGTCTTCCTCTTCTTGATCTTGATGCCTATTTTGGGGAAAATCGGCAACCACGTGGGGAATATCCGTTTTGCAAAGGGGAGCGCGTGGGCGATGCTGCTCTTGGTCTTTCCGCTCTATCTCCTCATCGCACAGAAAACTCTTCTCTGCTTCTATCTTGGACAGGGAGCTCTTGCGATCATTCTCGCGGCCTATCTGTGCAATATGCCGGGCATTGTTTACGATCTATTTCCGACGCCGGTGCGTTACACCTGCGTTGCCTGTGCCATCAACTTTTCCGTGGCTCTCTTTGGTGGGACGGCGCCGTTTATTGTTCAGAAATTGATTGGGATGAGTGGATTTACGCTGCTGCCGAGTCTCTATCTGATGGTGGGGGCACTGATTTCCCTCTTATGCCTCTCCACCCTCAAACGTGCGCAGCTTAGTTGAAGATGAGGCGCATGTCTTTTTCGGTGAGGTGGCGGAATTCGCCAAGAGGCAATGGACCGAGGATGAGCGACCCAATCCGAATCCGGGTGAGCTCGGTGATCTTGAGCCCAGCGCGCTCAGCGATGATGCGCACTTCGTGCTTCTTTCCCTCTTTCACCGCAATCTTGAATGTGCCTCGTCTCACTTTGAATACAGAAACGGGTCTCACCCATTTCTCATCCACACGGGCGCCTTGAGAAAGGTTCTCGAGATGCTCAGGGGTGATCTCCTGCATGGTTTTGACAATGTACTCTTTGATGACATTGGAGGAGGGGTGGATCACCCGATTGGCAAAATGGCCGTCGTTGGTGACGAGAAGGAGGCCAGTGGTCTCCTTGTCGAGGCGACCTACGGTGAAGAGCCTCTCGGGGGTCTCGGGAAAGAGATCGAGGACAATGGCTTTCTTGCCGGGCCTAGTGCTGGTGCAAATGTAACCGGGAGGCTTGTTGAGCATATAGTAAATTTTTTTCTGCTCAGCCTTGACGCTCTCGCCATCGACTGTAATCTGGTCGCTAGAGAAATCGACGTGGTGTTGGGGCAATTTGACTGTCTCCCCGTTGACCGTGACACGGCCCGCGAAAATCAGCTCCTCGCAGGCGCGCCGAGAGGCTATCCCAGCTGCAGCAAGCGCTTTACTCAATCTTTTCTTTTCCATAGTCTACAAAGTATAAAGGAATCTCCGTTTCTGTTAAACTGCTAAAAAATTAGGATTCTTATGACGAAATTGATCCTCCTCCGGCACGGCCAGTCGATCTGGAATAAAAAAAATCTTTTCACCGGCTGGGTCGATATCCCAATGAGCGAAGAGGGGATGCAAGAGGCGATAGAGGCGGGGAAGGCGATCGAAAATATCCCCATCGATGTGGTCTTCACTTCAACGCTCAACCGGGCGCAGATGACGGTGCCCTTGGCGCTCTTGCACCACAAAAGCGGAAAAATCCCCGTCTTCCTGCACCCCGGTGAGGGAAAGCTGGATGAGTGGGGCCATGTCTACAGCGAGGAGAGCAAAAAACAGTTGATCCCCGTCTACATCGCTTGGGAATTGAACGAGCGGATGTATGGACGGCTGCAGGGATTGAACAAGGCTGAGATGGCGGCCAAATTCGGGGCGGAACAGGTGCAGATGTGGCGCCGCAGCTTCGATGTACAGCCGCCCGATGGAGAGAGCTTGGCGATGACTGCTGCGAGAGCGATCCCCTATTTCCAACAGCGGATTATGCCCCGTTTGGAAAAGGGGGAAACGGTCTTGATTTCGGCTCACGGCAATTCGCTCAGGGCCATCGTCATGCACTTAGATGGCCTTAGCAAAGAGGAGGTCGTCAAGTTGGAACTGGCCACGGGCAAGCCTCTGATCTACGAAAAGAAAAATGGGCAGTGGCGGCGATGATCTACCTCGATGCTCACTCCGCGACCAGGCCCTGTACGGCCGCTCTAGAGCGGATGACGCCCTATCTTCAAGACCACTGGGGCGCCTCCTTCGCTCCGCACCGCATGGGTCAGGAGTTGATCTCGGCTCTAGATGGGCGCTATCAGATGATCTACGATTTAGTGGGCGCAAAAGAGGCGGATCGGTTCATCTTCACTGCGTCTGGGGCCGAGGCGATCAATCAGGTTTTTTGGTCGGTCTTCCTCGAGAGGGCGCGCAAAGAGGGGAAAACGCACCTGATTGTCTCTGGGATAGAAGATGCCCCCACCATGCAGTGCGCCAAACGGCTTGAGGAATTGGGATGCACGGTCAAAATCGCCCCCGTCAACAGCAATGGGGAGATCGATGTAGAGAAACTGGCCGAACTGATCAACCCGCGAACGGCTCTGATCTCAGTCACCATGGCACACGGATTGACGGGTGTCATCCAGCCAATCGATGAGATCGTCAAAGTAGCGAAAGAGAAGGGCGTTTTGCTCCATTTCGAGGCCACCTACGCACTGGGAAAGATCCCGATGGATGAACTGAAAGGCGATTACCTCACTTTTTCTGGCGATCGGATCCACTCTGTGAAAGGCTCAGGGGGGCTGTTTGCGAAAGAGGGAGTTCCTCTTGTCCCCTTCATCTTGGGCGGCAACGAGCAGGGGAGCTTGCGGGGCGGCAGTTTCGATGTTCCCTCTTTCATGGCGCTGAGCGCGGCGGCACAGCAGGCAGCTCTCTATCTCGACATGATGAATCTCGAGGTGGCCCGCCTGCGCGATCTCTTGGAAAGCCAATTGGCAGGTAAAGTGCTTTATGCCGATGCGCCGAGACTGCCCAATACGACGGCGCTGGTATTCCCGAAAGCGCACCAAGAGGCGCTCCTCTATCTGCTCAACCGCAAAGGCGTCTACGCATCGATCGGAGGCCCCTACTCTGGCCACTTAAGCCGCATCGCTGGCGATGAGTGTGCGATCAGTTTTGCCTTAAGCCGCATGACGACGGAAGAGGAGATCCTCCGAGCCGTCTCGATCATCAATGAAGCCGTAGAGCAGCTCCAAAAAATTTCGGAGGACGTTTGATTCAGCCGCATTATTGGGAACTCTTTAGTAAAAAACTGAGAGAGAAGATCGACCGGCTCCGGTTTGTCGGCTTTTTTAGCCCCGCGCTTGCCGAGGAGAAAAACATGCGCCTGGTTACAGGGCGTGTGGGGAATCTGTGTCTCTATTGGCTCGTTGACGAGACCGATGGGATCATCGCCGATGCGAAGTTCCAGGCTTTTGGCCCGATTGGGCTGATTGGGGCCGCTGAAGTGGGCACCGAGCTGATTTTGCGCAAAAATTACGACCAGGCCTCTCGCCTTTCGGCCGATCTGATCGACCAACACGTGCGCGACCGGAAAGAGACCCCCGCCTTCCCCAAGGAGTGCCACCCTTACCTAAATCAGATCCTCACGGCGATCGACCACGCCGTTCAGCAGTGCCTCGATATCCCCTTCGCCGCCACCTACGACACGACCCCCATCGAAAGCGACTTCGGCGAGATTCCCGGGGGGATCCCCGGTTGGGAGCAGTTCCCGTCAAATCAAAAATTGAAAATCATCGAAGAGGTGGTCGACAAAGAGATCCGCCCCTACATCGAGCTAGATGCTGGAGGGGTACATATTAAAAATTTTATTAATGATCGAGAGGTCGTTATCGCTTACGAGGGCTCCTGCACCACCTGCCACTCCTCCACGGGGTCCACCCTCACCGCTATCCAGCAAATCCTTAAATCCCGCGTCCATCCCAGTATCTTTGTTACACCACAGTTATAGCACTTAGTTTCGTTTATTTAAATTATTGAATAGTTTATAATTAACTTCTACTAAACTGTGGTTTTATTATGGCTATTTCAAGCTTTTTCGATCTGTTTTTTTCAACTCCATCCGCTGAGCAAAAGGCCTTAATTCAAAAATATCCTTACATCGATGTGCGTGTCCTCGGAAAGCCCGAAAGAGTCGAATTAGAAGCGGAGCTTTATAGAGACATGGGAGAGAGGGCTTATCGCTCCTTGTTGAGTCGGATGGGGACGACCACGGTGGTCAACTTCGCCGCTAGCGACCTATTATTCAAGAAAATGACGGGGGAAACAGGGCCAGAAGTAAGCAAGCTACCCCTCAGACAGAGATGTCTGCAACTGTGTCAAATGGACAGGCGCAATGCTTTTTGGGCGCGCTTGCCTCAAAGGGAAGATCTGCGAATGGTTGTGGAACGGGCCTTTCCCAGTTTCGCGGAAGGGCGTGAACTCGCAACTCCGGCAGATTGGGTCCGGATTCAAGAGGTTTTGCGAGAGTTTGAGCGTCGAATGGACAATCGCAATGCTTTTTGGGCGCGCTTGCCTCAAAGGGAAGATCTGCGAATGGTTGTGGAACGGGCCTTTCCCACTCTTGCGGAAGGGCGTGAACTCGCAACTCCGGCAGAGTGGGATCACATTCGAGAGGTTTTGCGAGAATTTGAGCTCTGTCAGGGAAGATCTGGCAATGCATTAGATAGGATTGCCTTTGATGCGTATCTCGATCGGTTGCGATTGCGCGACTTCTACGAGAGAGAAATCAAATGCGCAAGGCAGCTCAATTGTCCGGAAGCAGTTGCCGCGTTCGAGCGGGAAATTCAGCAAGGCGACAAGCCGGTCTATCCGCTCCCAGAGCGCCTACGCCTTTGGATGGGCCATTCTGAGGCGAAGGGGCTGGTAGACAAACTGGCCCAAGATATTCTCGAAGGGCACTCCCTCAAGTTGAATTGGAATAACCACTTAGCTCGATCTGCTCATATCGCTGAGATTCGGGCTAAGGGCGGCCGTGGAGAGGATCTCGATCGTTTCGACAAAATCGCTGTCGAGCTGGAGAAACTGTTTGAAAACAGGGAACTCCTCGATTTTCTTGAAGAACAGTACAAGGGCTTCGATTCGGGCGCAGAGAAGCGGAAATACGATCTTGCAAAAGCGGCGAAACAAATCGCAGAGATCCCCCTGTCTTTCTTCAATTGGATG
>DATIIR010000078.1:0-12123 GCA_035479435.1 Chlamydiales bacterium
GCGTTGTACTCAAAGTAGTCCTTGCCCAGCTTGGAGATGTGGATGTTCCCCTCAAGATCAAAAAGGGGCACTTCGAAAAAGAGGGCGAAGGGCTTGATGCGGGTCACAATGGCCGGATAGATGCGGGTGGGGTCGGCGGCAAAATAGGTGCCGGCGAGGCGGAGCTTCTTGAGGACGGTGACGGAGCTTTCGGCGCGGAACGAGATGCGCTCTTTCTCAGAACAGGCGGTAGCGACAGCATCGATGTCGGTGGTGTCGGGTAGCTCGTCAAAGAGAAGGCGCTGAATGATGAGGTCAGTATAGCGGCGAATGGGGCTGGTGAAGTGGCAGTAGTGCTCGAGGGCCAGGCCGTAATGGCCGAGGTTGTCAGAGGAATAGCAGGCGAGGCGCATGCTGCGGATAAAACTGACCGAAAGCTGAGGGAGAAGGGGAGAGTCCTTGGCATCTTGGAAGAGCTTCTGGATGTCGAGATGGGTCGGCGCTGCGGGAAGATGGAAGCCGAGCGAGCGGGCAAAGGTATAGAAGTCTTGGAATGACTCGGCGGTCGGCTGCTCGTGGACGCGATAGATGAGCGTCTTCCCTTGGCTTGCCAAGTGCTTGGCGACGAGCTCGTTGGCCTTGAGCATGAACTCTTCGATCATCTGGTGAGTGATGTCGTACTCGACCCGCTCTATTTTTTGAGGGACGCCCTTGTCGTCCACGAGGATCACGTCATCGGGCATCGAAAAGTCGATGCTGCCCCGCTCAAAGCGCTTCTTCTTGAGGAGATGGCAGAGATCGACCATCCGTCGAAGAAGGGGCTCATGGGGACTCGACTTCTCCTTCTGGAGGACGGCGAAGGCCTCTTTGTAGGTAAAGCGCTTTTGGCTCTTGATGCAGGTGCGGTCGACCTGGTAGTCGATGAGATCGCCGGTGGGGCTAAATTCGGCAAAGACCGACTGCGTGAGGCGGGCGACCTTGGGCTTGAGGCTGCAGAGCTCGTTGGAGAGCTGTTCGGGGAGCATCGGGACGCACTGGCCGGGGAAGTAGGTGGAGTTACAGCGGAGATAGGCCTCCTTGTCGAGGTGGCTATTGGGCTTGACATAGTAGCTCACGTCGGCGATGTGAACGCCGAGGAAATAGTGGCCCCTCTCGTCACAGGTGAGCGAGATGGCGTCGTCATAGTCTTTGGCCGTGTCGGGATCGATCGTGACGATCTCCCAGTCGGTGAGGTCGCGCCGGTTCTTGGCCGAGACCTTTTGTGGATAGCTTTGCGCCTCTTCGATCGCTTCTCTACTAAAGCCGTCGGGGAGCTCAAATTCTTGTACGGCAGCCTTAACGTCCACAGAGGGGTCGGAAATGTGGCCGATATAGTGGGACATTTCCCCTTCGACGACGTTGTGCTCCGTGTGCCATTCGATGACCTTGCAGATGATTCGGTCTCCCTCATTGAGGGGAGTTTTCGACTTCACCTTGATCGGCTTATCGATGCCGAGAAGGGGGGAGAAGGCGACGTAGTGGCGGCCCGTCTTTTGGACGATGATGCCAGCGAGGTGGGTGCGGCTCCGCTTGAGGATCGCGATGACTTGCCCCTCGGGGCCTTTGGCTGAAACAACGGGGTTCACCTCCACTTCGACCGTATCGCCATCGACGGCGTCCATGAGGAATTGTTTGGGGATGAAAACATCGGGGCCAACGCCCGATTTGACAAAGCCGAAGCCTTTTGGATGGACACTGATCGTGCCGGTGACAAGCTCAGCGCTTGTGGGTAAACTATATTTTTGTCTTTGCAGTGTGAGTTCGCCTTTCTCGACGAGGTCGTCAAGAATTTTTTGGAAGAGCGGTTTGTGGACGTCGGCAATATCGAGAAGTCGGATCAATTCTGATAGGGTCGATGGCGCATAGCGCTTACCATGAATGTATTGGACTAAAGTTTTGGTGAGATTTGAGGTGACTTTGGACTCTTTAGAGCCCCCTCTCCGTTTCTTGAAGGTCATGGCCTAATGATAGAAGAGGGGGGATAAAATGTCGAGATCAATGAATGGTCTATCCCATGCTGTACTGTGTGGGGTCAGTGAGAGCCAACTCCTTCAGAGACCGGATGAAGTTCTCCTTGGTGTGGTCGTTGTGAGGGCCGTAGGCAGCATCGACTGGCGAAATATCGATTTGGAAGAAGCAGCTGTGTGCACGGGGAACTGGAAGAGGATTGTTGACGTCTTGTTCCGCAACTTGGATCGCTCTGCCCACCGGTAAACAAGAGGTGCCACCCACAAATTTAATGAATTTCTGTAGTTCGTCGTCGGTTGCTTCGTCCCGGATCCACTCTTTTAACCAATCCACTTTCCTTTGAACTCCACGATTGAATCCCTGGACTCGGATGGCATTGATTATGACATTTCGATCTAACGACCCTTGAATTTTTCTGCTAAATTCCCTGAAACCAATATTGTCAATGCGTGCCCGGATCTCTTTCATCCCTTTCGCCAAGGCATGAATGGCTGGCAATGACTTGAATCTTTCCAGGATCTGATCCGTTAAGGCCTTTAGTACAATCGCCTTCTGCTGCGGATTATCTGGGTTGAAATGGGCGTGATCAAAATCAGGCGGTAAATCGCCATTCATATTGAGAAAGTCTTCAACCTCCATCAGATCAGCTGCGGAGAGCCCATTGCCTTTTCGGGCGATTTGAATGAGACGAAGCGAGCCAGGCGGTTCGTTGTTTTCCCTGGCCATTTCTTCACACATCTTCATTTTTGCCGCCAGAGGGAGCGCGGCGAATTCGCGGTCGATTTCGGGGGGAGTTAAGGAAAAAGCGGCTCTGTATATGGAGTTGTCAAAACGTCTGCCGATCAGTAAATTTCTTTGATTTTGATAGCAATACATCATCACCTGGCCCATCTGCCGGTACATTTGGTTCTCCTCGAAGGTCAAAGCTCCGTTATTGCCCTGAGGCGCTGGCAGTAAAAGGTTTGACTCTGGATGTCTTTCGAAGCGGAGAAGCCCATCTGCCTTAGTCACATGTTCAAATAGGTCGTCTAGGCAATCTCTGGAGAGCCCGCCGGCATCTACTCCTTCGTCTCGCGTCCCATCATTTTTCAGAAAACTGACGCGGAGGTCCGTATTAGGATGTTGCTTTAAGATTTCCGATAGCTTTTCTAAATGGAATTGGGGGATTTCGTTTATACCTCTCCGGATGATTTGAATCTCAACTGTGCCATTCGCGAATTGATATCTCGAGGAGAGCTCTAGGCATTTCAGAAAACTTTGCCGGAAGCGGGGGAGAAGGTCAGCGGGAATTTGGTTTTGATTCCGACCGTTGACTTTAATGGAGGTGACGCGACCGGGCCCGTCGATGACCACCTCAATGAGGTTATCTTGCCTATTATGAGCATAGTAATTGACTGAATCTTGGATCTTAATCGATTGGGTTGCAGGATCGCGCCACACAGCGTATAAAACGTCGCCAATTTGGATAATGGCGGCTTCTTGCGCATTTGTCGCGTTCGTGATCGCGGTTCTAAAGGCACTTAAATCGTCTGCACTCAGCTGTTGGTTGGGCAGTGGAGCGGGCTGCGCATTATTTACCGCATTGTTTACCACACGACGAGTCACTACTGGGTTGCGCGGTAAGCGAAGGGGTGCCCTGTAGCCACAGCAAACGCGCCGGCATGTGTTCCAGACAAGAAGGGCGCCGGCTGTAATGTAGGCCGCAACGGCTCTGAAAAATGCGACAACCGCCCTCCAAACTCTAACAGAAACATCTCTTGTAAATACTACTGTACGATGAGCAACTCCACCCGCTACTCGACAAACACCGGCAACCATATTGACTCCTTCTTTACGAATTTGAGTGATGCATCTTAACAAACTTTCCTACTTTTCTACAAGCTACTGCAATCTCATGAAAGCAGTTCGCCTCAATCGCATTTTTAATAACGGTATCTAATTTTTCAGGAATCAGATTGTGTTCGATGAGAAATGAGGCTAACTGAAAGTCTTCTCTTTCATCTGCGTATTCAAGGAGCTTGTCGATCTTTTCTTTAGGGAGTTTTTTCATGAGATGGGGGACGAGGAGAAGGTCCAAATCTCCCTCTTTCCAGCCAGACTCCATTGTCTCAGTGAGGGCTTTTTCGAAAGTCTCATAGTCGAGTTTCTCTTTCACCTCTGTTGGGTTTTTTTGCGCCTGGGTTAACTGCCGAAGCGTCGAGAGAATTTTTTTAGCGCAGGTCTCGATCGTGCATTCAGTCCCTTTGGGTTTGAAATTTCCCAATGTCTTCAGTTGAAAGGCGAAGAAACGACATCTGGGGTCTTTTAGATCGATCTGTTTTATGTAGGCAGGGATCTTTGCTTGCAATTCCCCGAAGACGAATATTTTTTCCTCTCGCTCTTTCTCCGTGATGCTACTCATTGCGAGTGCTTGAATTTGCTGGGCCAAAGAATCGCGAGAGGAGGAGCGAGATGCTGCTGCTGCCATGTTTTTTGCCTGCTGACCGGGAAAAGGTGGGGAGATTTTACCACAAGGAGAGGTTTTAATGCCACTGGTCGATGAGAGATTGGATATATACAAAATCGACGGGCTGGTTCATATCAAAGTAGACCCCTTTCGAATCTGTGGGGAACCAGAGCTCGAGCTCGTGTGTTCTTTGAAATAAAACAATGAAGGGAACGGAGAGCGCGGCGGCGATATGGATGGGCACGGAATCCACCGAAACGATTCCCTTAGAGTTCTTGATGACCGAGCACAATTGAGACCAAGTGAGTTGGTCGCAAAGGTTCTCTTTCAGATCGGATGTAATCTGCTGGATCATCGAACGGTCGCGCGCCCCCTTCCCCGTGAAATAGACTGTTAGGCCCTTCGCTTTGCACTTTTCATAAAGCGCAGCCCAAAACGCAATGGAAACATCTTTCTCTTTCACAGATGAGCACAAATGGAAAATGATGTAGGGATGATCAAACTGAACGCCTACCGCCGCAGGGATCTCCACAAGGCACTTAAGATCCATCTCCTCTCTCTGCAATCCCAAATGAATCAACAGGTCCTTGTAGCAATTCTTCACGTAGTCATTTCCAACCCAAGGGACGCACTTGGATAAGAGGGGGGTGTTGCCACTCGAATTAAACCCAATGATATGGGGGATTTGTGCTCTTGACAGAACAGTAATCGTATTGGGAAAGAAGGGTCTTAGTTCGATTGCATGATCGTAGTTTATTTTTTTAATCTCCTTGATCACACGAGTGGAGGAAAATAGATAGTGTTTCATCAAATTGAGGAGCCGTCCGAATCGGGTTTTATTTGGGCTGTCCCACGGATCGAGCGTATGAATCCAATCAATCTCACGGCAATGTTCTAAAACTTGCTTGGAATTGCTGGAAACAAGAAACCCGATTTGAATAGTGGGAAAGTGTTTTTTCAAAGCATGGACAACGCTTGTAGATAGTAACACATCTCCCAGACTTGCCCAATTGCTGAGCAAAATGCGATTTACTTGCGGCGGTTTCGTCAATTTGGCGGATAGTAGGCGGGAGAAGGTTTGGACGACAGATAAGCAGGAGTTGAGCAACCTCCAAGCCCTTCTAGGAACGTAGTGGTCTTTTTTATAGAGCTGTTTCATCGAGGCCTAACCAGCCTATAAAGAAAGCGTAGCGATGGGCGGATGAAATTGGGTATCAACAAGATGGGTAGATTTTTCTTCCAAAAAGAGGTTAGCATCCAGTAGCGAGGCAATAAAACCGCTAGGGCTTTCATTGGAAAAAAGGGAACGACTCCACTTCTTTTCATGTACACAATCCGCGCTTGCAGGTGCTGGCTACAGACCTGATCTAGGCATTGTCGATAGAGGGGATCCCACCGTCGAAATAGCCCCCGCGCCAGACTCTCATATCCGATTGCATCGAGTAGGAAGCGTTTATAAATACCCAACTCTTTTTCGAACGAATCGTTCCCAGAGCGGTATTGAACATAGGCTGTATGTAAATAGAGCCAGTTGGGGTCGATCAAGATCGATTTGACTACGAGGAATAAGATGCTGTACGCATTGAAATATCGTTCCACATTAGGGGTTTGGCGAATGGCTTGCATCCAGAGGGATCTTCGGAATATTTGTCCTGACATGTAGCCGAAGTAGGTGAATAACTCTTTGATGCACTGATGGGAATCTCGATAGTGTCTACTGGATAGGAGCCCGGGATAAATGGGCTCGTACTTCTGTTCGTTCTTGAGAGTTGCATCGAAGATCTTCCGGTTGATTGAAATTCCCGACAGTTCCCGATTCTGATCCAATGATTGCAAGACCTCATGGATACTGCCCTTGTCAATGGCGTCATCATCCCCCAAAAACCAGCAGTATTCGCCGCCTGCAATCTCCACAGATTTTAGGAAGCAGCGATCAGGTCCCACATTTTTCTCAAACCGATAGTGTTTAATCCAAGGATATTTCCTTACATAGGAGGCGATTACAGAGGGGGTCTCATCGATAGAGCCATTGTCGCAAATCGCGATCTCCACACGATCTGAAATTTGATCTAAAATGCTGTCCAGCGCAATCGGAAGATAAGCAGCTCTGTTGTAGGTGGGGACGCAGATCGATAACTTATTGTTCATAAGTAGCTGAGGATGAGGTTTTTGCGCCGAAGTGGTCTTCGAGAAGAGGAAGCGCTGAAGCGGAAGCGGAAATGGGTTTTCGCCGTTCTCTGGCACCTTGCTCTGCAATTGCGTGAATCATGAAATTGGCCACATCTTGAACGTTTGTTTGATCTGATTTGAAATGAGTCTGAAACTTTGTTTTGGGATCCTCCTTCAGGATCATTTTTTCTGTGGCGATGACATTGCGCATGGTGGGTAGGTAGATACTGAGCACGGTTTCGACGACGGGGATTCCTTCCCATTTCTTTTGGCTCAATTCAGAGATGGTTACAATGGTTGGAAAGAGCTGAGGTCCAACCTCTACGTGGGAGGAGGAGCCGAAAGAAGTGCCTGAATCAGAAACGGAACCGGGTTGGTATTCCAACGCGGCGACGGTCTGTTTTGTCGCCTCAACACCGATGGCAAACAGGGCCATCTCAGCGGCGGCAGCGATGTTCCCTATATTGGATTGTCGATAAACTTTTACCTGCGCTGGGGAACTTCTTTCGATCCATTCGAGAGTTCTTGTCAGATTTTCCATAGCGGGAAAGAAAACCTGAATGACTGAATCGATCACCTCGTTTCCCAATAGATCGCTTCGAGTCGTAATATTGGACATGGCTATAACAATGGGCGCAACAGATGCCACTGGATTTGTACTCACGGCCAGCATTCTACGTGCCCGCCCAAATAGCGTAAATATTTATTTGCGCACAAATAGATAAAAACCTGTGGTAAAATTAACCACCGAGCACACCGAGAGCACCGAGAAAGGGTCAAACAATGCGCGTTTCGCGCCTCGGTGTTCTCGGTGCTCTCGGTGGTTGAAAAAATCAGCGAGAATCGTGGATCAGACACGGTCGGAAGGAATGTTTATAAATTACAACCGAGTTGAATGAGTTGGTGCTTGAGTTTGGGGACGTCGGTGAAGACCTCTCCGTGCAGGCCCACTTTCTTCGCCCCAGTGACGAACTCGGGTATATCGTCTATGTAGAAGCACTCGTCGTTCGCACATTGAGCGTGGGTGAGGGCCTTTTGGAAGATCAGAGGATCTGGCTTCCAAGAGCCCACTTCATAGGAGAGGACCTTGTAGTCAAACTGATGCAGAATGCGGTAGTGAGAATAGATGTAATTGTAGTGGCACTCGGAAGTGTTGGAGAGAAGAATGAGGCGAAACCCTTGCCTCTTCAGACTCTCAACAACGGGCCAAAGCTCCGTATTGGGCGTGAAAATATCGGATAGCGAGTCCATGAATTCGTGAAGCGAAAAGGGGTGGGGTGCCTGCTTGAGAAAGATGCGGTAGAGATGTTCGGTGTTGACGACCCCTTTTTCATAGAGTTCCCGGAGTTCTGTTTCATAGAGGAGCTCTTTGACCGCTTTGGGAGTCATCCCGGTGCAGAGGGCCACTTGGTCAAACATCTTGGGAAGACTGAAGAAAACAAGGACGTTGCCGAGGTCGAAGTAGATGGTTTTGAGTTTCACGGTTTCCTATGGCTGATGATCCAAAAGCTGGCGTCGGGATAGATGTCGACCACCTCTTGGGCCCAGCTTTCAGCTTCTCTGCGGCTGTGGAAGAGGACGGCGGCCGTAGCCAGGGCGTCCGCGAGGGCGCAGGTGGGGGCGATGACGGTGGCAAATGCAATGGAGTATTCGGTTTTCTCAAGGGGGCTTGCCGTCAGAGGGTCGATGACGAAAGAACTGCCACTAGTGGCCAGCGCGTTATTGCGGAGATGAATGGGGGCGATGGGTTGATTTTGAACTAGAAGGTGGGGATTGATCTGGACGGTCCAGTCCCGATTTTCTGGATGGTGGCCCGCTGCGCGCATTTCCCCGGCCCATTCCACAAGGAGGTCGGCGTAGCCCATCGCCTGGAGTCTTTCCGTGAGCCAATCGATGCAAAGGCCTTTGGCGACGGCGCAGAGGTCGAGTTTGGTTCCTGAGTGGTCTTTTTTGAAGATCCCGTTGTGGATCGAGATATGGCTCCAACCGACCGAGTCGCACACGGCTTGGAGGTGTTCGGGGGAGGGGGTTTTCTCTTCGCGCCAGAGGTGTTCGAGCGGTTCGATGGTGGGGTCGAAGCGGCCGCTGCTGAGAGTGACGATGTCGCTGCAGAGGCTCAAAAGATTTTGAAGCGGAAGGGAGAGGGGAAGGAGGGCGCCTGCGGGGGCGGCGTTGAGGCGGGAAATCTCCGATTTGGGGTTCCAGTTGTCGAAGATCTCGTGCACCTCGGTGAAGGTTTTCTCGATCACATGGGAGACCGATTTGTGTTCCTCGTCGGTGAGGTTCTTGCCGACGGTGATGTGGTAGGGCATGGTCATCGCGACGCCGCCGAAGTGGGTGCAAGGGTCGCTCTTAGGCCCTTTTTGGCACGAGGCGAGGCAGAAGAGGACGAGGCAGAGTTTCAGGAAGCTGAGGAGGGTGTTTTGGAGGAGCATGGCGATGGTCATGGGGCCGATGCCGCCAGGGACGGGGGTGATGTGGCCTGCGACCTCAGACACGTCGTGGAAATCGACGTCGCCGACGAGTTTGCCATTGGGGAGGCGGTTGATCCCCACATCGATGACGGCGGCGCCCGGTTTCACCATCTCCTTCTTGACGAAGAGAGGCTTACCTAGGGCGGCGACGAGGATGTCGGCGGAGCGGGTGAGGTCGTGGAGGTGTTCCGATTGGCTGTGGGCGACGGTGACGGTGGCGTTGCAGTGGGGCTTTTTCTGCATGAGGATAGCTGCGAGAGGCTTGCCTACGATGTTGCTGCGGCCGACGATCACGACATGCTTGCCCGAGATGGGGATGTTTGACCTTTCCAATACGACTTGGATGCCGTGAGGTGTGCAGGGGAGGAAGCCCCCCTCTTCGCCCAGGAGCATTTTGCCCACGTTGATCGGATGGAATCCGTCGACATCTTTGGCTGGATCGATCGCTGCAGTCACCACTTTTTCATCGATGTGAGCTGGTAAGGGAAGCTGCACTAAGATCCCATCGATTTCGGGGTCGAGATTCAGCCGGTTGATCTGCTTTAAAAGGTCGGATACGGAGATCGTTGCAGCCAACTCGACGACGATCGAGACGATGCCAACGGAGGCGCACGCCTTTTTTTTCGAGCGGACGTACGATTGAGAGGCGGGGTTATCCCCCACCAAGATGAAGGCGAGGCCTGGCTTGCGGCCGGAGATGGTGGCGATCTTTTTCTCGATGGAGGCTTGGATTTCGCCTGCGATTTTCTTCCCATCGATCAGCATCAGAGCGACCTATTGAGGATGAGGGCTGCCGCATCGTGGATATGGCCATTGGAGGCGAGGATCGGCCCGCGAGAGAAGAGATCAAAGGCTCCTTTATCCCACTGAGTGACTTTCCCACCCGCCTCTTCGATGAGGAGTTTGCCTGCGGCGACGTCCCAGGGCGCTAGCTCCACTTCAAAGAAGCCATCAAAGCGCCCCGCGGCTGTGTAGGCGAGGTCGATGGCGGCGGCACCCAGGCGGCGGATCGGGATGCCGAGTTTTAAAATGTCGACGAAGTGGTCGATGCAGTGGAACGGGTTTTTGGCCAAGTCGTAAGGGAAGCCGGTCGCCATAATGGCGTTTTCGATCCTTCTCACTTCGGAGACTCGCAATGGATTGCCGTTGAGAAAAGCCCCTTTTCCGATTTCGGCTACGAAGAGTTCATGTGTGATGGGCTGGTAGATGACACCGCTGACCACTTTGCCTTCGAGCTTCGCTGCGATGCTGACGGCGAACATAGGGATTTGGTGGGCGAAATTCACCGTCCCATCGAGTGGATCGACGATCCAGAGGACGCCGCCCACATCTTTGCCGCTAGCGCCGCTCTCTTCGGCCAAGAAATTGGAGCCGGCGATCTCTTGTCTTAGAAAATCGAGGATTAATTTTTCAGACTTGTGGTCGTATTCGGTGACGAGGTTGTGGCGCCCCTCTTTGGAGGAGATGGAAAACTGCGTCCCGAAACCTTGGCGCAAGAGTTCGCCAGCCTGGAGGGCAGCCTCTATGGCGGTCAGTGTGATGCGGGAGAGGGATTCTTTCTTTTCAGCCAAAATAATACCCACATGCGGCGACATTTTTCAAAGAGGGAAAGCGGCGCTGCGAACCATACGAAGGCGTAGAGCGCGTCGATCACCGGCATTCCGATCAGGTCAGCAAAGACCCATTTTCCTTCAAACGGTACTCTTCTGTCAAAAAGAAAAAGGAGAACGAGTTGCAAAATGGTGGATAAAACAGAAATGAGGCCTGTAAATAAGCTTAAATGGAGCGGATGGTCGTATAAAAAATGTTTGCGGAATTGGAAGAGGAGCGCGGTGATGAGAGTGTAATTCAGTGCGTGGAGTCCCATGGGATCGTCTGAGACGAGATCGACACATGCGCCGGCGATGAGGCTCAACCACAGAGCGCGCGGGTGGTGGCATTTCATGATGACCAGAGCCAGAAATGGGGCGAAGGCCAGAAGCGCTAAGCGCGGCACGACAACGCCCTGCAAGACAAGAGCAGTAAAGGCTAAAAAAAATGCAATCGTTAACATTTAAGGACCGAGCGGACCAAGTCTGCGTTTTCGAACAGGAGCTGGTGCCATTTCCAAGCCGATTCGATCAATGTGGGGAGATCGGATACTTTCGGGTTCCAGCCGAGCAGTTCTTTGGCTTTCCCGTTGTCGGCGGTCAAGATGCCTGGCTCGCCGGCGCGCCTGTTTTCCAGGCGGACGGGCAATGTTTTGCCGCAGAATTTCTGCATCGCGTCGATGATTTCAAAGACGGAGTAGCCCGTTCCTGTGCCTAGATTGATCGAGGCGCTTTTCGGACATTTCAGTGCTGCGACGTGGGCGTCGGCTAGGTCTTGTACGTGGATGTAGTCTCGCACTGCGCTTCCATCGCGCGATTCGAAGTCGGTGCCGTAGACGACGATTTCGCTCTGCAAACCCAGAGCGGTCTGGATGATCGTGGGAATCAGATGGGTTTCGGGTGTATGATTTTCTCCGATTTGCGTCTCTAGATCGGCGCCTGCGGCATTGAAGTAGCGTAAAATGACCGCCTTGATTCCGTGGGCCATTTCGAAGTCGGCGATGATCTGCTCGATCATGTGCTTCGATCTGCCGTATGGATTGATGGGCAATTGGGGGTGCAATTCGGTCATTGGCGTGAACTGGGGATGGCCATAGGTTGCGCAGGTGCTGGAGAAGACGAGCTGTCCAACGCCGTGGTCGCGCATCGCCTCTAGAAGGGCGATGGTGCTTCCCACATTATTGCGGTAGTATTTGCCTGGGTTGGTCATCGACTCGATCACGATTGCGTTGGCGGCGAAGTGGATGACGGCCTGCGGCTTATACATCGCAAAGGCCTCGTTCAACTTCGTCTTATCGTTCAGGTCGCCCTCGACGAAAGGGCCCCATTTGACGGCATAGGCGTGTCCTGTGGACAAATTGTCGTAGACGACTGGCAGATAGCCCGCTTTGGCCAGCGCTTTGCACGTATGGCTTCCAATGTAGCCAGCACCGCCAGTAACAAGAATCGGTGTACCCAT
>DATIIR010000079.1:0-5112 GCA_035479435.1 Chlamydiales bacterium
CCGGCGCCTCTTTTCTCGAATTGTTTGCGGAGGAGAAAGACCATATCGTAGGTATCAATCATGCTCCTCTTCTGATCTCTGTAATGAAGAGCGAAAAACGGATTCAAAATTGGCTCTGTATAGAAGAGGTAAAACGGGCATTCCGGATCTACGCACACATTAAAAATTTCACCGCCCACTTCACACCAGAGATGTGTTCTCAACTGGAAGGATTCAAGAAAAATGGAATGCCATCGGGGCTCTCCGAGGAAGAACGACTGGCCTTTCTCGATGCTCTTGAATTTATTTTGCCCCCCGGAAATACATTTTTGGTTGGCGCGTTCAAAAGTGCTGACTGGATGGTCGAGCTAGAGAGGAACGCATTTCACGCTTTTGAAACTGTGTGTAACACGGTGAAGTTGGAAGTTGCGGTGAGAGAAGAGGGGAGAGATTTTCGTATAGGCATCCCAAGGGACGATGCTTTCGATGCGGAGGCAGCGTTGAGAGAGTTAGAAGCGGAGCCTCCAGAAGAGGAGAGGCCCGATAGTTCCTATGAGGTCTCTCCATAATCGTGGAGTTTGTTGCGCAGTGTCCGAACGCTGATCCCTAAAAGAGTCGCCGTTCTGGTGCGGTTCTGGTGGTTCGCCTCGAGCGTCTCCAAGATGAGCTGTTTCTCCATCTCGTGGAGCGTCATTCCCTTCTTGATCTCTTTGGGCGCCGCTGCCACCGAAGAGTCGAGGTAGAGGTGTTCACAATCGATGACCGGATCAAAGTCGAGCACCACCGTCCTCTCGACGATGTTGGCCAGTTCGCGCACATTGCCGGGCCACGGATAGTCGAGCAACTTTTTCTCCGCCTTCTCGGTAAATTTCTTCACGGGTTTGTGATTTTCCGCGCAGAACCTTTCTAAAAACGACTGGGCGAGCGGCAAGATGTCCTCCTGCCTTTCCCTCAGCGGCGGAATCTGGATCGGAACGACATTGAGGCGATAGAAAAGGTCCTCGCGGAAGACCTTGGATTCGATGGCCTCCTGCATATTCCGATTGGAGGTAGCCAAAAAGCGCAGGTTGACCTTGATGGGCCTCGTCCCCCCAACGCGCTCGAACTCTTGCTCTTGGATGGCCCGCAAGAGCTTGGGCTGTAGCATCAGTGGAATCTCGGTCACCTCGTCGAGGAGAAGCGTTCCCTTGTCGGCCAGTTCGAAGCGCCCCGTCTTTCTCATGTGCGCTCCCGTAAAAGAGCCCCGTTCATGGCCGAAAAATTCCGATTCGAGCAGCGTTTCGGGGATCGCTGCGCAATTCACCTTGATGAACGGGTACTGCGCCCTGGCGGACAACTCGTGGATCGCTCCCGCAATGACCTCTTTCCCCGTTCCCGATTCCCCCGTGATGAAGACGCTTGCCTGCGCCTTCGCGATCTTCTCCAAATCTTGGACGATTTTCTTCATCGCAGGACTCTGCGCCACCAGGCGAGGCGCTTTTGCATCTTCTCTGTAGAATTTATTCTCTTTCACCAAGCGGAGGTGCTCTTCGCACTTTTCTAAAACGCCTTCGAGCGCTTCGGGGGAGAAGGGCTTGATCAGATAGTTGAACGCCCCCAACTTCATCGCCTCGACAGCCGATTCGATCGTCCCGTGGGCTGTCGCTAAAATCACCAGAGCCGATGGGTAGAGCCCCTTGGCCATCTTCAGCACATCGAGCCCATTTTTCAGCGGCATTTTCATATCGGTGATGATCAGATCGAACGGCTCGTTTTCGAGCAGCCGGATCGCATCTGCCCCATTTTCCGCCGTCACCACCTCTTTCCCCTGCCGTCTGAGCGTATCGGCCATGAAGCGGAGCATCAGCGGTTCATCATCGGCAACAAGCACTTTTTCAATCATAATTTACCTTTTGAGCGGCAGTGTAAGTGTAAATGTGGTCCCTTTTCCTAAAGAGGAGCGGACATCGATCGATCCGAAGTGGCCCTGGACGATTTTTTGCGTCTCTACCAGACCCAGACCATTGCCCTTCTGTTTCGTCGTGAAGAAGGGGGAGAAGAGGCTTTTCAGCTGCTCCTCTTCCATTCCCACTCCCGTATCGGCCACTGCGATCTGGCACGTCGTCTCCATTTTTAGCAGGGAAATCGTCAGCTGGCCACCCTGAGGCATCGCCTGGAACGCGTTGAAGATCAGGTTGAGCATCGCCGATTTGATCGCCTCGGGGTCGATCGGAGCCAAAAGGGGAGCATCGGGGACATGTAAAGCTAGCTTTACATTGGCCGGGAAAGCGGGATCGACCTTGATGAATTTCCCGATCTGCTTCAGGTAAGCCCCCACATCGATCGTCTGTGGCTGGATCTGAATCGGTTTGGAATAGTGGAGGACAGCGCTCACCACCTTTTCGAGCGATTTGGTTCCCTCGATGATGTAGCCCGCCATTTCCTGTAGATTTTTGCTCGCCTCCAAGTCGCGATAGAGGAGCGACGCGTAGCCCCGGATGCCCCCCAGCGGGTTGCGGATCTCGTGGGCCACTGTAGCCGCTATTTCGCCCAATTCTTTCATCCGGTCGTTTCGATTCGCGATCAATTGGAGCTTTTGTTTTTCGCTGATATCTCTCAATACCAGGATCATCCCGTGGTACAATTTGGGCCCTTCATAGACGAAAGTCGTCGAGATCTCCATCTCTTTTCTGTAGAGCAGCCTATGGGAGATCCCGAATTTGAGCGCCTCTCGCATGGAGAAGCCGAAAGATTCGTCTGGGAAGACCTCCCAGAACTTCTTGAACACCACGCTCTCTGGCTTGAGCTTCAACAGTTTCAGTGCGGCGTCGTTGACGATCGTGACCGTCCCGTCCAAGTTGATGAAGACGATCGCGTCGGAGATATTCTTCAGAATGTTGTTCAAGTAGTGAGTTAAGCGGCTCAATTCGGCCACTTTGACCCCAAGTTCTTGGTTGACAGTCTGGAAGCGCTCTTGTAACTTAGCGTATGCGCTTTTAAGGCGGGTAGCTTCTTCGGAAAAGAGAGCGAAGGCGCGCGACAGGTGTTGTACGCCCTCTTGCACCGATTGGCTTTTCAGAGCCGAGCTGGCCGACTCTTGCAGCTGCTGGAGAATATGATCAGACATGTTAAACCGGACTATACGAAAAGTTCCATTATTCTTGCTCTTTCTTCTTATCGGCTGCTCGGGAATGGAGCAATCTGAGAGGGAGAAGATCCGCAGGCTCAACTGCAAAGCGGAGGTGATTTACCGCAATCGGAGCGACGCCATTTACCCCATTTCCCCCCCTTCCCACCTCACTCGAGCCCCCTATCCTTGGGAATCGGAGTCGAACCTACCCCGTCTGACCAAGGACTTTTTCCGTTGTAAGGGCAGTCCCCTTAACCCTCCCATTCTCGACCTTTCCGATCCCGCCAAGCCCGTCCCCCTCACCGACTGTGAGGGCTGCAGCCGCCACGGCCTCCCCATCATTCACGGCAAGGAGAGCGTCTATCCCATCCTCATCGACCTCCTCAACTACATTCAGAAAAAGACCGGCAAGCGCGTCATCATCACCTGTGGCCACCGCTGTCCCACCCACAACACCTACTCTGACGCGACCAAGGAGAACCGCACCTCCAAGCACCAAATTGGCGCCGAAGTGGACTTTTACGTCCAGGGCATGGAGGAGCGTCCTCAAGAGATCGTAGGCCTCCTCATGCAATATTTTCAGGAGACCCCTCTCTACAAATCCGATAAAGAAAATCTTGATTTTAAGCGATTTGAGAAGACCGAGCTCGCTATTCAGCCCTGGTTTAACAAGGAGATTTTCATTAAGCTTTATCAGAAGAACGAAGGGCGCGATCTCGACAACCGCCATCCCCATCCCTATCTATCCATCCAAGTTCGCTATGACAAGGAGAGTCGCGAGCGGGTGGTGTACGACTGGGCCAAGGCGAACAAGGGGTATCCCCGCTCATAATTCTTTCCTAAAAAGCCCTATCCCTCTACAATGGACCACTTTGATGCCGGTGTGGCGAAATTGGTAGACGCGGTAGACTCAAAATCTACTCTTAGCAATAAGATGCTGGTTCGAGTCCGGTCACCGGCAAAAAAAATCTAAAGAGAGGCCTCCGGCCTCTCTTTTTTTTGCCGGTGAAAAAACGCCAAAGCTTTGGCGTTTTTAGGACTCGAAATGAAGGGGCCCGTTCGAAATGTCCGGGGGACATTTCGAATGGGAACGACGGCGTCTCGACGGCAGCCGAATCGGCTTTCGGGACAAAGACACGCGCCTCGCGTGCCCGCCAGAAAGGAGTCCGGTCACCGGCACATCCCCGGAGACATTTTCAGAAGTGATGGTGTCTCCGCATTAACAAAGAGAAAATTCACTGATTTTGAAAAATAAAATATAAAGAGATTCTAATGGCATCAAGCTTGGTAACAGTCCCTGATAATATGTCATATGTAAATGCTTTTCGTGCCCTTTGGGAACACTCAAAACCTACTGTATATTTTGATTCTCATCCTGAACAATTACAAGCGCAAGAAGCAACAGTTTCAACTAGTGAAAAAGTCGTTCATTTTTTTAAAAAATTGAATGGAACTTACGTTGATTACGCAGGAGGGAGATTGATTAAAACGGATTTTAGAAAATTCCCTGAATTAAGAGTTTATGGATACGATCAAAACTATGGAATAGGATCAGCGCATAAAGCATTCAGTAACTATAATCAAATTCCTAGTAGCCAAAGATTTGATCAAAATGATAATTGTCGTTTTTCAGAAATACCAAAGAAGCTAGTTTCAAAACTCTGATACAAGAATATTTTTGTTGGTTCTGTTTCTATAGAGGGGGTTTCGGAAGATTCTAGCTATCACGATTCAGGAGGCATTTTTTGTTAATTTATTGTGTTTTTCCCACTGATTTGTGAGATAGGGTTTTACCTTGATAAGAGGTTCTAGCTCATAGAGAAGCTTCATTCCTTTGAGAAATTGGTTCGAGAATGCTCCGGTGCTGGGCAAAAAAAATCTAAAGAGAGGCCTCCGGCCTCTCTTTTTTTTGCCGGTGAAAAAACGCCCCCGATGGGGCGTTTTTAGGACTCGAAATGAAGGGGCCCGTTCGAAATGTCCGGGGGACATTTCGAATGGGAACGACGGCGTCTCGACGAAGTACG
>DATIIR010000080.1:0-10460 GCA_035479435.1 Chlamydiales bacterium
AGTCTCTTTGTTGAGATCCATCATCGCTCCATCGGAGGTTCTCAATAGAACGTTTTTGCCTCGTTTGCCGACAATATCTCCATTGCCGTTCAATGCAGTGGGAATGAAATCTCCCAGGCTCTGCATGCCCAACTCTTTGGATCCGTAAAATCCTTCGCGCCCCTTTTTGTCTTGAGCGATGACCACACCCGAATCATTCAATGCACAACCGCGATAGGGTTGATCGGAGGCGATTTCAGTAGATTCTCCTGTGGTCAGATCGAAGATTTGAAGGAGATGGTTGGCTAAGAGAGAGGTGTGAAAAATTCCAGGGCTTTCGACCGATGTCAAAATCTGAGACACATTGTTCAAAGCTGCGGGGTACGTTTTGAGGTCTCCGAAGGGAGGGAAGAGGCGGGCCATCTCTTCGCCTTTGAAGAGAAAATTGTATGTAGATTCAAAAATGTTCAAATGGTCGCAGATAATCATGACTCTGTCATTCAACAATAGCGTAACCCCGTCGTCGCGAGACTTAGTCCCCTGTAATTGAAAGCCTTTAGAGAGAGAGAACGTATAGGTTTGGAGTTGGTCTGAGCTCAACCAAGAACCGGGCTTTAGAAGGAATCCGACGACGTTTCCCAGGTTATTGATTTGGGGGAAAATCTCCTTATCGGCCTCATTGGTTAAGATCTGGAGCCCCGATTTAGAGGTCCAGAAGAAATCTGAGACGGTCTTTCCTTGGAAACATTTCCCGATTACCCACCCATTCTCATTCAAAGATCTGGCCTCGCTTCGATCCATCGCGAGAGTGCCCAGATCTCTTGCGGTGTAGATTTCTCCATACACGGCGAGCGTGGTGAAAAGAGAGAGAAGGAAAACAGCGACTGTAGACATGACGACCCCTGATTTAAAAGTGACAAGTTTATCTTTTAGGTGAATAAATTGTCCATAGTGTAGAGGCCGGGGGGCTTGTCTACGAGGAAGTGGGCGGCGGCGAGAGCTCCACGCGCGTAGGTGTCGCGCGAATGGGTCTCGTGAGAGAGGGTGATGCGCTCTTCGGCGGTATTGAAGAGGAGGGTGTGTTCGCCGATGATTTTGCCGGAGCGGATCGAATGGATGTGGACGTTGGGGGCGATTTTGGCGAGCTGCAAGGCGGTGCCGCTGGGCGCGTCTTTTTTTGTGGCGTGGTGTGATTCGATGAGGTCGATGTCGCAGGGGAAGTTGCGGGCAATTTCGGCGGCGGCTCTACGGAGAAGTGCGATGCCGAGGCTGAAATTGGGAGCATAAAAGATGGGGAGGTACTTTGCGGCGCGCTCGATGGGGGCGAAGTCGAGATGGCCGGTGGTGCCGATCACGATGGGTTTATTGAGAGAGAGGTTTTCAAGGAGCGCGGAAGGGGCGGAGACGTCGATGAAGATGTCGCAGTCTAATCCGACGCGCGGTGTGGTGCGTGTGATGGGAAGGATTGGGTGGAGGGCGGCAATGGTGCGTCCGAGTCGCCCTTGTGCGCCGATCAGTCCAATTTTAATGCTCATAGAATTTAGTGAGGTCCTTTTTCCATTTCTTCAGCGAGGGGTGATCGAAGACAAATCCGTGCCCCGCTTCATAATATTCAAACTGGAGATTATTGCGGTAGGAGTCGGGAAGATCGAGATGCTCGAAGCAGTACTCGGTGGCGGCAAACGGGGTGCGGCAATCGTAATAACCGAGGCCGACGAAGATCTTCATGAGGGGATTTATGACGAGAGATTTGCGGATCCGCTGCAGAAAACTCGGTTCGCCCCACGAATCATATGTGTCTGAATCCCAACGCGAATGCAACATCCCTACGTACGGGGTCAGGGGGAAATGGGTGTCGAGTTCTTTGTGCAGATAGTGCTTGAAGGCCGCTTCACAACCATACGAGTCGGTGTAGCTGGGATCGTGGGAATGGCTGGGATCGATGGTGAAAATATCTCCGGCATAGCGGCTATCTTTCCCTCCGAGGGCTTTCCTTTCGGTTCGAAAAAATTCGGCTGTGTAGATCGATTCATTGATGCGTCCATTGTACCGTTTGACCGTATCGAGCGGAAGTCCGATGAGGTGGGCCAATTTTTGGTCGAAGATCTCTTTTTCCGCACGGCTTAGGCGATTGGGTTGCATCATGACGGGCGCATAGTCGTCGTAGGTGAATCTGCGGGCGTAGTCGACCACCTCTTCGAGGGTTTTCTCGGGCCAAAGGCGGCCATGATACCAGGCTGTGGCGGCAAAGGTGGGGACGAGGAGGCAATCGGGGAGGGTCTTGTCGCGCTGCGATTGCTGGGTCGACCACTCAAAGGCGCATCCGTCTAGGATCAGCCCTTTCACTAAGATGTCATACTGCATCAAATTCAGGGAGAGGCCGCAGCAGCGGAGAGTGCCGTAGCTCGCGCCGGCGAGGTAGATGGGGGAGTTCCACCGCTCTGACATGTCGATGTAGGTGTGGACAAATTCTCCCAATGTCTGAATGTCCCCTTCTACGCTGTAAAAATAGCTGAGAGAAGCCTCTGGGGTCGATTTGCTAAATCCGCAATTGACCGGGTCGACGAAGACGAGGTCGGTGTATTCGAGGATCGTCTCGGGATTGTCGATGATCTTGTAGGGAGGAAGGATGCCTCTCCCTTCGTCTGCGGTGAGAAGGCGGCGAGGGCCGAAGGTGAGGATGGATCCGTCTGTGCAGGCGCCGCCTGGGCCACCTGGGAATATGAAGGTGAGGGGGCGCTCTTCTCCCTCATCTTTGATGTAGGCGATGAAAAAGAGGTCGGCCGTCTTCTCCTCATCTGCGTTGAAGATGGGGCACATCCCCGTCACGGCTGTATACTCGAGAGGGCCGCTCGGGAGTTGAATGACGTGATTCGTGATGTTCAGTTGAGAGAGATCTTTTGGGGGCGTCTCCTCCTCTTCGGCGTGTAGGAAAGAGATCGAGAGAAGAAAGAGGATCATGCGCATCGGATTCTCACTTTTGATAAAAACGGATCAGGTCCTGTTTGAATTTTTTCCGGGCTGAAGGGTTGAGATAGTACATGTGGCCCCCTTCATAGTACTCCATTTGCACGGAGATGTTTGGCACGTCGAGGTGGTCGAAACAATATTCTGCTGCTGCAAAGGGCGTGGCCATGTCGAAGTAGCCGCAGCCTACGAAGATTTTTAGCGACGGATTGCCGATCAACGTCCTCCGCAGGCCGCTCATCAGGCTGGGATAGCCCCAGAAATTATAGTTCCGGTAGTTCCATTCTGTATTCACTTCATAGGAGAGAAGGCGGTAAGAGGAGGGGGAGTCCAACTCGGTATTGAGGTAGCTGTGAAAAGCGCCGCTGAAGACGTTCAGGAGGTGCGTATCGGTTGGATCTTGGAAAACGTTTTCCGAATAGCCGGTAAAGCGGGAATCGTAACCATTGATCAATTGCTTTTGGTCGATGAGTAATTCGAGGGCAAAGACCTCGTTCTCAATCCGCCCTCGGTGGCGCTGGATGAGAGAGAGGGGAAGGCCTGTGAAGGCGGCCAGTTTCTGGTGGATCAGTTCGGAGTCGTAACACTTGCGGCAGATGAGCGACGAGGCGTAGCCCGTGAAGGCGAAGTCTCTCGCCTCTTGCGCGACCTCTTCGAGCGTTGCATCGGGGCGGTAGTGGCGATCGTGGTACCAGGCCGTCGTTGCGTAGGTGGGGAGGAAGAGAAAATAGGCGAGGGGATTATCCGCATCGAAGATGAGTGTCTGGTAGTCGAGGGCAGCTGAGATGAGGATGACGCCATTGAGGGAGATGTGGTGCTCTTTTTGGAGATACTCGGCAACGCCGGCAGCTCTCAGGGTTCCGTAACTTTCGCCGGCTAGGTATTTAGGGGAATTCCACCGGTTGTGGGAGGTGAGGTAGTCGCGGATGAAATTACTGATCATCTCGATATCGCCGGTGACGCTGTAGGGGTTTTTCTCGTCGTCTTCCCCTTTTTCATTGCTGAGGCCGGTGCCCATTGGGTCGATGAAGACGATGTCGGTGAGGTCGAGGATCGTCTCGGGGTTATCGACGATTGGGTAGGGGGGCGTGATCTTCTGCCCCTCTTCGGGGGAGATGAGGCGGCGGGGGCCAAACGTGCCCAGGTGGAGCCAAACGGAGGAGGAGCCGGGACCGCCGTTGAAGGCGAAGGTGATCGGGCGGTCGGGGCCCTCTTTGATATAGGAGATATAACTCACGTCCCCCGAGACAACCGCGGTCGTGTAGTCGAGCGGGCCCTGATCTGTCTCGATCGAATGGATGGAAATTTTTTCTTCAGCGATCAGGGAAGTGAAGAGAAGAAAAAGAAAAATCACACGCGCCATAGCTACTACCCAATTTTAAGGAAATGAAGAAAAGTATCTCAATGAGCGGTTAAAGGCAAGGAATTCTTGCCAAATACACCCCGGAAGAGGTAAATTGGTGGTTTGTTTTGGATTGATAGCTCAGTGGATAGAGCACCCGCCTTCTAAGCGGGCGGTCGCAGGTTCGAGTCCTGCTCAATCCGTTTCGGATTGAGAGAGTGTGTGTGAAAAAAGAGTTGTTGGGTAGTCATCGCGTCAAGATCAACCGTTTTGCAGGACTCGATGCGGTTGTCAAAAAGTTAAAGGGGCACAAGCACCTCGTAGATAGGAAAAGAAGCGAGAAGGTCAATCGGGCGCTGCTGGACTGGATCCAGGCGCAAGAGACGCCCTGCTTTTTGCTTCCCGCCGTGCTCGAGTTCGTCGAGCGGATTGACGGGGAGAGGATCCTCCACCACTACACTTTCACCAGTTTTGAGATCTGGCTCAACCAATTTTCGGGACTCGATTTCGAAGAAAATTACAAAGTGCGAGCCAAAATTGTGGGCAAATGGGTCGAACGGGGCGATTATCAGACGCTCTTCCCCATCGGCATGGGCAAGGTCTACGAGGGGACCCACTTCGTTACGGCTCATAAGTCGCCCGATTTGGACACGACGGTCGCCTCTTTCTGGGGCTGGGTCGACGCCTTTGCAGCGCGTGTCGGCAATGGGCTCCATATTTGGAACTTGCCCGATGGTCCCCCTGAGTCTCAGATTGAAATCGAGTGGATCTTTAGAGATCTATTTGGCCCTGCGGTGTTCACCCATTTACCCAAGACGCGCACGGCTCTGAATTTAACCGGCAATGATCTATTGACCCAAGCGGGCGTGCAGCGGAAAACAGCCGCCGATTCGATCGCCGAAATCGATCACGACCGAGACCACAATGCGATCCTCGTCGTCGACCACGAGGGATTTTACCTCGGCGATTGGCGCTCAACCGACGTGGAAGGGGTTCGGCAAGTGATCATCTTGATCAGTAGCTGTCTTCGCTGGTTTGAAAACAGCCTCCATCTCAGTTGGATCAGTTTCTTCGCCAAGGACAAATTGCGCCTGGCCGAGATCAAGCCTCTTCTGCAGGAGCTACTGGGCAAGAAATTGCGCACCTGTGAGCCCGCTCAGGAGTTTACCTACAAGCAGTCGAAGCAAGTCGATGATTTTCTGAAGCTTGTGTTGGGGATGAAAAAGGGAAATGACTCTACCTTTGAGGAGCTGGCTACCGAGCTCTGCAAACTGGGCGACGTCCCCTTTGGCGGCATCGAGGGGCTCATCGAGCGGATGCAGAAGGCAAAACTCTTCGACGCCAAAGGGCATCTCATCGACGATCGCCCCCGGATTTTTGCCTTTCTGGAGACGGCCATTCAGGGGCTCCATTTAGGTGTGATCAAAATCCGCTCGCGGATGGAGAAGATCGACTTCGCCCTCAAGGCGAAGTATGAAGTATTTGGCCACCACCCGACGACGGTCACGGTCCGCTCCGATGTCGAGGAGATCCGCAACAAGATGGGTTCTTACTCGTATTTGACCGTTGTTTATCCCGATCATGGGCGTCTCTATCCGGTCGGTGTGATTCAGGCCTCTGACCTTCGCAAAGAGCGGCTCGGCACCGTGTCGCTCAGGGATTTTTGCAATCGGGACGAGATGGGGATCCCCCCTTACCTCGAGGTGATCAGCGTGATCGACCACCACAAAACGACCCTCTCCACCTTCGCCCCTCCCATGGCCATCCTCTCCGACGCGCAATCGAGCAACACGCTCGTTGCGCAAAAGGCCTTTGAGATCAACGATGCGCCCAATAAAAAACCCCACTTCATCCACCCAGAGAGGGAGTATGTTGAGTATCTCCATTTCCTCTACGGCATTATCGACGACACCGATCTCTTGAGTAAGGTGAGTGCGCTCGACGTCCATTGTGTCGCTTCGCTTCTCAATCGGCTCAAGTCTCTTGCCGCGGGGAAGCAGCAGCAGATCATCGCTCTGGACGATCTGGTCCGCGACCGGGACTTTGCCAAGAAAGCGGCCAAGCGGATCTTACAAAACGAAGACATGTATTCGCTCTACAAAAAAGTCTATCAGTACCGAGAAAAAGAGATCGAGAAGAACATCGCCCTCTCTGCCAAAGGCGAGGCCTCCAATCTCTTTGCCGACACCAAAGAGCAGAATGGGTGTTGCCGCGTTGGGCAGACCAAAATATTTGCCGCCAACGTCCGGCAGTTTGCCAAATGTTCGGATGAGATCCGGCGCGTTTGGCTCCACAAGGCTAGGACTGTGCACAAAGAGAAGCCTGAGATCGACCTGCATATCCACATGATCAGCACCATTGTGAGCGCCGAAGAGGTCTACAAAGGCTCTGCTGGGAATTACTCCCACCACGATGAGCTCTGGATCTGGATCCCCAACATCGAGATGGGCATTGAGCATCTGAAGCGCTTCCTCAGTTCGTTCCAATCCTCACCCGGCCTCAAGAACAATCCGCTCTCGGTCGAGTTTTTGGGCTCTAATGCCGACGAACTGGCGCTCCTCTTTAAAGAGAGCTTTTTGGAGATCCCGCAGAAGAGGGCGAAGAAAGACCTGGCGATAGCGGTGCTGAAGTACAAAGCGGGCTCGCTCAATTCGCGCAAGGCGATGGTCAGCCCCTTCCTCCCGATGATTTCGTCTCATTAACCCGAGCTGTCAATAGGTGACAATCGGCTTGCTGCGACTTCGCCATATCGATCCTCCTCCTCGGCCTAGCCTTTGGCTATGGCCCTTCGTCGTTCGGAGCGCTTCCCCACCCCAACGATGATGCATCGTTGGGGACCCCGGGGCGCTTCGATCTGGCTTTGTCTCGCTAGCGCCGATTGTTGCCACCTATTGACCTCTCGGGTTAATAACTATCTCATTTTTAAGAGAGGGAAAAATCAACAATCAATGGGTGTATGCTCACCTCTTTGAGGCGAGGACAACCGGGCTGCATCAGTTTGAGAAGAGGGGCACTGTCGCCAATATAGGTCTCTTCCAAGTGGATTTTTTGCAACTCTGGCCACCGGTTAGATGTAATGCAATCTGGCAACGCCGAGATCCCCGTCCCCTCGAATCGGAATTCGGTGACTTTGTCTGTGAAAGTTTGTTGACCCAATAACTTGAATCTGTCCGCAAAAGATGGGGGTGCGCCTTCACCAAGCTCGTTGACCGTGCGAGAGAGGTTCACGTATTCTTGGAGAACAAGTTCACATAATATAAGGTCGGGCAGCAATTCTTTGATCTCAGCGTCGTTAAATCCCATCCGATCGAGGCAGTCCCTATAAAATTGGCGCTGTTTTTGTTTGTCCGATAGGTCTTGTGAAAAGATACAAAATCGCTTCTGGATAAGATCCTTAACCGCGCGGCCTGCTCCTTCTGCCGCTAATCTTACAGCTGTTGGATCTGGGTTCGTCTTTATTATGATCTTGGCGTCTGCATTTCTCCCTTGAATGAAATCCTGAGCAAACATATCCAAGGGGCATCCGCTCACTGTCAGTGTTTTCAGCGACGCACTGTTCATGAAAAGAGAGTTTAAGCCGTTCACTGAAGTGCGAGCTGAGTTTGAAATGGTCACAACTTCTAATTGCGGCAATAAAGAGAGGCATCGCAACGCTTCAGCTGAGACTGGTATGTCAGAGATCTGAAGTTCCCTTAAGTATTTCCATTTTTTCTTACCCCTGGAGAATAAGTCTTCAATCATTGCAGAATCCACGCCCGGCAGATTTTTTAAAAACAGAGTTTCTAGGTTCTTAAATTTTTGGAGTGCCTGCAATGAAGCAGATCCGCAATCTGGACAATCGTAGATCTCAATAGATTTTACTGTCTCCTTCTCTCGATCGCGAAGTTGACGAAAAGCGTCGCGCCTTATAGATAAGCAGTCGCCTTTTTGAGGAGATAATAGCGCTGCAACGGCAGGGAGTATCTCCGGGTGGCGTGAGCGTCTTTGTAATCTGATTGTGCGACGCCACACCGCGGCAGCTTTTGGTGTACCAGATGGAAGCTCAACGACTCTCTGCTGCAGCGAACTTCCGTCTAATGAATGGAGAGGCGATGATCTGCTATCGGGCGCAGCAGCCTCATTTTCTATCGTTACGAACAACCTCTCTCGTGACGTTGGTCCTGCACCTGTTGCCATAAATCCCCCTTTCTGTCAGAAAAACGGGAGCAGTGTAGAGCTCTTTATGTTTTTTGTAAAAAAATATTTAAACTTTTCTTGTGGAGGGGGAGGGGGTAACGGCTTAAGCCTGATTCAATTATTTTTTGAGGCAGGAAAGTCCTCGTGGGAGTACAATCCCCTCGCCAAAAGGAGTTTCTCATGGCTGCATCTGCCGCGTTAAAGACGCAATATTTAAGAACGCAAGTTCTGTTTGAAACACCAGGTCCATTTCACAATTTTGCCTTTGAACTAGATAGCGTAAGCCCCGCGTGGAAAACGGCTGAAGAGAGAACTGTCTGGATGACACAACGAGTGAGGAAAATGACGGTCCTTCATTACGATAGATGGGCAAGAGGAATCTCAGGGGATGATTTTCAGGACTGGATTGGCGAGACTCTTCGGCTGTCTGGAGTCCAATTGCAGGTGGGCAAAGTGTTTGGACGAGAGGATCTTATTGTTTGGGTCAGAACCGCGATTACTTGTCTAAACACCAACCAGAGAATCAGAGATTTGTTCGGGGATATTATCGGAAGCGCTGTTCAAGGCCAAATTATCAACGTTCATTCCGCTCGAAAATGCGCTCAACTTGTCTTTCAAGCACAAAATAAAGAGCGCGGTGGGCAGATAGGCTATATTATGTCTGACATAGTTCGCGAACAGCTTCCTTTTCTGACAACTCAGGATGATGATGATGCCGTACTTGTCGATGTACCTTTGGAAAGGATCTGTGAAGACATCAACGTTCTAGGAAGATGGGTTGAAAAGCCTCTGGGCATCTTCAAAGAAGGGTATCCCGACTTCGCCGATGTATGAAGAGGAGGGGCATTCCCATCCGCGTGATGGCGATTCCGGAGAAATCGTCCGCTATTTACTTAGGATGTTTTTTGGATACCAACGGCTTTATGTATTCAATCAATGCGGGCAGATCTCCCCTTACCGTATTCCAGACTTGATCGAGATCGACATCGAAATAGCCGTGCGTAATGCGGTCCCTCATGCCAGCAATGAGTTTCCACGGTATATTTGGGTGACTTTTTCTAAATTCAGCCGAAAGACATTTGACAGCTTCTCCAACGATGATAATTTGATGTAAAACTCCAGATTGAACTAGAGAATTTTTAAGGAATTCCTCTCTGGAGAGGCCGCCGATAAATTTCCTGGCAGTCTCAGCAGCATTCAGAATATCGAGTAAAAAAGCATCATCACGCTGCATAGTACACTTCTGCTGATTCCAAAATGTTTTGTTTGCGAATCCAATTAGGACTGTTCAGAACCGCTTTTTTATTAACAAGGTCTACAGGTCGATTGAAGATTTGAGATAATTCTTCTTCCATTTTTGCATGATCCAGCAACCCCCAGGAAGAATCAGGGGAGAACTTTACAAGAATGTCTATGTCACTCTTGGAATGGAAACTTTCCCTTAGGACAGATCCGAAAAAAGAAAACTCAACAATCTTCCAGCGCTTGCAAAATTCCTCAATCTTTGCTTTTGGAACCGAAATCTGCAGTTTTTTCATGATTAGCCCTCGCTTAGCGATTGTAGTGTATGAGGAGAGCTGCTTGTCAATAAGAATTACACAGTGACTTGCTTAAATGGGTGGGGTCCGGGGAGGGCCTCCCTCCCCGGGTGGCGGCGATTTCGGAGAAATCGTCCGCTTGCGTTTTTTACACTGGGAGCTTGTCTTCGATGATCTCGAGGTTGACGCGCAGGCCGTTGCGGCTCGCAACTGACATCAAAAGCGTGCGGATCGCATTGATCGTCTTCCCCTTCTTCCCAATGATCTTCCCAATATCCGACTTCTCTACGCCAAGCTCGATGATCAGCGTGTGCGTACCACCAATCTCATTGATGCGCACTTGGTCGGGATGATCGACTAGATTCTTCACAATGTACTCTACAAATTCCTTCATATGGCGGCCCTCTCTTGCGATGTGGAAGTTCGATTTTTAAAAAAAATATATCATTTGAGAATAA